>JBDHDM010000437.1:0-3525 GCA_039591515.1 Gemmatimonadota bacterium | reverse complement strand
TCCGGCTTCCGCGTCGAGCAGCGCGACGGCGTCCGGCGTGTGGCCGGGCACGTGCAGCATCTCGACGACCCGTCCGCCGAGATCGATCCGATGACCGTCGACAGCGACCTCCGCGATCGTCCACGACCGGCTCACGTACGTATCCTCCGACACCCCGTCGGGCAGCGTCGCGCACAGGGCCTGGGGTGCGACCTCGCCCCGGACACGCCCGTTTTCGAGTCCTCGTGCGCGCTCGCGCGTGAAGTCGGTGTCCATCCCGACCACCGTCTCGAACTCGGCATTGCCACCGACGTGGTCCACGTGGGAATGCGAGTTCACCACGGTCACGGGCAAGTCGGTGAGGTGACCGACCACGGTGGAGATCGCGGCGATCCCCATCCCGGTGTCGAAGAGCAGCGCTCGCTCGGTACCGAGCACGAGGTACGAGATGACCTCCTGCCATTGCAGGGGCTCGTAGATCGCGAGCACGCCGTCGCCTACCGAATACACCTCGAACCAATCCGACGGGGCCTCGACCCGGTCGAGCTCGGCGTATGCCGCTCGCGGCAGGCGCGCGCACCAATCGGGGGCGATCGCATCGTCCGAGAGCTCCCCGAGGGCGTCGTCGTTCGCGGGAGCCTCGCCTGGCCCACAGGCCAGGATCGCGACGAGCGCGGGGAGCAGCGAGGATAGGCGAGCTAGCCGTGGGCGCATGGGAGCAGTCCGGAACGAGACCAACGTCGCAGCTACGTTACGCCTCCGGCCCCACTGGCGCAGGCGGCGTTGCCCTACCTGCGCCGCGTGTCGGCGATCGCCGCCCGCGCCCGATCGCGATCGTGCCGACTCAAGCCGTCCGTCAGATCGAGATACCGCTCCCGCGTCGTGCCCTCCATCTCGTAGCGCCGGGCCGCAGCGATGAGCACGGTCGAACGCTGGTGACTCGACCCGATCTGTCCCGCCGCGGTCAGCAACGCGTTCACGCCCGCGCTGTCCAGCGTCTCCTCCTGGATCAGGAGCTCCAGCGTAGCCCCGAGCTGATGGTCCGACCCGATCCCGACCGCCACGTCCAGCAGCGCCTCGACCTGAGTCGGCCCCAGCTCCCGCCGCTGCACCAACTCCTGCAGGATCATCGCTCGGTTGTGGTCGGAGTCCACCTGATCCGCCATGGCGAGCACGGTGGTGAAGTGGCCGGCGGCGAAGCTCGGGGCGTCGATCACCGCGGCGGCCGTCATCTGCACCTGGTGATCGGAGTCGAGCTGTCGGGCGCTCCGCAGATACGCGTCGAGCTGCGGCCCGTTCAAGTCGTATTCGGCCGCCACGCGCTGGAGCACCTCACCACGATTGTGATCGGAGTCGATGCCGTCTGTCATCTCGAGCACCGTGGTGACCTCGTCGGGGGAGAGGGTCCCCACGTCGAGGAACGCGTGGATCACCAGGCTCCGGCTGTGGTCCGAGTCCATCGAACGCACGGCCTGCAGATAGGAGGCGCGGCCCGCGTTGCTCATGTTCCCCTCGCGCGCGACCGTCTCGAGCACCATGCCGAGGTTGTGATCCGAGTCCATCGTAGCGGCCACCTCGATGACCGCGTCGAATTGCTCGACGCTCAGCTCGGACTCGAGCAACGTCTGGAGGACCCGTGACTTCTGGTGGTCGGAGTCGATACGCTCCGCCGCGTGAAGCATGGGCTCCTGGAACGCCGGCCGCATACCGGCCTCGGCGATCACCGAGAGGAGCAGCTCCGACGAGCCGTGATCGGAGTCGATCTCGGCCGCGGCCTCGATCACCCGCGCATACTCACGCTCGGTCAGATCCGCCTCCTCCATGAGGAGCTCGAGGTAGACACGCTTCACGTGGTCGCTGTGGATCAGCGCCGCCTCGTCGAAGACCCGGTCGGGTCCACCCTCCTCGAGCATCCGGCGCACGCGCGGGCGCGCATTGATGGTGGTTTGGCGAAAGAGCTCCGGAAGGAGCTGGGCGAGCCATCGATCGGCGTCGGAGCCCCACGCGACCTCCTCACGGTCGACCCAATAGCTCCGTTCGATGCCGCCGCGCGTGCCCTCCAGCCGGGCTCGTCGTTGACTCCCTCCCAGGCGCTCCTCGATCTCGACGCGGGCGTCGGGGGCCATCGACGCGATCCGGGTGTCGTCCGGGCTGAATTCGACTTGCCCGCGAATCTCGATGTCGACCCGACAGCCGTCGGTCTCCCACCGGATCTGGATCTCTTCGTCGTCGGAGTCGATGTGGGTCGAGCGACTGCCTCGTCCGTCGTAGGAGCAGACCTCCTGGGCGGCCTGCGGGAGCGCAGCGGGCACCCCCGGGATTCCGAGCCGTGCGGCGGGCTCGGACCGGGAACGGGAAACAGCCCTCAGGATCGCCGCAGGCTGGGGAACGCTCTCGGCCAGGGAGCTCTCCTCGGCCTCGGATGCCAGCACGAACGGCGCGGTCGGCTCGATCACCGTAGCCATGACCTCGGCGGTCGACCGGGCCTCGGCGGTTGGTCCGGCCTGGCGACCCGCCGGAGAGGGCTCGGTCCATGCGGACGGCGCTTGGCCCGGCACGGACCTCACGCTCGGCTCGGGTGTGAGAGCGATCAGCCTTGGCTGCGACTCCGACGCGGGCTCCACGACGGGCGCCGGCGCCGCCGGGCTCTCCTGAGCTCGGGCGACCGGCACGACCGCAGTCGTCAGGAAGCACACCAGCAGCGCAACGACGGCGGTGGCTGCCACGCCCTGTCGGCTCACGACTCTACGCTCCAGCTCGGGATCGAGCACAGCGCGGACCCGATCGGCGAGGGCTGCGGGCCTCGCCATCGCGAGCGCGGCCCGAGGCAACGGCCTTCCAGGACGGAGTGATCGAACGAGCTCGAGCAAGTCGGCCGCATACTCGCTCGCGGCGCTGCCTCGCACGAGAACGAGGTCGTCACATGCGCGCTCGCTCTCGCCTCGCTGCTTCGACACGGCATACCAGGCGAGCGGGTTGAGCCAGTGCAGAGCCCTCGCGAGCTCTCCGATCAGGTACGTCCAGCAGTCCGCTCGCAGCACATGGGCCAGCTCGTGCAGGAGCACCCGGTCCAGCGTGGCCGCCGACCAGCGTACGTGCTGGGGAGGCAGAACGATCGTCGGCCGGAGAAAGCCCCACGTCGCCGGCACCCGCATCGAAGCGCCCACTCGCAGTCGGACCGGCCGCCTGACTCCGTGCTGCACGCAGAGGGTCGCGAGCCTGCGACCGACATGGGGATCGGGATGCTCCACTCCGATCGTCGACATCCGCCACGCGGCCACATGACCGAAGAGCGTCGCCGAGAGCAGGCAGAGGGCACCGAGCGCCCAGATGCCGATCAGGATCGCGTACCCGTCGATGCGCCGAGCAGCCGGAGTGGACGGGCTCGACGTCGCGCTGCGGGCATTTGAGCCCATCGCGGGCGTACGGGTGCCCTCCCCTGCTCTCTGCGACGGCGATTCCTGGGTCGTGACGGCAGCAACCACCGGAGCGCGGGCAGGAGCCTCCTCCGCCCCGCGTCTCGACTCAGCATGGACCATCGTCGAC
>JBDHDM010000436.1:0-3528 GCA_039591515.1 Gemmatimonadota bacterium | reverse complement strand
ACGTGATGCCCGAGCACAGCTTCCGCATCACCGAGGCGCTCGAGGAGCGCGGTGTCCCGGTGCAGGTCTACTACCATCAGGGTGCTCACGGAGGCCCGCCACCGCTCGAGCGGATGAATCGCTGGTTCACCCGATACCTGTACGACGTCGACAACGGCGTCGAGGACGATCCGCGGGCCTGGATCGTGCGCGTCGGTGATACCGATCCGACCCCGTACGAGGACTTCCCCAACCCGGAGTCCGAGGGAGTCACGCTCTACCCGAACGGGGGCGGCAACGCGGTCGGCTCCCTCACGATCGATCGGCCCGACGAGGCGCCCGTGGAGGGCGTCGTCGACGACGTCACCCTGCGAGGCGGCGACCTGGCCGCTGCCCCGGAATCGGGTAGCCGCCTGCTGTATGCCACATCGGAGCTGACCCGGGACGTGCACCTCTCCGGGGTCGCGTCCGTGCAGATCCGGGTGGCGGCGAATGCACCCGCGGCCAACCTGTCGGTCTGGCTCGTGGCGCTTCCATGGACCGAAGACAGCGCGATCACGGACAACGTGATCACCCGGGGTTGGGCCGACCCGCAGAACGAGGGCTCCCTTCGGGAGAGCTCGCCCCTGGTACCGGGCCAGTTCCGCGAGTTACGGTTCGATCTCCAACCGGACGACCAGATCATACCCGCCGGGCAGCGGATCGGCCTGATGATCTTTTCCAGCGACCCGGAGTTCACGCTCTGGCCGGAGCCTGGCACCGAGCTGGAGGTCGACCTGGCCGGGACCTCGATCACGCTGCCGGTCGTAGGGGGGAGGGAAGTGTTGGGCCGGCCGATCAGCTGACTGCCCTGCGCCGGCGCCCGACGGAAGCTGCGACCGAGACGTGGCGAGAGGACCCGGTTGCCTTGGGCGCGGAGGGCCGCGACGATGAGTCAGACGTGAAAGGAGGTATCACGATGAGCGACGAAGGGACGAGGGCGAAGTTGGGTCGGATCGTGCTGTGGGTCTTCACCATCGTCTTCGGATTCCTCATGCTGCTCGCTGGAGCGAACAAGTTCATGCAGCCCGACGCGTGGGTCGAACGCTTCCAGAGCTGGGGGTACCCCGGAGGCTTCGCGTACGTGATCGGAGCGCTCGAGGTCGGCGGCGCGATCGGGGTGTTCGTCCCGCGCTTCGCCATGTACGCCGGTGGGCTCGTCGCCACCATCATGTGCGGCGCGGCGGTCACGCTGATCATGAACCCGGGTACGCTCGGGCCGCCGACGATCCCGCTCATGAACGTGATCGCGTTCACCGCCATCGCCTACGCCCGCCGCGGGGAGCGTCGCCGCTTGGGCTTTCGCGGTGAGAGCCGGACGTCATGACCATCCGGTGGGCCGTCTTCGCCGTCCTGTTTCTCCGGCCTCTCGGTGTAGCGGCCCAGGAGCCGGTGGACCTCGACGGCCCCGGGGCGCAGGACGTGCGTGACCGCGAAGTCGCTTTCGCTCAGACGATGGCCGATCGCGACTTCGATGCGTTCATGAGCTTCATCGCTCCAGACGCGGTGTTCTTCAACGGCAATCGGCCGCTTCGGGGGCCGGAGGAGATCGCCGCAGACTGGCGGCGCTACTTCGAGGGACCGGAGGCGCCCTTCTCCTGGACGCCGGACCTCGTGCAGGTACTGGAGTCCGGCGGTCTGGCGCTCAGCTCGGGACCGGTGACCGCCGCGACGGGTGCCACCGCCGGGAGGTTCAACTCGGTCTGGCGACGCGACCGGGACGGGGTGTGGCGTGTCATCTTCGACAAGGGCTCGTGAGATCGCCAATACGGAGCTGATCGTGAACGGGGTCGCCCGTACGATCGAGGGGGCGGACGACCACCCACTCCTGTGGGTGCTCCGGGAGGAGCTCCGACTTCTCGGCACGAAGTTCGGGTGCGGTATCGGGCAGTGTGGTGCCTGTACGGTTCTGATGAACGGACAGGCCGTGCGCTCGTGCCAGATGACGATCGCGCAGGTCGCGGGCACCGAGATCACGACGATCGAGGGTCTCTCGCCCGTCGGCGCCCACCCTGTGCAGCGCGCGTGGATCGAGGAGCAGGTCCCGCAGTGCGGCTACTGTCAGTCGGGCCAGATCATGTCGGCGTCCGCACTGCTCGCACGGAACGCGGAGCCCACAGACGAGGACGTCGATGTGGCGATGTCCGGCAACGTGTGTCGCTGCGGCGCGTACGTCGCGATCCGGAAGGCGGTCCATCGAGCCGCCGAGATCCAGGCGGAAGCGCAGGCGACCGATGCGGCCGGCGGGGCTGTGCCCCAGGCGCAGCCGGACGATCCTGCGGCGGCGGCGAGCGATGGGCCGGGAGCGGAACGATGACGGAGCACTCGCCCGAGTCATCGAAAGGGATCGCCGCTTCGGCTCGGGAGGGGAAGTCTCCTCCGGCCCCGGAGTCGTCGAGGCTCTCGCGTCGGTCGTTCGTGAAGATCGGGGTGGTCGTGGGCACGGGCCTTACGCTCGGGATCACGTGGAGGGCGACGCGCCGTCCGGGTCTGCCCGAAACGGACGCGACGTTCGCCCCCAACGCCTATCTGCGAATCGATGCCGATGGCTCGGTCACGATCATGGTGGACCGCTCCGAGATGGGGCAGGGGGTCGCCACCGCGCTCCCGCAGCTGGTCGCAGAGGAGCTCGACGTCGCGTGGGACCAGGTGTCGTTCGACTTCGCGCCCGCACACGCGATCTACGGGTCGGGTGGCATGCAGGTGACCGGGGGGAGCACGAGTGTCGCGGAATCGTGGCGACCCCTTCGCCTCGCGGGCGCGACGGCACGCTGGATGCTCCGAGAGGCCGCCGCGCGCGAGTGGGGCGTGCCGGTCGACGGCCTGGAGACGGCCGACGGGCGGGTCACGGGCGGTCCGGATGGGCAGGCACTCTCCTACGCCGAGCTCGCCGGTGCCGCCGCCTCGGTTCCGGTGCCGGAGACCGTCCCGCTCAAGGAGGCTTCCGAGTTCCGGCTCATCGGTCGATCCGTACCCAGGCTCGACGTGCCCTCGAAAGTCACGGGCAAGGCGGTGTTCGGGCTTGACGCCGGCCCGGCCGAGGCGAGGGTGGCCGTGGTGGCACGCCCGCCTGTGTTCGGCGGACGGGTCCGCTCGTTCGACGCGAGCCGCGCGCTGGCCGTCGACGGTGTGGACGAGGTCGTCGAGCTCGACGGCGGTGTCGCGGTGGTGGCGCGCGGGTACGTGGCGGCGACCCGGGGCCGAGATGCCCTGGTGATCGAATGGGAGGACGGTCCCGAGCCGGACCTCGACGATGAAGCCATCTTCGCCCGACTGCGCCGCGCAGCCCAGGAGGACGGAAGGGTGGTGCGGGAGGACGGGGACGTGTCGGCGTCCACGGCCGGGGGCGAGAGCGGAGCGGGTGGGGACGCGGCGGAGCTACGGGTCGAATACACGCTTCCCTATCTCGCGCACGCCACCATGGAGCCCATGAACTGCACGGCATGGGTCCGGGACGGGGTGTGCACCGTCTGGGCGCCCACGCAGTTCCAGAACAGCCCGTCCGTCATC
>JBDHDM010000435.1:0-3534 GCA_039591515.1 Gemmatimonadota bacterium | reverse complement strand
GTCATGACGGCGATCGTCTTCGGCGGTTCCTACTACCTCTTCGACCGATACGTCGCGACGTGGACGATGTGGGGTGGGGGTGGGGGCCAGGACACGTACATCTCGGTGCAGATCACGCTGCCCCGGGGCTCGAACCTGGAGCGCAGCGATCAGCTCATGCGCTTCTTCGAAGAGCGCGTGGCTCAGATTCCGCAGGTGGAGCGCGTCACCGCGGATATCATGCCGACCTTCGCCTCGATGCGGATCACCTTCCCCGACTCGCTCGAGAACACGGGCGTGCCTCCGGCCATCAAGGCGCAGATGGAGTCGTACAGCCACACCTTCACAGGAGCGGAGGTGCGCGTATACGGTTACGGGCCATCGTTTTACGGCGGCGGCGGGAGCGCACCGAACTACGGCGTCAAGGTGCTCGGGTACAACTACGAGCGTGTGCGTGACATCGCGGAGGACATCGGGGGCCGGCTGGAGCGATTGAGCCGCATCGTGGACGTCGACACGAACGCCTCCTCGGGACGCTTCCAGCGCGACAAGGCCTGGGAGTTCGTCGCCCGCGTGGACCGCAGCCGGCTCGCACAGTACGAGCTCACGGTCGACGACCTGGTCGGACGGCTCAACGCCGCGGTTGCCGGGACCGCCGGCCTGGGCTTCATCAAGCTGGGCGGCGAAGAGGTGCAGATTCAGGTGAAGCTGGAAGACAATCTGGACCTGGACATCGTCGGCCTCCGCGAGACGCTCATCGATACGCCCGTAGGACGCCGCATCCGACTCGGCGACGTCATCGCGATCGAGGAGCGCGACGTGCTGGCCCGCATCCGTCGCGAGAACCAGCAGTACGAGCGGACTGTGGCGTACGAGTTTCGCGGCCCCGCGCGCCTCGGGGACCTGGTGCACGAGCAAGTCATGGCCAGCACCGTGGTGCCGGCCGGCTACACCGTGGAGGGCGCCGACCGGGGCTTCTTCATCGACCGGGAGGAGCGGGGTCAGATCTGGGCTGTGCTCGCAGTGGCGCTGCTCCTGGTCTACATGGTGACCGCGGCGCTCTTCGAGTCGCTGCGCCAACCCCTCTGTGTGATCCTGACGGTCCCGATGGCACTCATCGGGGTCTACCTGATCTTCTTCTACACGGACGCGTCCTTCACGCGGGAGGCGTACGTGGGGGTGATCATGATGCTGGGGATCGTGGTCAACAACGCGATCCTGCTCGTGGACCACGTGAACGGTGTGCGCAGGAGTCTTCCGGATCTGCCGCTGCCCGACGCCATCGTGCGAGGCACGCTCGAGCGGGTCCGCCCGATCCTCATGACCACGACCACGACCGTCCTCGGTCTTCTGCCCCTCGTCCTCTTCGGCGACCCGGCGGGCACGAACATCTGGGACGCGCTCGCCTTGGTCCTCATCGGCGGATTGCTGTCGTCGACGCTGTTCGTGCTGACGATCACACCGGCCGCATACCACGTGCTCGAGCGGGGGCGGGCGTGAGCGTCGCCGTCCTCGCTCTCGTCGTGCTGGGTCAGGCGGCCGCGGACACGATCGTCGTCCGGCTCGCCCCGGAGGACCGTGAGCTGACCGCCATCGAGGAGCTCCGCCTCGGCTCTCTCGACGGGCCTGAGGAGACGTCCTTCGGGTGGATCGACGCGATCGCCGTCGCGGGGGACGGGACGATGTACGTTCCGGACGTGCAGGTTCCCGCGATCCGGGTCTTCGATCGAAACGGCCGCTATCTCGGTGATCTCGGCAGAGAAGGCCAGGGGCCCGGCGAGTACATGGCGTTGCGTGGCATCGATGTCCTTCCCGGCGGAGAGATCGCCGTGTGGCACGAGATGGGCGACATCACGGTGTTCGACACGGGCCACGGCTTCGCGCGGCGCTTCAATCTCGGGTTCGGCTCGATCGCGGGTGGCCCGGGGCCCGGCCTCGTCACCGATGTGGCGGGCAATCTGTTCATCCGCACCACCGCCGGCCCGCCCCCCGGAGCGGCTCCCGTCATCTGCTACGCGTGGGTCCACGTCACCGCTGCCGGACAGCTGATCGACTCGATCGTCCCACCCGACCGGGATCTCGACGGCTCGCCGTTCGCGTTTCGAGGCGAGACGTTCACCGCCCCCAGTCCGTTGGGGTACATGGTCTCCGGCAGGACGACGACGTATGCGATCGATCGCCTCCTCGCGGACGGCCGGGTGGCACGGATCGAACGTCCGTGGGAGCCCGTGCCCATCGAAGGGGACGAGCGGGCCCAATGGGAGGCGTACGTCGACGCACTCGAGGATCTGCGCGATCAGGACTTCGGATCCATTTACCGGGAGAAGCCCGCGTGGAAGGACCTCTCGATCGGGTACGACGGGCGGGTCTGGGTGCGGCGGTATGCCATCGCCGAGCAGGTGCCCGGGTACGAGACGCGCGCGGCGCGCTCCCCGGCCCAGCTACCCAACGTCGACTGGGTGGAGCCGGCGAGGTTCGACGTCGTGGATCCGAGGGGCGCGTACCTCGGGTCGGTGCAACTGCCGCCCGAATCGACGTTCCTTCGAGCCCGTGGTGACCACGTATGGACGTTGGAGCGCGGTGAGTACGACGAGGCGTATGTCGTGAGATACCGCGTCGAGGGCCTGCCCATCGGGTGACGATGCGCGCGCGCTCCGTGCGCCTCCCTGTGCGCACTGCGAGGCCGTGCCACGGGCATGGTTCGTCCGGGCAACGCTCCCGCCCGCGCTCCGCATCTTCTAGACTGTCCCATCCAGATCGCCCCAATCCGCTCGTCCGTGCCATCGTCGGCCTGGGATCGCGCGCGGCCCCGTCGGCCGGAACCACTTCCATTCAGGAGCCACGTCCCCATGTCCAAGCCGTTCGGCCGATCGTATCGGCCCGCAGCACTGACCTCCGCGCTCGCCGCAGCCCTCGTCGCCGCCAGTTGTGGAGGACCCTCGGGCGGAGGACCTGCCGGAGGGGATTCGTCGGGCGCCATGGCTCTGGGTACCCCGGCCGCCGTCTTCCCCGAGGACTTCGGCACGATCCAGACGGTCCGCGAGTTGGCGGATGGCCGTGTGCTGGTCGCCGATCCACTCGGCGGCGCGCTGTACCTCGTGGACCTCGACGCAGGCACACGCGAGACCTTGGGCACGGAGGGGCAGGGGCCGGGCGAGTACAGACAGCCCGACACCGTCTGGCCGATTCGCGGGGATTCCACGCTCCTGGTCGACCTGGGCAACGCCCGCTTCATGACGCTCGACCCCGACTTCGCCTTTGGTGAGACATCGCCTCTGTCCACGGGTGATCCGCGATCTGGACTCGTCGTCGCCCTACCCCAGGGTGTCGACGCGGACGGGAACGTTTACGCGCGCTCGATGGGTGGAGGCATGGGTGGAGAGCTACCGGACTCCGGAGCGATCCTGCGCATCAGTCGGAGCGACTTCGCGGTGGACACGTTGGGCACGTACAAGCTCCAGGAACGCACCATGAGCGAGAGCGGCGGGCCGGGGAACCGGAACGTCAGCATCCAGCAGGTTCCGCTTTCGTCGGAGGACGCGTGGGGCGTGGGGG
>JBDHDM010000434.1:0-4891 GCA_039591515.1 Gemmatimonadota bacterium | reverse complement strand
CCCCAGCCTCGCGTTGATCGAGCAGGAGGAGGTCCCGGAGCACTTCGACGGATCGAAAGGCCTGAGCTCGGAACCAGCGGGCCGCAGGAAGACCGCGGTCGGGAGCGACTGGTTTACCAGGCGGATCTCCGTGCGGCTCACGGGTCACACCGCGTGACGGCTACCGCATCTCCCGTGGGGGCGTAGGGGCGCACCATGAGCGACGATCAGGTACGGGCTCTAGAGGGAGAAGCGCAGTTCGGCAGAAGAGCGCTGCTCGAGAAATGGGAGGAGTTGCTCGCGGCGGGGACCCCCAGCAGTGCAGCTCGCCACTACTTGGCCAACCGGTTGATCGAGATGGCTGCGCCGGATCGTGCGCTGCGGCTCCTGGACGAAGACGATTCGATTCGTGGGCATCAGCTCCGCGCGCTCGCGCTCAGTCGAGGAGGCGGGGACGACTCTGGGGAGAGCGGCAGGACGAGCACACCGACGCCGAGCTGGCAGAGACCGGGGGGCTGCTCGGGGGTCGATACAAGAAGTGGTATCGCGCCAACGGAGGGCCATGGCTGGATCGTGCGTACGAGGTCTACAAAGACGCGTGGGAGCGGACCGGAGACACCTACCCCGGGATCAACTGCGCCGCCCTGGCGCTCGAGTTGGGGAGGTCCGGCGAGTCTCGTGACGCGGCAAAGAGGGTGCTGAAGAAGCTCGACGAAGCCGAGCACGGTGATGAATGGCACCACGCGACCCGGGCAGAGGCGCTCCTCTTGCTGGCGGCGCCGGACGACCCCGATGCACTCAAGGACGCCGAGAACGCCTATCGGCTGGCCGTCCGAATGAACCCGAGCGCGGCATTCAACGCCGCCGTGATGCGCAGACAGGCCCGAGTCGAGCTGGAGCTCCTCGGGTTCGAGAAGGAAGCGCTGGACGTCGCATTCCCGCTGAAGTCCGTGGCCGCGTTCACAGGACATCGTGTCGACGAGGAGGGTCGAAACCCACCGCGTTTCGCCCCCGAGATGGAGGGCGCGGTTCGTACCCAGATCCGGGACCGGCTCAAACAAGCCAACGTCGGCTTCGGCGTCTCGTCCGGTGCCCAGGGTGGAGACATCCTCTTCCTCGAAGAGGTCTTGCGCGGAGGTGGCGCCGCCAAGGTCCTCCTGCCCTTCCCCCTGCGTCGTTTTCGCGATCTGTCCGTGGGCGACGCCTGGTGGCCCCGCCTCGAGCGGATCCTGGCCGACCCCATGGTCGAGCTCGTCGAGCTCCTCGACGAGGTGCCTGCGGCGTCGGACCTTGAAGGCGCCTTCGCCGACTGCAACGAGCGAATCCTCGAGGAAGCGGTGGAGCTGGCCGAGGAGCTCGATCAGGAGCCACGGTTGATCGCCGTCTGGGACGGCGGTACCGGCGACGGCGGGGGAGGAACCGCCGATGCCGTCGCACGATGGGAGGCGGCTGCCCTCGAAGTGGAGATCATCCACTTGGGCGCGATGAAGGGCCGAAGCACCGGTCGCAAGAAGTCACTCGGGACGCCTGACTGGATACCCACCACCCGGCACTGCCTCGCGGTGGGGATCAACGAGTATTCATCCCTGCCGCGGCTGTACAACGCGGAAGGAGACGCACATTCGGTCGCGGATCTCCTCGAGGAGCAGCACGGTTTCAGACGACCGCTGAAGGTCATGGGCGACGAAGCCACATTCGAGGGCATCTCGAGTGCGTTCAGCGACGAGCTCATCCCGCAGGTCACGCCAGACGACCTGGTCGTCGTCTATTACTCCGGCCACGGAGAGGTCTCGGGCGGAGGCTACTACCTGTCGACCCGTGACTGCGGTGAAGACCCACCCTCGAGGTGGATCGGGTTCGACCTCCTTCGAGAGTGGAGTGCCAAGCTGCCGTGCCGACAGCTGCTGTGGATCTTCGACGCCTGCCACTCGGGGATGCTGTTCAGAATCGTGATCGAGGACCAAGAGGAGTTGGATCAGCGCTGGGCTCGCCTCGCGCTCACCTCGGGCCGACAGATGGAAGAGGTTCGTGACGGCGTGCCGGGTGAGGGCTCACCCTTCGCCAACGCGCTCCTGGGAGCCCTGAGGAGCGGGCCACGGACCCGCTACTATCCCGACGCGTTTACCGCGGACGAGCTCGGGCTCTTCCTCGAGAGCGACGTCCGTGGACGCGCCCAGCAGACCCCGAAGTATGTCCAGCTACCGGATCACGAGGGCGGCAGCATCGTGTTCAAAGTCCCCTCTGCCTGAGCACGCCCGTGGCCGTCGTCAGCTTCCCCACCACGGTCGTCATCGAACGGCCGGTCGTGGAAGTCTTTCAGTACATGTGCGACGTGACGCGGATGGCCGAGTGGATCCCCTTCGCCAAGGGCGTCCGGCTTCTCAACGGGGCTGACCCGGGTGAGGTCAGCGTTGACGGCTTCGGTCGCGGAGCACGGATCCTGATTAACTACGGTTTCGGACCCATCCCGTTCGCATTGGTTTCGTCGAGAGTCGTCGAGTTCGTGCCCGGCCGCAGCCTGTCGCTGCGGGCCGACATGGTGGAAGGTGGCGCCACGTACACGCTTCGCCACGCGCCCGAAGGCACCGTGCTCAGCGCGCTGCACGAGACGTGGGGCTTCGGATTCGGCGAGTGGATCCGCCCCTGGGGGCACGAACTGGCGACGCGCTCACTGTGGAGCATCAAGCAGCGCGTCGAGCTCTCGGATCCCGGTGAGCCGGAGCCGCTCGTGTTCTTCTCCTACCGAAGGGCGGAGATGGAGTACTCCGGCGGCAGGATCTTCTCGATCCTCCAGCAGGAGTTTGGCCCTGGCAGAGTCTTCCGTGACATCGACTCCATTCCCGGCGGGGCACGATTCGCGGAGCGGATCGGCACGGTGATCGGCGGGTGCCCGGTCACCCTTGCGGTGATCGGAGCCGGTTGGCTCGACGAGATCCAGCGTCGCGAAGAGGAGAAGGCAGAGGATTGGGTACGCGCCGAGCTCGCGGGCGCCTTGGATTCCGACGCCACCGTCATCCCGGTGCTCGTCGGTGCTGAGCTGCCCGCTGCGTCGGAGCTGCCATCCGACCTGGCGCCCCTCACCGAGTGCAACGCGATCGCGATCAGGCCCGATCCGGATTTCGACGGAGACGTGGAGCGCTTGATCCTGAGCGTGCGGAGGGCCCTCAAGGGCCGCCTCGTGTAGTAAGGCTAAGGCCAGGCGCCGCGTGTCGCCGCGGCGTTTGCGCTCAGTGGCACACGACGTCGAAGGTCGTCCTCGTCAGCGCCTCTTCTTCGATCATGACGGATCGCGGGTTCGGGCCGTTCACGGTGCACTTGTGCCCCATGCCGCTCAACGCCACGGAGTGATCACCGACTGCGAGGTCTGAGAACTTCACCCAACCGCACGACGGCACCGCTTGGCTCATCGTGCCGTCGACCGTGACGACGTACTCGGTCGAGTGTTGCCCGCAGCCCGAGGTCGACACATACACCTTCAACGAGCCGGTGGCGGTGGGCGGAGGGGGCTCCTCCGGGTCACACGCGATCTCGAAGGTCACGCGAGACGTGGTGCTCGCGACGACCGTGAAGGTGCGCGGATTCGTACCAACCACGGAGCAGTTCATGGCCTCTCCGGTGAGCGCGACGACGTGCTCCCCGGAGGCCAACCCCTCGAACAGAACGGATCCGTTCGGC
The DNA here is from genome assembly GCA_039591515.1 of Gemmatimonadota bacterium. Taxonomy (GTDB): domain Bacteria; phylum Gemmatimonadota; class Gemmatimonadetes; order Longimicrobiales; family Gaopeijiaceae; genus UBA2589. The sequence goes on along the minus strand of JBDHDM010000434.1, from coordinate 1,237 downwards.
CCGACCGGTCGGCTGGAGGAGTCGTTCCCGTCGATCGTCAGCAGGTATCCGTCCACATCGGGGTCGCTCCCGGTGGTCGTCGCTTGCACCCACACGGACCCGGGGCCCGCGCACTGGACCTCGAAGGCGACGAGCGTCACGGTCCCTTCACCGACCGTGACGACGCGCGGGTTCCCCTCCACGATCCCGCAATTGTCTGCGATCCCGGTCGACGTCGACGGCGCTGCCCGTTGTCGTGGCTTGAACCACCAGCGATGCCGTTCCGGAGCAGACGATGTCGAACGTAGTGATGACCGTGGCGTCCTCGGCGACCGTGACCGTGACCGTGTTCGCGCCCGCGACGCTGCAGTTGGGGGCGACCCCGCTCAGAGCGACGACGTGCTCGCCGGCCGCCAAGCCATTGAAGGAGACCGCGGCGTTGGGGCCGACCGTCAAGGCGCCTTCGGCGTCCCCGTCGACCGTGAGCACGTAGCCGTTTGCGTCCGGGGCCGTCCCTGTCGTCGTGGCCTGCACGACGAGCGTGCCCGCGCCGACGCACGACACCTCGAACGTCGTCGTGGCCAGGGCACCCTCCGGCACGAAGACGGTCTGGGGGTTCGCGCCGCTCACGCTGCAGTTTGCGGCAACGCCGTCGAGCGTCACGGCATGCTCACCCGCGCCGATATCCGCGAAGGTGACGGATCCGTTGGGCCCGACGGCCTGACCGTTCACAACCTCGCCATCTACGACGACCCGGTACCCGTCCGCGTCGATCGCGCTCCCGGTGGTGGTCGCTTGCACGAGCAGCGACCCTGGGGCGCTGCACATGACTTCGAAGGTCACCCGGGCGATCTCGTCCGCGGTGACACCGACGGCTTGCGGATTCGGGCTCACCAAGGAGCAGTTTGCCGCCACTTCACTCAGCGTCACAGAATGATCGCCCGTCGAGACGCTCAGGAACGCCACGGAACCGTTGGGGCCGACCGGCTGGGCCTGCGCCGGGTCTTCGTCGAGCGTCGCGACGTATCCGTCAGCATCCACGGAGCTCCCCGAGGTGACGACCTGCGTCAGGATCGTACCCGATCCTCCTTCCCCGCAGACGACCTCGAAGTGCTCGCGTGCGCCGGACTCGGCAGAGATCGTAGTCGTTCGGGGGTTCGAGCCCAGGACTTGGCACTCGCCCGCCAGATCGCTCAGCAGGACTGAGTGGTCACCGTCCACGAGGTCCGTGAACTGGACCGTACCGTTCGCGGAGACG
>JBDHDM010000433.1:0-4432 GCA_039591515.1 Gemmatimonadota bacterium | reverse complement strand
GAAGTGGTTCGAGGTCGCGACCGCGGTGACACCGGGCAGAGCCCCGATCCGTTCCCCCAGCTGGTGGTGGAAATCGGACCACACGACACGCGACTCTTCGACCTCGTCGGGCACCTGCAGGCGGAGCGTGAGAATCCCGTGGTCGTCGAATCCCTTGTCGACGGTTTGCAGCCGACTGAGCGTGAGGATGAGGAGGCCGGCGCCAGCGAGGAGCATCATGGAGAAGGCGACTTCCGTGGCGATGAGGGCTCCTCGGGCTCGCCGGCTCGAGCCGACGCCGCCGGCGGTGGAGCGGATGCGCTGGGCCAGCGTCACGCCGGCACCCCTGAACGCAGGTAGGAACCCGGCGAACAGCGAGGTGCCGATCGCGAGGGCCGTGGCGAAACCGACGACGCGCGCGTCGACGCCGACCCGGTCCTGGAATCCCGCGGGAAGGGCGTCGCCCACGAGGCCGAGGAGCAGGTCGACACCGAGGAAGGTGATCGCGAGGCCGGCTGCGCCGCCCAGGACGCCGAGGACGGCGGTCTCGGTGAGCAGGAGTCGGTGGATACGTGGTCGACTCGCGCCGAGTGCCGTCCGCAGCGCCATTTCCCCGGTGCGCCGCTCACTGGAGAGCACCAACAGATTCGCGACGTTCGCGCACGCCACGAGGAGCACCAGCGCCACCGCCGCCATCAACATGAGCGACTGCCGGCCGGCATCACCGATGAGATAATCCCTCGAGCTCGGCTCGTGCCGCCTCCAGGCTGGCTCCGGGCCGCAAGCGCCCGACGACCTCGGCCCCGACGCTCGAGGAGCGGTCGTCCCAGGGGAGCTGGTCGATGAGAAGGCCGAGCGGTAGAAACACCTCGGCGTCGCGGAGGGGGAGGAAGGTCGGGGGGGTGACGCCCACGACCGTGAAGGCCTCACCACCGAGCTCGATCGTCCCTCCCACGATGCCCCGGTCCGCTCCGAGCGCGCTGGTCCAGAAACCGTGCCCCACGACCGCGACACGTGCCGCGCCTGGCTCCGTCTCTTCTTCCCCGAAGTAGCGGCCCACGGCCGGCTCGGTCACGAGGGTCTCGAAGAACCCACCCGCGACCCAGCCCACATCGACGATTCTGGCGCCCGCGCCGGCCACGAAGCGCCTCGAGCCGGGAAGGACGATCGAGAACCGGTCGAAACTCCCGGCACGCTCTTTCCAATCGCGGTAGTTCGGAAACGAGACCGACGCGGTGAACCCGCTCGGCTCGAGCTCGTCGACCAGGACGAGCCGGTCGGAGTCCTCGAATGGAAGGGGCTCGAGCAGCAGCCCGTTCACGACGGAGAAGATCGACGCATTGGCCCCGATCCCGAGGGCGAGCGTCGTGGCGACCAGGAGCGTGAAGCCCGGACGCCGGGCCATACCGCGCAGCGCGAACGAGAGGTCGAGCCGCACCGTATCGAGGAGCGCCCCGACCCGGTGGCGGGAGTAGGGAAGAGCGATGCCCAGGACCTCCCGGAAGAGCCACAACGCCCGGACGAGTCGTCCTCGAGGTGCGTGCTCGGTGTAGCGCTCGCTCAGATCTCCGACCAGCCCCGCCCGGGCGACGGGGTCCTGTACGTGCCACTCGATCAGCGCGACGACGACGCGTGGAAGCGATCGGTGCTTCATCGTCCGAGGGCCTCGTCCAGACCCGTCCACAGCGCCAGCATGGCTTCGCGCGACTCGGCTGCGGCCGCTCGACCCGCTTCGGTCACCTCGACGTAGCGCCGCGGCCTTCCGCCCCGCCCCTCGTTGGGGTCCCCGAGCTGAGAGCGCACGAGACCCTTCCGCTCCATGCGGTCGAGGGTCACCGAGAGCGCTCCGCTCCTTACCTCCCGGCCCGTGAGACTCTCGATCGTCTCGATGATCGGAATCCCGTACGCGTCGTCCCCGAGGCGGAGCACGGCCGCGATGATCATCTGCTCGAACTCTCCGAGGAACTTTCCCTTCGGTGACACCGTTGCGCCTCCGGTCGTGGTCGAACTCGGAGTCTTGGATACCCAACAATGTTAGTTAGTTGGAACGGTGCCGAACGGCTCGACCGAAACGGGTGCAAACGCTCGTGAGGCGGCTCAGCCCCCGGGCAGGCCCTCCCGTCCCCCTTCCTTCCACTCCGGCCGCGGCCCGTCGGCGAGAAACCGCACCGCCTCGACCGCCGCCTCCACCAAGGCCGCCATGTGGTCGAAGTCGACCCGCTCGACCTCGTCGGACGGGCGGTGGTAGTCCCCGTGCATGTTGTACGAGGAGAGCGTGTGCGCCGGGATACCCTCGACGGCGAAGGCGACGTTGTCGCTACGAAAGAAGAAGTTCATCTCCGGACGAGGGTCCGGAACGATGGGCGAGCCCGCCTCCGCCAGCTGGTCGCCCATCGTGGTCCGTTCGTACCCGGTGAGCCATCCGCGCCCGAAGCCGCCGGCTTCGTCGTCGGGGCGTCCGATCATCTCGATCTGCAGGTTCGCCACGGTCCGCTCGAGGGGAAGGGTGGGGTTCCGGATGTACCAGAGCGTACCGAGAAGTCCGTGCTCCTCGGCCGTGCTCAAGAGGATCACGACGGTGCGGCCCGGGGGTGGGCCTTCCGAGAGCGACCGTGCGATCTCGAGGATCGCCACCGTGCCCGAGCCGTCGTCGTCGGCCCCGTTGTAGATCGAGTCTGGCACACCGGACGCGTCGAGAGCCGGGGCGCCGATCCCGACGTGGTCGTAGTGCGCTCCGATGACGACAGCCTCGTCCGCCACGGCCGGGTCGGACCCCGGGATGATCCCGATCACGTTGACCTCTCCGTCCACGATCTGATCGGGCGGCAGGGAGTCGAAATCCAACGAGGCAGACGGGAGCAGGAAGCCGGCCCCCGAACCGTCCGGCCCTTCGCCCGTGGTCCGGGCCAGGGGCACGGGTTGGAAGTACCCCTCACTCCCACCGGCTTCGATCCCGTAGCGCTCGAGCTCCGCCGCGAGGAAGCGCGAGGCACGCCGCGCACCCTCGGTGCCGGTCGCTCGGCCCTCCATGGAATCCGCCGCCAGGGTCGTCAGGAGTGACCGCAGACGCGCGCTACGCATGGCGTGCTCGTCGGCGAGAGTATCGGCGCCCTCCGCGCCGGGAGCGTCGGTGTTCGCGCAGGCCGTGAGGAGGACGAGCGTGACCAGAAAGGCAAGCCGGAAGGCGTGCTGCATCGGGGCTCCGAGACGAAGATGAGGGCTCGGGAAGGTCGGGGCTCGCGGCGCCCTGCGCCATCCTGTGAGGATGGTCCCCGGGGCTTCACCGGCCCGAAGCGCAGCGTTAGCTTATGCGGCTGTATTCGAACGCCCCAGGCCGTGTCGCTGGAGTCGACCCATGACGGACATCATCAAGGAAATCGAGAAGGAGCAGCTGCGGGACGACATCCCGGAGTTCGCACCCGGTGACACCGTCCGCGTCCTGTATCTCGTTCGCGAGGGGGCGAAGGAGCGTATCCAGGCGTTCGAGGGCGTCTGCATCGCGCGCAAGCACGGAGGCGTCGACGAGACCTTCACCGTGCGCAAGATCTCGAGCGGGATCGGTGTGGAACGCATCTTCCCACTCCAGGCGCCGACGGTCACGGGGGTGGAGGTGGTCCGCCGCGGTCGCGTCCGGCGCGCGAAGCTCTACTATCTGCGCGGCCGGCGAGGAAAAGCTGCCCGGATCGCGGAGAAGCGTACGGCGCGCTGACGGCGACGCCGGCGATGTCGCCGGTCGACCGAGGGCCCGAGCGGCCCCAGGACCTGCTCGAATACGAGCGTAGGTTCTGGGGCCGCGGCCGTTTGGTCGCCGGTGTGGACGAGGCGGGGCGCGGTCCGCTCGCCGGCCCCGTCGTGGCTGCAGCCGTGATCCTGCGCGAGGGTGTGCAGGTCGATGGAGCGGACGACTCCAAGCAGCTCTCCGCCGTCGTCCGCGAAGAGCTGTACGAGGCGATCCTCGGCTCCGTGCTGTGCGTCGGGGTCGGAGCGGCCTCGGTTCGGGAGATCGATCGGCGGAACATCCTCCGGGCCACGACGGTGGCGATGCAACGGGCGCTCGTCCGGCTGTCTCGTGCGCCGGACCACGTCGTGGTGGACGGACTCCCCGTGAAGTGGCTGGGTCCGTGGTCGACGGCGACGCGCTCGTCCACTCGATCGGGTGCGCGTCGATCGTCGCGAAGGTGGTTCGTGACCGACTCATGCGACGGCTCGCGGCCCGCTACCCGGGCTATGGCTGGGAGCGTAACGCCGGGTACGGTACCGCAGAGCATCGGGCCGCGATCGAAGAGATCGGCCTGACTCCGCATCATCGCCTCACCTTCACGGGCCTCCAGTTCGAGCTGGAGCTCTAGCGCGACGCGGTCCAAAACGTCGCAGCGGGCGGTACTTTGGAAGCCACTTCGGCGTATGATCACCGTTGCCCGACGCTCTACACTTCTTCCTCGCCACCGTATGC
>JBDHDM010000432.1:0-3577 GCA_039591515.1 Gemmatimonadota bacterium | reverse complement strand
CGTGTCGCCCCGCTCACCTGGCCGGGTCCTCGCCCGTCCGTTTCGTCTCGGTCACGAGGGCCCCAGGGCTCATGAGGCGAAGTCGTCGATGACGAGACGCGCCGTGGCCTTCGCGGAGTTCACGACGCCCGGCACGCCCGCACCCGGGTGCGTCCCCGCGCCAACCACATAGAGGCCAGGAATCCGGTCATCTCGGTTGTGCGGCCGGAACCAAGCACTCTGCGTGAGTGTCGGGGCGCAAGAAAAAGCGGAGCCCAGATGCGATCCGAGGACGTTCTTGAAGTCAGACGGTGTCATCCAGCGACGGGTTATCACGTGCTCCCGGAGGTCGGGCAGACACCGCTCGAGGTACTTGAGAATGCGGTCGGCATACTCCTCCGCGACCGAATCCCAGTCGAGCGGAGCGTTCCCCAAGTGCGGTACCGGCGCAAGCACATAGAACGCCTCGCAGCCGGGAGGAGCGAGCGACGGGTCGCTCACTGTCGGGGCGTGAAGGTACAGGCTGAAGTCCTCCGGGAGGCTGTTCCCTTGGAAGATGTCCCGAAGCAGTGCCCGGTACCGCGCTCCGAAGAGAATCGTGTGGTGGGCTACCGCGGCATCATATCGCCGATCGGTCCCGAAGTAGAGGACGAAGAGCGACATCGACCAATCCATCCGCTCCAATCGCCGCCGCATGCGTTGAGCGTCCGGGTTGGAGCCAAAGAGCCTCCCGTAGGTGTGTACGAGGTCCGCGTTCGACACCACCGCGTCGAAGCTCTCGGTGCCGCTCGTGGACGTCACTTGATGCCGCGCCCGTCCATTCGCTTGATCGAGAGCGATCGACTGGACGGGCTCTCCGAGGCGCAGGTCACCACCGAGTTCTCCGTACAGGCGGACCAGGGCACGTACGAGTGCGCCCGTCCCTCCCTTTGGGAAGTAGACCCCCCACTCGCGTTCGAGATGATGGATCAACGTGTAGATCGCGCTGGTCTCGAAGGGGTTTCCGCCCACGAGGAGCGAGTGGAAGCTGAGCGCCTGCCGGACGTGCTCGTCCTTCACGAAGCGGCTCACCGCCCGATATACGGAGCGGTCCGCACGAAGCCGGATCAGTTCCGGTGCGACCCGGACCATGTCGGAGAAGCGGAGGAACGGGGTAGCGGCCAGGTCGGTGTAGCCGGCGCGAAAGACCTCTCCCGCGTACTTCAGGAACGCGAGGTATCCCTTTGCATCGGAGGCGTTCAACCGCTCGATCTGAGCGACCATCGCGGCGGAATCACCGTTGTAGTCGAAGCGAGTGCCGTCTTCCCAGAGCAATCGGTAGAAGGGGTCGACCGGTATGAGCTCGACGTAGTCCCTCACGTCCCGCCCCGCCTCCGCGAACAACTCCTCGAAGAGGTTCGGGGCGGTAATGACCGTCGGACCCCCGTCGAAGACGAACCCGTCCTGCTCGTACACGTAGGCCCGCCCCCCGGGCTTGTCGCGGGCCTCGTATACGGTGGTATCGAAGCCGGCCGTTTGGAGCCGGATCGCGGCCGTGAGCCCCCCGAAGCCACTCCCGACGATCGCGGCCCTGGTACGTGGAGACACTCTAGCCGTACGCTCGGCTGAGCGTGTCGAGCTCTGCCTCGATCACTTCCAGCCCGTGCGGCACGTTGGCTCGACCCTCGGTCTCAGCTCCTCGGACCGCTGCGAGCCCCGCCCGGAGACCGGCGGTCGCGGCATCGAGCTGGGCCCGGATCAGGTCGGGCGCAACGTGCGCCAGAAGTGACCGGAGGCGCTCACGTACCTGGTCGTGTTCCCAGTCGAGCGACGCATCCCGTGCCTTACGCACGGTCTTGGCATAGGCGAGCTGATCGCTTCGCCCGGCTAACCACGCCCAGGGCCAGGTGGGGCGGGCCAGCCGAATATCCTCGATCCCCTTCTCTCTACGGGCCTGCACCGTCAGGCCAGTCCAATCGTCCAGCATCTGAAGACCTATGCCGACCTCCGTCCCGAATTCGCCGATGACTTCGACGACCCCGGGGGAGGCCCCGGCGGCTCGCGCTCCAAGAACGGACGCCAACCTCATGAGCGCGCCGGTCTTGAACCTCGTCGTCGTCGAGACCACGTCGCCGACCTCGGCCCGCGGCAAAGAAGTGACCGGGACGGAGATGTCGAGTGCCTGGCCCTGATGACACCGCAGCAGTCCGACGCTCACATCTTCGTATAGAGCGAGTCGCAGCTCCGCCTCGAGGGGCAGACGTGAGAAGAACGCGAGCGCGAGGAAGTACAGCCAGTTCCCGGTGTTCAGGGCCAGGGGCAGACCATAGCGCCGATGCAGGGTCGGTTCTCCCCGGCGAAGGCTCGAGTCGTCCTCGATGTCGTCGATGACGAGGGAGCCGGCGTGGAGCACCTCGATCGCCACGGGGAGCAGCTCGGGTAGCCCGCCCGGGCTTCCACCGGCGAGCGTCCAAGAGTGTGCGAGAAGTCGGGCTCGAAAGCCCTTGCCAGAGCGACGGAGAATGTCGTGCGCCGGCTCGAGGAGCGCAGACTCCCACACTCCGGGGTGCACCTGTCCCTCGGCCCAAAGCGTGTCCGGCAGGTCCGCCAACAAGTCGCTCAATGACGTGACGAGCTCTGCGTCGGTAGACCGGGAGGAGTTGGGGTTCATGAATCAGTGGAGGGTCGAAGGCGATGGCGGATCGACAGGCCCCGCGGCGGCGGTCCAAGCAGAAACCGGACTCGGTCTCGCCAGCTGAGACGAAGGGCGTAGAAATTCCTGACCGTCTCCCGTGGCAGCCGGTACACCCTCTCGAATATCGCACGCCGGGCTTGGGGTGGATACCATCTGAACAGCATCCGGTTCAGGAACCGCGGAAACCACGCCTGCCGTCGATGATCGCGTGCGAATCGGTCGAAATCAGGGCCGAACAGCGATTCGGCCGGCCGGCTCGCCACGAAATCGGCGAGGCGTACCGCCACTGGAAACGAGTATCCCGTGCCGGGGTGGAACCAGCCGCCGCGGTAACCGGCGACGAGGGGACCATGACCTGGCGCAGGCACCCGGCCGGACCAGGGCATCGGCAAGACACCCGACTCTGTGCGTACCACATCGGAGACGCTCCAGTCGTGAGCCTCCACGTACGCCTCGATCTCGGCCTTCAGATGTTCCGTATCGAGGTGAGGCGAATCAGAGAAGTAGGTATCCTCGACCAGGACAGTGCGGTCGGACATCGGGAGCAGGTACATGAAGCGATAGCCGTCCGATTGTTGGACCCTCGCGTCCATGACTACCGGGAGTTCGAGCTCGTGTGGCTGGTCGAACTCGAGCTCCATCCCCACGAACTTCTGATACCCGGCGGGTGCGGCCGGCTCGAGCGGTGCACGACCGCGCGCGTCGACGACCACGGTGCCCTCGACCTCTTCGCCGGTGCGCAGGCGCACGCGGTGGGCGTCCAGGTCCGTGGCCTCAGCGTTCAAGAACAGGCTCGAGCCTTCGTGTGACACCACCGCCGCGGAGACCACGGAATTCAAGCGCGCGCTCGAAACCCCGGAGTACGCCTCGCCGATTATGTGATCAGCCTCTGGAAAGAGGATCCGATAGCCGGCCCAGTGGTAG
>JBDHDM010000431.1:0-5802 GCA_039591515.1 Gemmatimonadota bacterium | reverse complement strand
TGGCAGGTCGTCGGAATCTATCTGGCGACGTCGTGGGGTGTGCTGAATGCCGTAGACGTGCTGACCGGATTCGCCGGGCTGCCGGACTGGACCCCGACGATGGCGCTCGTCCTGCTGTTGATCGGTTTCCCCATCGTCACGGCGACGGCGGTGATTCAAAAGGGGATGCCCGGCGGGGGCGGGAGCACGGGGGCCTTGAGCGATGGGCCGTGGGTTGGTGTGGCGGGAGCGCCCGTCGACCCGTTGGATGAGGGACTTCCCCTGGGTGAAGACACCGCGTCGACGGGTTCGGCCACCCGACTGCGCGCGCTCTTCACCTGGAGGAATGCACTCCTCGGCGGGGCCGCCGCGGGGGCGCTGCTCCTCACGACCGGTGGCGCCTACCTCGCGATGTGGGCGATGGGGGTCGGGCCCGTGGGGTCGCTGGTGGCCCAGGGGGTGCTCGAGTCCAGAGACCCGGTGCTGCTCGTCAACTTTGATGACCGAACGGGTGGAGATGATCTCGGGATCACCGTGGCCGACGCCCTTGCCGTCGACCTGGGCGCGTCGCCCGTCGTGACGCTGCTCGGAGACGACGCGGTGTCGAACGCCCTCCGGCTCATGGGCCGGGACCCATCGGAGCCCCTCACGAGTGAATTCGCACGCGAGGTGGCACTCCGGTCGAACATCAAGGCGTACATCGAAGGCGATATCACCCGAGTGGGTAGTCGATACCTGATCGTTTCGCGGATCGTCGGCCCCCAGTCGGGTGAAGCCCTCGTCAGCTTCCGTGAGGAGGCCGCCAACGAGGATGACCTGCTGCCGGCGATCGACCGTCTCTCCCAGAGCCTGAGGGAGAAGCTGGGCGAGTCACTCCGTGACATCCGCCTGGACGCACCGCTGGAAGAGGTGACGACGGGTTCCTTCGAGGCGTTGAGGAAGCTCACGCAGGCGGAGCGAGCCGAGGAGGAGGGTGACTACCCGCTGGCCGAACGTCTACTGAACGAGGCTATCGCGCTGGATCCACAGTTCGCGATGGCGTATCGCAAGATGTCGGTGATCCTGTTCAACGCCGGGCGTCCCACGGAGTTGATCGACGAGGCAGCCACACTCGCGTATCAGCACCGTGACCGACTCACCGATCGGGAGCGCTACCTCACGGAAGCCAACTATCACTCCAACGTGACGAGGGACGATCTCGCCGCGATCGATGCATACGACGCGCTCCTGGAGATCCACCCGGACGACCCGGCTGCGCTGAACAACTCCAGCAATATTTTGCGACGCCTCACCCGGTACGACGAAGCCCAGGCTCGCCTGGATCGCGCCGTCAGTGGCGGGGGCGGCAGCTCCTCGGTGGCGTTCTGGAACCACGCCCGAACTCGATTCGTTCGGGGAGATACCACCGGGGCGCTGGAGTCGATCGCGGAGTATCGCACCCGCTATCCCGGTCACATTTACCAGCCCTGGGCCGACCTGATAGAGACGATGGCGGTCGGCGAGGTCGGAGGAGTAGACGCGAGGCTTCGGGCGCTGCAACAGGATTCCGAGCTGGCGTTTCTCGCTCGCCAGGCACCCCGCTTCGGCGTGGGCGCCCAGATCGGTCAGGGAAGGCTCACTCGAGCGCTCGAATGGGCCGACGAGATGGACCTGCAACTCCCGACGTTCTTCTACGCCGGGTACTTCCCTGTCTCGACCGGCGTCGCGGATGTGCGTTTCTGGGTTCTCGACGACTCTGCAGGGGCGGTCGATGCCCTGCAGTCGACGATACGAACGGGCTTCGACGAGGTCGCCGTGGACGCGAGGCCCTGGGGGGAGATGATCTCGATCTATGTCATGTCGGGCCGCGTCGATCTCGCGCGCGAGCTGCTTGCTCGGTGGGAGACCGAGACCATCGATCTGCGGCGGCAGGCCATTGCATCGCACCAGGCGACGGCCCGGGCGATGATCGATGTGGCCGAGGGCCGTCTTCCGGCGGCGCTCGAGCAGATCGAGGCGGCCGCGCGGGATATGGGGTGCCCTCGTTGCTTCGAACAGCAGCGGGCGATCGTGCTCGAGGCTCTGGGGCGGTATGCGGAGGCGATCTCGATCTGGGAGACCGTCCGCGACCATCCAGCTCAGTTAGAGGCGGGCGGCTTCGAGTACGCGGTAGCCCTGAAGCGATTGGGCCCACTCCACGAGCAAGCCGGCGACACGGCTGGGGCGATCGCCGCGTACCAGGAGTTTGCCGAGGCTTCAGCCGCAGGTGGCCCATGCCCGTGAGCGGATCGCTACCCTGGGCGGGTAGAGTGGTGCGGCGCGCCGCCTAACCCGCGCCGGCCCGGGGCCCGTTCTGCACCGCGTCCTTTACGTGCGCCACGATCAGGTCGACCTCCTCCGAAGTCACGTTGAAGTGCGGGGTGAAGCGGAGCGAGTTCTCTCCACCGTGGATGACGCCGACCCCTTTCATCCGCATGTACTCCTCGAGGCTGTCCGTCCCGTACGCCTTGTAGTCGGGCGTGAGCTCACATGAGAAGAGGAGACCGGTGCCTACGACACTCGTGATGGGACCGTCGAGCTCGTCCTTGAGCGCCTCGAGCTTCTCGACGAACTCGACTCCGCGCTCGACGATGTTCTTCCGGACCTCCGGCGTGACCATGCTCAGAACCGCCGTTCCGATATCCATGGCGCGCGGGTTCGCCGTCATCGTGTTGCCGTAGATCCCCTTACGGTAGAGGTCGGCAGCGGCGTCGGTCATGGCCAGGATCGACAGGGGGTACTGACCCGCGTTGAGAGCCTTGGAGTACGTCTCCATGTCGGGAGCCTCGAGGGCCTCGAAGCCGGGGGAGTCGACCATGGAGAGATAGCCGGTGGTGCGCAGCCCGGCCTGGATCGAGTCGACCAGCAGGATCGAGCCGTGGGCTTTCGTGAGCTCCCGCGCCACGGCATAGAACTCCGGCGTGACCGCGACGCCCGGGTTCCCCTCACCCATGACGGGCTCCATGAAGAACGCCTCGATGAAGTAGCCGTCCTCGTCCGCCTTTGCGAACTCTGCCTTCAATGCTCCTACGTCGTTGGGCTCGACGGTGATCAGGCGCTCCTCGCGGAAGGTCGCCAGGTACCGGTGGTACGTCCCGACGGTCGAGTCCGAGAACTGGGCAGGCCTTCCGGTGCGCCCGTGAAAGCCGCCGGCGAGCGACAGCTTTGCGACCGGCTTGCCTTCGTGCCGCCCACCGCTGTCGGTGAGCAACTTGGCGTTCACGTCGGAGATGCGGGTGGCCACGGAGACAGACTCCGAGCCGGAGTTCATCGCGAGGAAGTGCGTGAAGGGGCAGCCCTCCTGGCGCGTCTGCCCGATCTCCTTCTCGAGCGCCTCGGCGAGCCGGAGCTGCGAGATGTTCGGGGTCATGACGTTGGCCATGACCTGCGGCTTGGTCATCGCCTCCATGATCGGCTCGGGCAGGTGCCCGAAACCGAGCATTCCGTATCCGCCGTTGTCGTGGATGACCGCACCCTTCGTGGTGACGATCCAGGGTCCACGAGCGGCCATCGACACGTACGGGTTCACCGTGTCGTCGGCGTAGAAGTTGACGAGGTGCTCTTCGACCGCGGCGATCTGCTCGGTCTCGCCGAGCTTCATGAGCTCCGGGTACTCCCGCTCGAGCGCCTCGAACTCCTTGGTCGCCGCATTGACTGCCTCGGCCAGATCCGGGTCACGCGAGACGAACTCACAAACCGTGGTGTCGTCCAGCCCTGTGGTGCGGACCTCGCCCGCCTTCTCGCGGATCGCGTTGAGCTGCTCGAGGACACCTGCCATGGGACTACCTCACGAACGATGGGGGTGGACGGTTGGGGACAGGGAATCTGATGCCAAGGGGGGTGGGTTGGGGAGGGGGGGCGCTCGGGGCGTGGTGATGACGGGGGTCGCGGTGTCGCGTCGGGGGTGGGGTGGGGCGTGCACACGTGTTGCCTCGGCCCGTACCCGGGGACAGCTTTCCGGCTCGGAATGCATTCAGAAAAGGTCGAGACCCTTCATGACGATACCTCGTCGGTTCCACACGCTCGCGATTCTCGGAGCGCTTCTTTTCCCCGTCATCTCGACGGGTGACGCCTCGGCGCAGCTGCCCGTTCCGCCCGAGCCGAACGAGGCACTCCGGAGTGCCTTCCCGGGGCAGCAAAGCTATTCGCCCTACGCGGGCCGCAACTTCCCCACCTCCGTCTACTGGGGCGACACGCACCTGCACACGGGCATGTCCATGGACGCCGGCGCCTTCGGCGCCCGTCTGCTGCCGGATGACGCACACCGGTTCGCCCGTGGTGAGGAGCTCGTCTCCTCGACCGGGCTTCCGGTGAGGCTCTCGCGCCCACTCGACTTCCTGGTGGTGGCCGACCATTCGGACAACATGGGCTTCTTCCCGCGGCTGCTGGAGGGCAACCCCGACTTTCTCGCCGACCCGACGGGGCGTCGCTGGTATGAGATGATCCAGGAGGGGGGGCAGACCGCGGTTCAGGTCGCCGTCGAGATCATCCAGGGTCTTACGCAGGGCACGATGCCGGAGGCGCTCCAATCCCTACCCGGCACCCCGGCGTACCGGAATGCTTGGCAAATCGCGATCGACGCGGCCGAGCAGTACAACGAGCCCGGCGTATACACGGCCTTCCACGGCTATGAATGGACCTCGACCGAGGGCGGGATCAACCTGCACCGCGTCGTCATCATGCGTGACGACGGCGACAAGGCCGAGATGGTCCTTCCCGCCACGACCGTGCCGCCCCTCGGGAGCCCCGATCCGACGTATCTCTGGGACTGGATGCAGGACTACGAGGACAAAACGGGTGGCGACATCCTGGCCATCGCGCACAACGGCAACATGTCGAACGGTGCGATGTTCTCGCTCACGGGGCACTTCGACGGCCAGCCGATGGACCGGGAGTACTTCGAGACGCGAGCTCGCTGGGAGCCCCTCTACGAGGTCACGCAGATCAAGGGGGACGGTGAGACGCACCCCTTCCTCTCGCCCAACGACGAGTTCGGGGACTACGAGACGTGGGATCAGGGCAACCTCGACCTCAGCGAGCTCAAGACGGACGACATGCTGCAGTACGAGTACGCGCGGGAGGCGCTCAAGATCGGGCTGCAGCTCGAGGAGGAATACGGGGTCAACCCGTACAAATTCGGCCTCGTGGGCGCGACCGACTCACACACCGGCCTGGCGACCGCGCAGGAGGACAACTTCTTCGGCAAACACTCGGGAGCCGAGCCCAACGAGCTACGGGTCGAGCACCCGATGGCGAAGGTCGGTGACGCCGAGTACACGGGATGGGGCATGGTCGCTTCCGGGTTGCAGGGCGTGTGGGCCCGCGAGAACACGCGCGACGCGCTCTTCGACGCGATGGAGCGTAAGGAGACGTACGCCACGACCGGGTCGCGCATGCTGGTGCGGTTCTTCGGCGGCTGGGAGTTCACCGAGGAGGATGCACAGCGGCGGCTGCCCGCCGACGTCGGGTACCTGAAGGGCGTGCCGATGGGTGGCGACTTGCCGGCCCGTCCGAGCGGCTCTGGCGCCCCCACCTTCCTCGTGGCGGCACTCAAGGACGCGTACAGCGGCAACCTCGACCGGATCCAGATCGTGAAGGGATGGCTGGAGAACGGCGAGCGCATGGAGCAGGTCTACGACGCCGTATGGGCGGGCGATCGGCAGCCGGGCAGCGACGGGAAGCTCCCGGCCGTCGGGAACACCGTCGACGTCGCGAGCGCCACCTGGACGAACACGATCGGAGCACCCGAGCTGGTGACCACGTGGAGTGATCCGGACTTCGATCCCACGCAGCGGGCGGTCTACT
>JBDHDM010000430.1:0-3592 GCA_039591515.1 Gemmatimonadota bacterium | reverse complement strand
GCGACGCTGATGGCTGCGGGTCACGCCGTGGGCTGGCCGATCCCCCGCGGAGGGGCTGGTCGGCTCACGCAGGCGCTCGCCGACTGCTTCCTCTCACTGGGAGGCACGATCGAGACGGGTGCGCCCGTCGACGACGTCGACGACTTGCCGTCGGCACGGGCCGTCCTGCTCGCGCTGACGTTCCGGCAGGTCGCCCGGGTGGCAGGCGCCCGCCTGAGCCCCGGCTACCGCCGTGCCTGCACGAGCTGGGTCTACGGCCCCGGCGCGTTCAAAATCGACTGGGCACTCGATGCGCCGATCCCGTGGACGAACCCGGAGCTCACGCGCGGCGGCACGGTGCACGTCGGGGGAACCTTCGAAGAGATCGCCGCGTCAGAGAGAGCACCTTGGCGTGGTCGCCTTTCCGAGCGTCCGTTCGTGATCCTCGCCCAGCCGTCGCTCTTCGATGCCACGAGGGCGCCCGAGGGGAAACACACTGCGTGGGGCTACTGTCACGTGCCCAACGGATGGAAGGGTGACGCCACCGAGTTGATCGAGAGACAGATCGAACGCTTCGCTCCGGGATTCCGTGATCGGATCCTCGCCCGTGCGGTCTGGGGTCCACAGCGACTCGAAGCGTGGGACGCGAATCTGATCGGGGGCGACGTGAACGGTGGTGCCGCGACGCTCGGCCAGGCCCTGGGTCCGGCGCGTTGGCCTCTGTCCGGCTGGCGTGCAGGCGCACCCGACCTGTACGTGTGCTCGGCATCGGCACCGCCGGGCGGTGGCGTGCACGGCATGAGCGGGTACCACGCCGCCCGATGTGCGCTGAAGAGGACGTTCGGGGCCTAGCTGAAACGGCCGATTCTAACGGACGCCCTCGTCTTGCGAGACCACCTCCTCCTCGCGCTCGCCGAAGTGCTCCGCGAACCAGTCGAACATCCGACGCCAATGGTCGTGGAAGTCGTCCACGGTGCTCGCCCGCCCCGCCCCGTGTCCCCCGGCGGAGTAGTGGACCCAGACGACCTCCTTCCCGAGCCGGCGCAGCGCGTAGTACATCTCGCGCTGGTTGGTCGCGGGCACGTTCCAATCCCCCTCACCGGACAGCATGAGCAGAGGCGTCTCGACCCGGTCCGCGAACATGACCGCCGAGGTGTTGATGTACTTGTGCGGCTGCTCCCAGAGCGTAGCTCCGATACGATCCTGACCCACCTCCGCCGCCGCATAGTTGCGGGTCGTGATCTTCGGAGAGTCTCCGAGGAAGGAGATGATGTTGACCTTTCCGGACACGTTCGCCGCAGCCGCGAACCGGTCCGTCTGGGTAATGAGCAGGTTGGTCGCATATCCGCCGTAGCTCTGGCCGTACACCCCGACCTTCTCGGGATCGACCAAGCCGCGCCCGATGATCTCGTTGACCGCGTTGGGCACGGCCTTGAGCCACGCCTCGCCGGGGTAGCCCTCCTCGAAGCGTACCGAGGGCCGGAACCCGAACCAGCCCTGCGACGTGATCAGGTTCATGTTCTCGTTGAACCCGTTGTCGAAGTACTCCTCGTAGATCTCGGCGACCATGGGATACGTCCGCCCGGGCTCGTAATCCGGCGGATAGTAGAGGATCCCGTGAAGGACGTTGCCGTCGACGTCGCGGTATTCGACGAGCTCGGTCCGCGCGAGCTCCACGCCGGTGAGCTGGGGGTTCACGTCGGTCAGCCGCGTGGGGGCGGAGAAGCCCTCGTCGAGCATCCAAACGTCCTCGGGCCGATCACCGTCGGACATCGTGTACGCCACCCTCGATCCATCGTCCGAGAGATGCCAGCCCCGATACACACCCTGATCCAGGATCACGGTCGCGATCTCACCCGATCCGATGTCGAGCCGCTTCAAGCCGCGCTCCCAACGATCCCGCGCCGCATACGAGAAGTAGAGATAGCGGCCGTCCTCGCTCCACTGCTCGACCGACCGGCGCGGCCTCAGCTCCTCGTCTTCCTCCAGCGTAAGCACCGTCTGGAGATCTCCGGCGTCGACGTCGAGCACATGCCACGCGCGCGACGACGAAAGGAGCAGATCGCCCCCACCGGGGCTCCACCGCACCGCCGAGAAGTCGACCTCCGTGGTGTCACCAGCCAGGGTACGGAGCCCTTCCGTCACCTCCCGCACCTCGGCTTCGGGATCGATCGACCGTACGAACACGGCCCCCTCGCGGGCGTACGCGAATGCGTCTCGCGACTGGTTCCACGTGCCGGCGAGCCGCTCCTCGCTCGGCTCGACGAGCTCGGACGGCTCTTCGCCCTCCAGATCCAGCGCATACAACCCGTACTCGGTGCCGTCACGCCGCGTGTACGACGTCTGCGTACGCACCGCCGTGGAGTAGGTCAGGAACCGCCCGTCGGACGAGAAGCCCGGATCCCGGGGCACGACGTCGTCCAGCACCTCGCGAACGGAGCCGTCGTCGATCGAGACGATTGCCGTGATCTGCTCGTCGGCGATGTTGCGGACGGCGTCCCAGGCCAGGAAGTCGTCGCGCGAATCCTGCACGATCACGGGCGCGTCAGTGAGCGCGTAGAACGCCGCCCTCGCCCGCTCCGCCCATCCGTCCGGGCGGACCGTCACCAGCAGGCCCTCGCCATCGGGCGTCCATACCAGCGGGGACGACGAAGCGAGCAGGCGCTCGGATTGAAGCTCCACCTGACGGACGTCGCCCGACCCGGCACCGAAGACGCGCAGGCTGAAGGCCTCACCGTCGTAGTGCACATACGCGAGCTGCTCCCCCCCCGGCGACCAGGCGAATCCTCTCACTTGGGCGGGCTCCTCGTGGAGCCACGTCTGCTCGCCGGTGCGGGTGTCCACCACCATCGCCCGCACCAGCGACGGCGCGACGTACGTCGGATCACCGAAGCGCTGGTGGTCGGTGTCGGTGCGACCCCGGCGCGTGCGGAGCGTGACGACCAAGCGCCGGCCATCGTCGGTCATGTCGGCGATCTGGGGCGTCTGAACGTCGAGCGCGAGCTCGGTGCTGAAGCCCTCGGACTGGGCGACGAGTGGCGGGACTCCCGCAGTCGAGAATGCTCCCGCCAACAAGAGGGCCATCCGAAGTGAATAAGCGGGGCGAACAGGGCGAACGGGCCGGGACGGCATGCGAAATCTCCAGACACGGGCGACGCGCCGGCGGGCCGACGCAGGCACTCAATATGCCACCGTGTCGACTACCCTGCAGCTTTCGTTCCCGGACTGCGGCTCCGGCGCGTCAGGCCCCGACCGCCGCGAGGATGTCGTCGAACGCCTCTTCGCCCCTCAGGCCGTCGAACGCAGGATTCACGCGCAGGTACTGGTCGATCCAGGATCGGTCCTCGATCGACGCCTCGAGCCAGGCCAGCGCCTCCTCGTTGGCACCCACGAGGGCGTGGAGGAGTGCGACCGTTCCGGCCGGTAGCAACCCACCCTGACCGAGTGATCCCAACATGGATGGCACGGGCTGAGGTACGCCGGACTGCCGATGGGCGAGCATGGGGCCGGCCAGGTCGGAGGCGACCGATGGCGGGATGCCGGAGACAGCCGCCCACTGCGTCAGGGCCATCTGCAGCCCCACGGCCTGGTCTTCGTCGAGCGCGACGAGCGC
>JBDHDM010000429.1:0-4593 GCA_039591515.1 Gemmatimonadota bacterium | reverse complement strand
CCGTGCGCTGTCAGGATGCCGTAGTGGCGTCGCTGGTGGAGTGGGATGCAGGCCCCGACTTCCTGCCGGGTGCTCCTGCCGCCACCGGCGCCGAGTCATACCGATACCCGACCGGGCGTGTCGGAGTGTGGGTCGTGGTGTCTCTGCGCGCGGACGGCGAGGCGGAGATCGCCAAGCTCGAGCCACATGCCACCCTGCGGCGGACCTTCTCGAGCGCCTGTCGACCCGTGGACGAGCCGTCACCGGCTCTCGTGGCCGACGTTGAGGCGCCGGCCGGCGTCCGCCTCACGGACCGGGTGCTGGCCGCGGCCCTCGATGCGGCGGCCGACCAGCAAGGCCTGGTGATCTACGCCTGGTCACCCCACATGCCGCTGTCCGTCGACGGATGGCGGGAGATCGCGATGGCGGCCGAAGAGCTGCGCTTCGCCGCTCTGCCGATCCTGATCGCGCACCCCGACGCGGACTTCGCGGCTCGAGAGGCAACGCGTGGTGGCATCCCGCAGCACGGGCTTCGGGTCGTGTCCTCCGTGGAGCTGCTCATGCGCGATCTACAGGTGCACGCGCCTTCCATCGTGGTCTTCTCCGGGGAGCGCGTCTCCCCGGTGCTGCCCGGCTATCGCAACGCAGACGGATACCGGAAGTTCCTCGACGCCTTCCTGGACGGAAGCTGACCGCTGGGGCGTCGTCACCGAGCCTGCGGTGCTGAGCGTCCCGATCGTCTGGTTCGGAGTCCGTCGTGGGCCACGGCCATCCCCCACCGGGATCTCGGGTTCCTGCCGACTACCGCGCCCGTGCGCCTTGGCCAGACCTGAGGAGACGGCGAGGGGCACACATACGCGGGTCCGGCGCGCGCCGGCTCGGCGGGAGGGATTGCGATGAAGTGGGAAGCCGATCCCTTCGCCCTCTGATTGGCTCCGAGGTCACCCCACCGGCTACACGACTTACTTGAGCACGAAGGTGACCCGCATGTGCACGCGGTACTTCGCTACCTCGCCACCTTCGATTCCGCTGAGAGCTCCAGTACTTTGGCGACGGACATGAGTATCTCCTGGTCCTGCGGGTCACTGACTGGAGTGGAGCCTAGCGGTCGCTCGAGGCGTCGTCTGTCGGGAAAGGTCCGGGCGCGGGCGTGAGGTCGAGGAAGGGGAGCGGTTGACCGAACAGCGTGACGCACCCCGGTCCGGTTGTCCGTGTGGGCAGGGTCCGGTAGGGTGTGAGGCCGAGAGCAGGAGAGTTTGAATGCCGGAATCAGAAGACGCTCCGTCACGCCCGCGCCCCAGCAAGGGGACGCGGAGCGAGGAAACGCGTCGGCCCTCGCCCGGCGTTCTGGTCGCCCTCCTCATCGTCTTCGGATTCACCGTGTATTGGCTATGGGCGGCGGGTACCGCTGTCGAACGGTCCGGTCCCCGGGTCACCTACACGACGTTCGTTGTCTTGCTCGAGGCCGGCTCCGTGGAGCGGGTGACGCTCCAGGGTCGCAGCGTGAGGGGGAGCCTCCGCGTGGAGGAGGCCGTCTTGACCGCGGAGGGGGATACAGTCCGGGCTGAGCAGTTCCATACGGTGCTGCCGGAGGTCGAGGACCCGGCGCTATTACCGCTCCTACGCGCACAGGAGGTCGACCTCGACGTGCTGCCGGCTTCGGAGTCGCCGTGGCTGTGGATGCTCCTGATGAGCTTCCTTCCGCTCCTCCTCCTCTTCGGCGTCTGGATGTACGTGATTCGGAGAATGCGTGGTGGGGGCGGGCAGGGTCTGCTCTCCATCGGGCAGAGTGGCGCTCGCCTCTACGAGCGAGGGAAGGAGACGAAGACCTTCGACGACGTCGCTGGCGCGCGTGGCGCGAAGCAGGAGCTCGGAGAGATCATCGAGTTCCTTCGCAACCCCGAGCGTTTCCGGGCGCTGGGCGCGGAGATCCCGAGAGGCGTACTCCTCGTCGGCCCACCAGGCACGGGAAAGACGCTGCTGGCCCGGGCTGTGGCGGGAGAGGCCGACGTCGCCTTCTTCAGCATCACGGGATCCGACTTCATGGAGATGTTCGTCGGTGTCGGGCCCAAGCGCGTCCGGGACCTGTTCCAGGGCGCGAAAGCCTCTGCTCCGAGCATCATCTTCATCGACGAGCTCGACGCGATCGGGGGACGCCGAGGAGCGGGCGTGTGGGTCGGGGGCGCGGACGAGCGGGAGCGCACGCTGAACCAGCTCCTCTCGGAGATGAGCGGCTTCGAGCCCTTCGCGAACGTCATCGTGTTGGCTGCCACGAACCGCCCGGACATCCTCGACCCGGCCCTGCTCCGACCAGGCCGGTTCGACCGACGCATCGCGGTCGAGCTCCCGACCCAGGCCGATCGGGAGCAGATCCTCCGGCTCCACGCGCGCCGGATACCCCTGGAGCCGAACGTGGATCTGGAGGCCGTGGCCCGCGGAACGCCCGGTTTCTCGGGTGCTGACCTCAAGAACCTCCTGAACGAGGCGGCTCTCCTGGCCGCGCGGAAGGGCGGGGAGCGAGTTACGAACGAGGACGTGGACGAAGCCAGGGATAAGGTGCTGATGGGCATCGAGCGCGAGGGGCTCGCGCTCACCGACCGCGAGGTACGCTTCCTCTCGTATCACGAGGCCGGGCACGCGGTTCTGGCGGCGGTGCTGCCGAACACCGACCCGCTGCACAAGGTGACGATCGTGCCGCGTGGCCGGGCGATGGGGGTGACGCAGCAGCTGCCGGAGCGCGAGCGGTACGTCTACGAGCGGGAATACATGCTCGATCGCATCACCGTCATGATGGGCGGCCGAGCGGCGGAGGATCTCGTGTTCGGGACCTTCACCAGCGGCGCCCAGGACGACCTCTTCCAGGCCGTGTCGTTGGTCCGTCGCATGGTGCTCGAGTGGGGGATGAGCGATGCGCTGGGCCCCGTCGTCGCCGAGCGGCCGCGGGAGTCGATCGCCTTTGGCGAAGGTGTGCCCCCTCAGTGGAGGGAGTACTCCGAGGAAACCGCGCGGCGCGTGGACGAGGCCGTCGAGCAGATCATGGACGACTGCTACCAGCGGGCGCGAGCCACCCTCGTGAAGCATCGGGCGGATCTGGATCGCGTAGCAGCGCGGCTCCAGGAGCACGAGGAGCTGTCCGGTGACGAGGTCGTCGCACTGTTGGAGGGTGCGACCCGGCCCGAAGCCTGATCCGCCTCTGACACGGCGCATGCGGCGATTCGGTCACGCTGTGCGTCTGTAGATCGGCAGTGCGCCGTAGGGACGGTCGAAAGGCCAATCGTTCGGGGGCAGCGCCTCGTGGCCGCCGAGCACCAGCAAGCCGTTCCTCGTCATCGTGCTGAGGAGTCGCTCGAGCAGCGTGCCCTGGAGCCGAGCCTCGAAATAGGTGAACACGAGATTTCGACACAGGATGAGGTCGAAGGGCCCCGTGGGCATGTTCCGGCGGATATCCTGCCGAACGAACTCCACGCCGGCCCGGTAGGGGCCGCGGAGACAGAGCATGTCGTCGACCGGCTCGAACGCGGCGGCGATCCATTCGTCCGGAAGCTCACGCAACGAGCCAGGCGAGTAGAGGCCGACCCGAGCCCTCTCCAGGAGGTGGGGGTCGATGTCGGTGGCCACGATGTTGAGATCTACCTCCGGCCCGCCGTGCGACACGCCCAACTCCCAGGCCAAGCTCAGGCTGTAGGGCTCCTCACCGGACGCGCAGCCCGCGGACCAGCAACGGATGGTTCGATCGCCGCGCTCTTGGGCCGTCTGGACCAGGGCAGGCAAGATCGGATCACGGATCGTTTCGAAAACGACCCGGTCTCGGTAGAAGCGAGAGATGGTGATGCGGCAACAGGCGTCGAGCGTGTCCCACTCTTCGGGATGCGCGGCCAGGTACCGCTCGTAGCCCCCGAAATCGTCGAGCCCGAGCTCTCGGAGTCGCCGTCGCAGGCGCTTGCACACCTGCCCTCGTACCCGGCGAATCCCGGGCCACCGCATGTCCATGCGGGGAAGGGCCCACTGGAGGAACGAGGCGCATTCCTGCTCTTTCATGGTGCGAAGACTGGTGGGTGACCCTCCTCGAAGGTAGGCCGAACCGACGACGCACCGGCGGTGGTGTCGTCGTAGACAGCGTCGGAGCCGAGGAGGGTGGCGGCGAATGGCCGGACGCAGCCGGCGCTCGTCGTGACCGAGGTCACGAGGCCTTCGCCTGCGGCGCGCACAGGAGTACGTCAGTCCGCCAGTCGCACCGCGACGGGTCCGTGGAACCAATCGGCGCGGAACGGTAGCTTCTGGCGTGAACCAATTCGACCCTATTCTGACGGTGTTGCTCTACTCGTCGCTCGCGGCCGGGGCGGCCTCGCTCGGGGTGCTGCCCCAAGCGGTGCTCGGTCGACTGGCTCTGCCGGTACTCGGTTGGAGCAACGCACTCGCGTCCGGTCTCATGCTCGGCGTGGCGTATTCGCTGCTCTATCTCGGGCTGGAGGAGGCGGTCCTGCTGGGGGCTGCGGGGGCGATGGTGGGAATGGCCTTCGTCCGACTCACCCACCTGGGCACCGGCACCCACGACGTGGGCCTCAACCGTATCGATGACGTGAGCCCCGCGTACGGGTATCAGGTCTTGTTGGT
>JBDHDM010000428.1:0-3625 GCA_039591515.1 Gemmatimonadota bacterium | reverse complement strand
CCATCATCAGCAACACCGACGTACGCATGGCGGAGGCCTTCACCGCGCCCGAGATCGGAGGCGACCACTTCCGGTCCAGCGCGGTCTTCCTCACGCAGGCGCACCCGAAGCAGACCCAGGGCTCCGACCTCTTCGTCGGGACGTCCCTGGACCAGATCCACGCGAGGCGGTTCGGCCAGGACACGCCGTTGCCGTCGATGCAGTTCACGATTCCCAACATCGATCAAGCCGGCGGGTGCACGTATAACTACTCGTGCGCCTACACCGACTCGATCAGCTGGGCGTCGCCGAGCGAGCCACTGCCCATGATCCGGGATCCCCGCGTCGCATTCGACATGCTCTTCGGGGCGGGCGGGACGCCGGAGGAGCGGGCAGAGCGTCGCTCGATGAGGTCCAGCATCCTCGACTGGATCACCGGCGAGGTCACCCAGATGAACCGTCAGCTCGGCGCTGAGGATCGGGCACGGATGGAGCAGTACCTCGACAACGTGCGCGAGATCGAGCGCCGTATCCAGATGGTGGAATCGCACAACACCAGCGGTGAGGAGCGCGCCATTCCGGAGGCACCCGCCGGCGTGCCCGATTCGTATCGCGAGCACATGGAGCTCATGTTCGATCTCCAGGTCTTGGCCATCCAGACGGACATGACCCGCGTGATCACGTTCAAGACCGGACGCGACTCCGAGAACCGGGTCTTCCCGGAATCCGGCTCGGATCGGCCCTTCCACCCCGCCTCGCACCACGGGGGCAGGGAGGAGGCCATTCTCGAGTTCAACAAGATCTGCCAGTACCGGGTGAGCATGCTCCCCTACCTGGTGGAGAAGCTCAAGAACACCGTCGACGGGGATTCGAATCTGCTCGACAAGTCCGTGGTCATGTTCGGTTCGCCGATGGCGGACGCCAACCTCCACAACCACCGGCGGTGCCCGCTCGTCTTCCTGGGCAAGGGCAACGGGATCCTCGAGGGCAACCTCCACCTGAAGGCGGCGGACGGTACGCCGATGGCGAACGTCATGCTCACGCTGATGCAGGAGCTGGGGCACACGGACCTGGACAGCTTCGGTGACAGCACCGCCGGGTTCATGCTGAGGTCGGCCGGCCGAACGACGGCGCAGGAGGTCTATTGATGAGCCTCGTCGGCAGCCTGATGGCTGCTGCGCTGATCGCGGTGTCCCCGGCCGAGGCGCCGGTAGCCGACGCAGCCCGAGTCGGAGACATCGAGCGCGTTCGCGTGCTTCTACGGGAGGGTGCGGACGTGAACGCCGCGCAGGGCGACGGCATGAGCGCGCTGCACTGGGGAGCCGAGCGCGGTGACGCGGAGATGATCGGAGTGCTCTTGTACGCGGGCGCCGAGATCCAGGCGGTGACGCGAATCGGGCAGTACACGCCTCTCCATCTGGCGGCCCGGAATGGCGAGCTGGCGGCGGTAGGCGCGCTCGCCGAGGCCGGCGCGGACGTGCACGCCCGGACGGACCCCAGCGGGTCGACTCCGCTGCATCTGGCGGCGGCGTCCGGCGACGGGGCTGTCGTTCGGGCGTTGATCGAGGCTGGCGCCGATCCGGACGCTCGCGAAGCGGAGTGGGAGCAGACGCCCCTCATCTTCGCCGCGTCGTGGAATCGCGTGGAAGCGATCGTCGCACTCACCGAAGGTGGAGCGGATCCGAACCTGGCCTCTAGGGCGGTGGACCTGACCCGGTTGGGCCGTTTGTCCGCCGAGGCGAACCGGCGCCAATCGGAGGTGCTCGGCGCATTCACGAACGACGGTGAGTGGTCACCGACGTCGTCGCAGATCCAGGCCGCGGTGCGTGCCGGGCGGGCCGCCTACGAGGGTGACCCACCGGAGCCACGCACGGAAGAGGTCAGCCGCTTCCGCCGGCCTGTTCGGATCACGTCCAAGGGGGGGCTCACGCCGTTGCTCCACGCGGCCCGACAGGGACATGTGGCGTCGATCGAGGCCCTGCTCGACCGCGGAGCCGCGATCGACCAGGTGAGCGAGGGAGACGGCACGTCTCCGCTCCTCATGGCGGCGATCAACGGCCAGTTCGACGCGGCCATGCTCCTTCTCGAGCGCGGGGCGGACCCGAACATCCCGTCCTCGCTCAACGGTGCGACCCCGCTCTTCGCCGCGGTCAACTCCGAGTGGCAGCCGCGTACCCGGTATCCGCAGCCGCAAGAGCGTGAGCAACAGCGATACGGATACCTCGAGGTCATGCAGGCGCTTCTCGCCGCCGGCGCCGACCCCGACGCGCGGCTCACGCT
The DNA here is from genome assembly GCA_039591515.1 of Gemmatimonadota bacterium. Lineage (GTDB taxonomy): Bacteria > Gemmatimonadota > Gemmatimonadetes > Longimicrobiales > Gaopeijiaceae > UBA2589. The sequence continues at coordinate 1,366 of JBDHDM010000428.1, read as the reverse complement.
CCACCCGTGGTACATGGAGTACACCGGGTGCGGGAACAGCAACTGCGGCTTGATCGACACGAACGGCGCGACTGCGTTCCTGAGGGCTGCCTACGCCACGGACGTCGACGCGATGCGCCTGCTCCAGGAGTGGGGCGCGGACCCGTTCATCGCCACGAAGGCCCCCGAGCGCAGGGAGCGCCGGACGTCACAGGAGCGCATGAGGGCGCGCTACGTCGAGTCGCTCGACGACCTGGAGGAGTTCGAGGCGCTCACCGACTCCGCTCGGGTGAGCGCGGTCATCACCGTCTGGGTCGACCTCCCGGACTCGGTGAAGGCGGAGCTGCCCGAGGAAGAGGTGCGTCTGGCCGCGCCCGACTTCCGCCAGGTCGTGCTCGAGCATGCGCTGCGGCAGGATTCGGTCGCCGCGGCAGCGCCCGATCCGTCCGGCCTGCCTCCGGTTCCCGAGGGTGGCCCGGCCGTGTTCGCCATTCATGCGGCGTCGGGTGTGGGATACGGCGAAGGCTTTGCCGGCAACGCGCATCGGCACGTGGAAGACGGGTGGGTTCCTGCCGTCAAGTTCCTCATCGAGGAGGTCGGCATGGACGTGAACCTGCGTGATCACAACGGCTACACCGCCATGCACCACGCCGCGGCCAGGGGAGACAATCAGATGATCCTCTACCTCGTGGACAGGGGAGGCGACGTCACGGTCGTCAGTCGTCGCGGGCAGACGACCGCGGACATGGCGAACGGCCCTGTGTCGCGTGTCTCGCCGATTCCGGAGACGGTGGCCCTCCTCGAGAGCCTCGGATCCGCCAACAGCAACAACTGTCTCACCTGCCAGCAGTAGCCATGAGAAGGACTCCCTCCCTCGCGCTGACGCTCGCGATCGGAGCTGGCACGGCACTCGCCGTGACGGCCTGTCGCGTGGGGACGGATGTCGAGCCCGCGGAACCGGATGTGCTCGAACAGGCCGAGGCGGAGGCCGTCTTGGGTGCATTGGTGCTCGTCTCGCTGGAGCGGACGGTGTTCTCCGATCAGCAGGTCCTGTTCACACACGCCCATGGACCGCTCGGGGTGCACGCGCATCCGATCGGCGGACCCTTCACGCACGGCTCCGAGATTCCGGGGCCTCTTCCCAGTGGACACAACCTGTTCAGCGCGGACTTCGAGCACGACGTGCCGTGCGCCGGAGGCGGGTCCCTCTTCCTGGAGGCAGCGGCCGTAGGGGAGGGGAACCCTCTCACCCAGAAGGGCTTCATCGACTACCAGATGGGGCACGAGCTGCGCGAATGCGTCGTCGAGGTCGAAGCCCTCGGTGGAGCGCGGCTGCTCCTCACCACGCCCCCCTACGTGACAGGGGAGGCGAGCGTCCGATACGACG
>JBDHDM010000427.1:0-6123 GCA_039591515.1 Gemmatimonadota bacterium | reverse complement strand
TGGGGATCCCCCGGCCGGGACGCTGACCATCACTGCCTGCGGCTGGAGCGGCCGGCGTGCTCGAGCTGCCGGCGCGGGCATCCGGTTGTAGCTCCACTTGTAGCTCCACCTTGCCGGCCTGGCGGACGGCAGGCATGGTGACGCCGCCAAGAGGAGTCCGGAGGCCGGTGGGATGATTCTGCAAAGAGGAAGGGGGGGATCGTGAGCCCGACACGTAGAGACTTCATCCGCACGACCGGTGTCGTCGGTGCGGGACTGGCTCTGGGCGCGGCCGGCGGGTGCAGCGACGCGTCGGAGTCCGCCGAACAGGCCGCCGGGTCCGGAGCCATGCCCCCGAAGCGCATTCTGGTTCTGGGCGGCTCGGGCTTCATCGGTCCCCACATGGTCCGCTACGCCGTGGAGCGTGGCCACGAAGTCTCGATCTTCACGAGGGGGCGGCGACAGGTGGACTTGCCCGCTGGTGTCGAGCGGCTGGTCGGGGACCGCAACGACGATCACACTGCGCTCGAGGGTCGGACGTGGGACGTGGTTCTCGACAACAACGCCCAGGACTACCGCTGGGTGCAGAAGAGCACTGCTCTGCTCGCCGACGCGGCGGAGCAGTACGTGTTCGTCTCCTCCATTTCTGCCTACGCGCTGGAGGGCTTCGGGTGGGACAGGGCCGACCAGGTCATGGCGGAGCCTCTGGTCGACGAGGACTACCCGCGCATCGAGCCGCCCGAGGGCTGGGCGGACGGCGACGATGCCCCCTACGGGCTCATGAAGACACTCGGTGAAGACATCGCGCACGCCGCGTTTCCGGGCCGCGCCACGATCGTGCGTCCCGGTCTGATCGTCGGCCCGGGTGACACGACCGATCGGTTCACGTACTGGCCCGTCCGTCTCGATGACGGCGGCGAGGTCCTCGCTCCCGGCAATCCGGATCACGCCAACCAGGTCATCGACCAGCGCGACCTGACGGAGTGGATCGTGCGTCTCGCCGAGGCCGGGACGACGGGCGACTTCAACGCGACCGGTCCGGGCGAGCGGATGTCGATGGGCTCCATGCTTCAGCAGATCGGCTCGGTGATCGAGAGCGAATACGAGCTGACGTGGGTGCCGGAGGCGTTCCTCGAAGAGCAGGGTGTGCGGCCATGGACCGACCTGCCGGCGTGGATTCCGGGAGACCCACTCATGTTCGTCGACGTTCGCGACGCAGTCGCTGCGGGCCTCACCTATCGCCCGCTCTCCGTGACCTCCCGAGACCTGCTCGTCTGGGACAAGGCGAGGCCCGCGGAGGAGCGTGCCAACCGTCGCTTCGGCATGCCTCGCGAGCGCGAACGCGAAGTGCTCGACGCCTGGCACGCTTCCGCATGACGGTGGACGACAGATGCTGAGATCCCTACTCGGATGGGCCGTCGAGTTCGAGAACGACGACGAGCCCCGGGGCATGATCCAGGCCGCGGCATACGGCTTCTTCATCATGCTCGCCTACTACATCCTGCGGGCGGTACGCGACGAGATCGCCGCAGCGGACCGTGGCAACCTCCAGATCCTCTGGACGGTCGTCTTCTTCGTCATGATCGTCGCCGTCCAGGCCTACTCGTGGATCGCCTCCCGGTACCCGCGAGGGGTGTTCGTCCCCCTCGCCAACCGGTTCTTCATCGCGTGCCTCATCGGCTTCTGGGCTGCGCTGCGGCTGCTGCCCGAGTCGACCTTCGTGTGGATCGATCGGGTCTTCTATGTCTGGACGAGCGTCTTCGCGCTCTTCGTCGTGACCGTCTTCTGGGGCCTCGTCGCGGACTGCTTCACGAACGCCCAGGGCAAGCGACTCTTCGGTTTCATCGCGATCGGCAGCTCCCTCGGCGGCATCGTCGGGTCGGGCGTGACCGCGGTGCTCGCCGAGCAGGTGCCGGTCTTCACCCTGCTGCTCATCTCCTGCGTGCCGCTCGAGATTGCTTCGTGGTTCGCGAACCGGCTGCATCGGAGCTTCAGCACCGGCGACGTGCACGTGGCCGGCGAATCGGAGAAGCCGCTCGAGGGCGACGCGCTTTCGGGGATGAAGGCCGTCTTCCAGTCGCCGTACCTGCTCGGGATCGCCTCGTTCATCGCGCTCATGACGTTCGCATCGACCGTCCTGTACTTCGCGCAGTCGGACCTCGTCTACGAGGCGATGACCGACCGCGGGGAGCGACGCGCCTTCCTGGCCCGGATCGACCTGGTGGTCAACGTCCTGACGATTCTGTTCGAGGTCTACCTCACCGCCCGCATGATCAAGTGGTTCGGCGTGGCGGCGACGCTGGCGATCGTGCCCGTCGCGGTCGCGGGCGGATTCCTCGCGCTCGGTGTCTGGCCGACGCTGTGGACGCTGGTCGTGGTGCAGGTGGCCTATCGCGCCGGCCGGTACGGCCTCGCGAAGCCCGCGCGTGAGGTGCTCTTCACCGTGGTCTCACGCGAGGAGAAGTACAAGTCGAAGGCGTTCATCGATGCGGCCGTGTATCGAGGCGGAGACCTGGTCAGCGGTTGGATCTACGCCGGCCTCGCCTTCATCGGTCTCACCGTGGGCCCGATCGCGCTCGTGGCCGTGCCGGCGGCTGTTCTCTGGTCGGTCGTCGCCGTGCGGGTCGGGCGTTCCGGCGAGGTTCGGGCCGCGCAGCTGGGGCCGTCGTCGGGTGGTTCCGACTAGCCGGGCGCGTCTGGACCGGCCGTGCTGCTGAAGGGGAGGACCCTCGAGAGGATCGTCTCCGGCGACGTCACGCTCCAGTTCCGCAGGTGGAAGCGCCCCACCGTTCGGGCCGGCGGTACGCTGCTCACGTTCCGGGGGCAACTCGCCATCGACGCGGTCGATCTCGTCGAGGAGCAGGACATCACGGAGGGGGAGGCCGTGGCCGCAGGCTATGCCAGCCGCGCCGAGCTCGTCGAAGCTCTCGCCCCTCGGCGGGACGAGACCAGGGTCTATCGGGTGGCACTCCGCTTTGCCGGACCGGACCCGCGCGAGGCACTCCGGAACCGGATCCCCGAGGATGGCGAGCTGTCCGAGGTCGTCCGAAAGCTCGACGGCTGGGACGCGCGCGCCGCCAGCGGACCGTGGACTCGTCGTGTCCTGGCGGCGATCCGGGACCGGCCAGAGGAGCGCGCCGCGGACCTGGCCGTCGTCGTCGGGATGGAGAAAGAACCCTTCAAAGCCAAGGTTCGGAAGCTCAAGGGGCTCGGACTGACCGAAAGCCTCGAGGCCGGATATCGACTCTCTCCCAGGGGTGAGCGCGTATTGGACGAGCTTGGCTGATCGGCGTTCGCTCTCCGGCTCCGGTCGGCGCACTCGCCAAGGTGGACACGGGCGGGCATTTTCTGCGACTCCCCGTCCGCTACCGGAGGATCCCATGCCCCGTCTCGCCGCCCGCCGCCTCCCGATGAAGGCAGGTCGCTCCCGAGCACAGATGACGGCGCTTCTGCTGTCGTGCGCGACCGCGATCGTTGCCGCGCCGGTGTCGGCGCAGGACCTGGACGCCCCTCGGCCGATCGCCGGATCGAACACTTGATCGAGGAGATGACGTGGATGGAGGTCCGTGACGCCCTCGCGGACGGGATGACGACGGCCATCGTGGGCACCGGCGGCGTGGAGCAAAACGGCCCCTACGTCGCTTCCGGCAAGCACAACTTCGTGCTGAGCGCGACGACCGAGGCGATCGCGCGCGAGCTCGGAGACGCGCTCGTGGCGCCCATCGTGAAGTTCGTGCCCGAGGGCGACATCGACCCTCCCAGCGGCCACATGCGGTACCACGCCACCATCAGCGTTCGGCAGGAGACGTTCGAGGCCCTGCTCACGGATGTCGTCGCGTCGCTCGCGGTCCATGGCTTCACCGATATCGTCCTGATCGGTGACTCGGGTGGGAATACCCGGGGCATGAGGAACGTGGCGGAGCGGCTCAACGCCGAGTGGTCCGCTGGGCAGGCGCGCGTCCACCATATCCCCGAGTACTACACCGAGGACATCTACAGCTGCACCTACCTGAAGGAGGAGTTGGGGATCTTCCAACAGCCCGACGAGTGTGTCGCGACCCGCAACGAGTATCATGACGACTATCACTACTCGTCGATCATCGCGACGACCGATCCGGAGCGTATCCGCGCCCGGCAGCGGATCGAGGCGGGACTCTTCAGCATCAACGGAGTCGACCTGTCCCCATTGGATCAGACGATCGAGAACGGCCGCCGGCTCGTGGAGTACCGGGCCGAGATCACCGCGCGGGCGATCCGGGCGTCGATCGCGTCCGCGCGCTCATCGACCCCGTCGATCCGAGAATCTGGCGCCCCTGAATACCGCTGAGGTCGGTCCCGTGAAGAGAATCGACGCGTCTACACGCCGCCACGATCCTGCCGATCCGTCCAACTTCGAGCTCCCGGCGCGTATGCAGCGCCTTCTCGGGCCGAGCGACGACGAGCCTGTGCGGCTCTACCGTGTCAGCTTCGAGGCTGGGGCACGCACACACTGGCACGTGCACGACGACGTTCAGGTGCTCTTCGGCTTGAGTGGGCGGTGTGTGGTGGTCGACCGCGCCGGCGCCACGCTGCTGCTCGAGCCGGGCGACGTGGTGGTGATCGAGGGCGGGGAAGAGCATTGGCATGGCGCTGCCGAGGGTGGCGCGGGCGAGCATCTGGCCATCAACGTCGGCGGTCGCACGGACTGGTTGGGGCCTTAGGAGGCGCCCCTCGCGTCGTCCCTTCCCCGCTCGGGTCGCCCGTCCGCGAGGGATGCGACTCAACGCGCCACCCGTGCGAAGTTTCTGGCCGACGACGATGGTTGCTCTCGCCCGGGCGGCGATGCAACCTCGGGGGTACAACGAGGGCCACCGGCGGAGTGGACCTGGGAATCGGCATGGGACGGCAGATGATGGGTGAGATCGACGGACTCGAAGCTCGGCTGGCGCGGCTCGAGCGCAGGAACCGGCTGCTGACGGCGTGCCTCGCGGTGGTAGGCATCGGCCTCGCACTCGGGGCCGTGCCTCGCCAGTCCGTGGAGATCGTGCAAGCGCGTCGCATTCAGCTGGTGGATGGAGAAGGGCAGGTCCGCATCGATTTACGCCACGACGATGAAGAGACGGGTCTCTTCATTCTCGACGACGGGGGCGTCACCCGGCTCGGGGCCGCCCAGTTCGCGCACGGAGGGGGCGGCTACGCCCTGCACGGCCCGCAGGGACGAGGGGCTGCCGTGCTCTATCTGAAGGGGGACGGCTCGCTCACGCTGTACGATGCCGAGGGATCGGTGACCGGGCGCTTCCCCGAGGCCGACCAATGACCCTAGGGGTTTCGGGGAGGCTCTGCGCCGCCGTCGCGTCGACGGTGGTGATGGTGATGGCGACCGCATGCGGTGACGGCCCGGCCCCCGAGGAAGTGGTCGCCACCGTACCCGACACGTTCAGCATCGAGTTCGCGACGAGCGCCGGCACCTTCGAGGTCGAGTTCGTGCGGGAGTGGTCTCCCGTCGCGGTGGAGCGCGTGCACGAGCTCGGGGTCATGGGCTACTGGGGCGGCGGGAAGATCTATCGGGTCAACGAGCGTTATGCCCAGTTCGGATACAGTGGCCGACCCGAGCTGGACGCGGAGTGGCTCGGGGCGGGCCTGCCGGACGAGCCGACGCAGGCCAGCAACATCCGCGGCACGGTGAGCTTCGCGCGTGGCGGTCCCGGGACGCGGTCGATCATCCTCTTCGTGAATCGATCCGACAACACCGACCTGGACGACCTCCAGTGGAATGGAGTTCTCGGCTTCCCGCCGGTCGGTCGGGTGGTTCACGGGATGGAGGTCATCGACGCACTCCACGACGGCTACGGTGAGGCGCCGCTGCAGTGGGAGGACTCGATCGCCGTCCTGGGCAACGCCTTCCTGGCCCGACAGTATCCGCAGCTGGACTCCATCCTCGCAGTCTCGCTTTCGGAGCCCGCGGGGTGACGCGACGACCGCCCGTAAAGAAGCCGGAAACGCGAGTTGACTACAGGGTGATCGTCTGCGACCGTTGCACCATCGTACTTCCAGTGAGGTACGACTATTGGCGCGTGAGCCCGGGTGGGCCACGCAACCCGCGCGGGGTTTTGCCGCGCTGAACATGTGGTCGGTACGGGGCGGGACAACCGAACTCCAACGATC
>JBDHDM010000426.1:0-3647 GCA_039591515.1 Gemmatimonadota bacterium | reverse complement strand
GAGCAGGACCGGCGCCGGCTCCATCTGCACGTCGAGGCTGGACTCGGCCGCGAGGAGCGAGAGCGCCCTGTAACCGATTCTCTCGAAGTGGATCTCGGTTCCGGTCGGGACTTCGGCGAGACGGAAGCGGCCATCGGCGTCCGTGACGGCATGCCGTGGGCCGGCGTGCACCGTAACCCCGAGGATCGGCTGGCCGGTGAGCTGCGCCGTCACCCGGCCGACGACGGTGATTGGATTCTGAGCGGCGGCGGGTGGCGCTGCCGCCAACAGTGTGAAGGTGAGCGTGAGCGCCGCGTACATGGCGGCCCCGGCCCTCGTGATGGGTACAAACATGAGATGCCTCCGATGACATCTGATTCGAAAGTGCGCCCGCTCGCCTACGGAGCAGATGTGGTCGAGTCAGATGGTGATCGGAGGCCCCGTGCTCGGAGGTCGGAGGCGGTCGGACGACCGGTGAGCACAGACCCAGGAGGCCGGGCGGTCGGGTGCGACCTCCGTCCCGACTCCGAGCACTGCCACGCTCGGAGTGAGCCGGTCGAGGTCCAGGATCTCGGCAGCGCCCAGCGCGCACGATCCGGCCTCGCAGGTGCAGTCACGGGACTCATGCGAGTCGGGGTGCTCCCCGTCGGTAGGGCCGTGGTGTTCGGCAGAGGCAGGTGATGCCCCGCCGTGCTCGCCCATATGGACGGGCGACGAGGACTCGCTCGACGCCTCACCGTGATGTGGGCACCACGGATCGTGCGCGCTCGCGAAGGCCGTGGAGAGGAACATCCCCCCCGCGAACGCGAGTGCCGCGAAACGTCTGATGGCTAGCCGATGACGGGCCAGAACCGCTGAGGCCTTTGGCAGGGGCCGCGCGGCAGGCTGGGGAGGGATCGCCGGATCGCCGCGCGAGGGTGGTGCGTCGATGTCGAGCTGAAAGCTCACTACCTTTCGGGGCAGGTGGCAAGTCCGGACGGGTGTCGCCTGGAAGTGCGCCTAGGAAGAAACGATGGGGTGAGCGAGCATGGGCCTGGAAGTCCAAAGGGAGATCCTACGCCGATACGGAGTCGCGAACTGGCTCCGAAATGCCGGCTACGCAGCCCTGCGACGAGGCATCGATTATCACGCGCTCAGGGGGATGACACTCGAGCTTCCGGACGTCGATCCGAAGTTCCTCGAATTCCCCGATGGCCTGCAGTGTTCGAAGGCCACCGCCACTGAGTTCGCTCAGCTTCCGGGAGCCGACGCACTTCCCGAGGATGCTTTTCCGCCTGGCGCGGAGCAGCGGGGCGACTGGTGCGTCTACCTCGCGGACGGCGACACCATCGCCTCCTACGGGTGGTACGCGACCGTTCCGATCACGACGCACGGAGGCTATTCGATCGCCTTCTCGGACGATTGGGTGTACATGTACAACGGGTTCACCACCAAGGAGTTCAGGGGCCGAAAACTGCACGCTTACGGGATGGCCCACGCCCTCAGAGACGCGGTGGACCAAGGCTTCAAGGGCCTGATCAGCTGGGTCGAAGCGGCGAACTTCGCGTCGCTCCGCTCGGTGGATCGTCTCGGGTACCGGATCTTCGGTACGTGCCGGAGCATGCGCGTGTTTGGCCGGGATCGGGCCTGGAGCTCGGCGGGGTGCCGCCCGTACCAGTTCAGGCTCGTTCGAGGGTCCTGAGGCAGGGGTGCAAGGAAACGATTCGCTTGTCAGCCCCGAGGGCGGCTCCTAACCTGCTAGTGGGCGCCCTGGCAGGCAGCGAGGTCGCCCTCCGAACTGGATCACCGGCACCCGTCGACGGGAGGCGCCGGGCAACGAGGAGTGCATCGCATGTCGGTCCCCACGATTCGCCCATTCGTCGGCACGATGATGGCGCTGGCCTCGCTCACGATGGCAGCTCCCGCCGCGACGGCGGCCCAGGAGGGTGGCGAGCCCGCAGACGTCACGTTCAGCCGCGACATCGCACCGGTTCTGCAGCGGAGCTGTGTGAATTGCCACCGGCCCAACGGCGTGGCGCCGATGTCGCTGGTCCGCTACGACGACGTGCGTCGCTACGCGTCGCGGATCGTACGACGCACGGCGATCCGCGACCGCATGGGGACCATGCCGCCGTGGTACGTCGAGAAGGACATCGGGATCCAGCACTTCAAGAACGATCCGTCTCTGAGCGACGAGGAGATCGCGTTGATCGCCGAATGGGCCCAGATGGGAGCCCCGGAAGGCGACCCCGCGGACTTGCCGCCGGAGCTGGAGTTCGACGATTCGGGCGCATGGACGCTCGGTGAGCCCGACGTCGTGGTCACCACCGACGAGTTTCTGGTCAAAGAGGGGGAGCCTGACTGGTGGGGCGACATCGCCCCGGTCGAGGTGCCCATCGCCGAAGATCGGTACGTGAAGTCGGTCGAGATCCGTGAGGTCAACGACGTCCCCACGGAGGGCACCGGACGGGAGACGGTCGGGGGACGGTTCGTGATCCACCACATGGTCTGGAGCACGCGGACGGAAGACGGAGAGAGCGGTCGTCAGCAGTGGCCCGTACACGAGGTCGGACGAAACGGCGACGTCTTCGACGAGAACGCGGGCAGGCTCCTCCGTAAGGGCTCGTTCATCGTTTCCAACTCCACCCATCTGCACTCGAACGGCCGCGACACCCGGGCCCGCCTGCAGTTCGGCTTCCGCTTCCACCCGGAGGGCTACGAGCCGAAGTACCGGGAGTCGATTCTCGGGCTCGGCAACGGCTCCGACATCGACATCCAGGCCGGCGAGAAGGACCAGGAGCTACACGCCTACACCGTCCTTCGGGAGCCCACCAAGGTCGTCTCCTTCGAGCCTCACCTGCACGCTCCGGGAGACCGCATGTGTCTCGAGGCGATCTGGGGCTTCAACGTCGAGACCCTCTCCTGCGTCGGCTACGACCACAACTGGGTCCGCACGTACACGTTCGAGGACGATCATCAGCCGCTCCTGCCCGCCGGCACGGTGCTGCACATCGTCGGCTACATGAACAACACGGACGAGAACTTCAACATCCCGGACCCGAGGAACTGGCAGGGATCGGGGAATCGCTCCGTGGCGAACATGTTCATCGATCTCGGAATGAGACTCACGATGACGCAGGAGCAGTTCGAGGAGGAGATGGCGCTGCGGCGTGAGCGCCTCGACCTCGGTCCGAACGATCACGTCATTGGATGTCCGCTGTGCCTGGTGATTCCCGAGGGTGGCCGATGAGGCGGTGGCCCACGATCGCCTCACGCGGTGCCGTACCGGCCCTCGTGCTCGGCCTGGCCGGCGCGACGACCGTCGACGCCGCGGGCCAGACCGCCTATCAGAAGGGGCAGAACGTCGCACCGGCGTACGAGGGTTGGGTGGAGAACGACGACGGGACCTTCTCGATGGTCTTCGGCTACATGAACCGGAACTGGAGCGAGGAGCTCGACGTCCCGGTCGGTGAGGACAACTTTCTGTCGCCCGGGCCGGCCGATCAGGGTCAGCCCACCCACTTTCGGCCCCGCCGAAACCGATTCGTCTTCATGATCACGTTGCCCGCCGACGTCGGGGATCAGGAGGTGGCGTGGACGCTGACCACCGCCGGCCAGACCGAGCGAGCCTACGGCACGCTGGACATCGATCAGCGGATCGACGACATCGTGATCGCCTCCGAGACCGG
>JBDHDM010000425.1:0-3652 GCA_039591515.1 Gemmatimonadota bacterium | reverse complement strand
AGAGCGCCAGCACGAGTGTCAGGGCCATGGTTCGCCTCATGGGAGCCTCCTCCATTCGAGGGACAGCTGCGACCGCGTGATCCTCCCTACGACCACTTGGACGCACGGGGTTCGAGCGACGCTCGCGAGAGCGCATTGATTGTCCCGGTCCCGCATCACGTACTACGAGAACGACGCACCCCCTTGTTCAATCGACTCCGGAGATCGACCTGATGAGGTCCCTTCGCGTAGCGGCCGTCTGCGGTGGCCTGTGTCTTCTGCCCCTGACCGTCGCAGCCCAGTCGTTCCCCAGCGACGCCGAGGTCCGATCGATCCTCGAGGATCGCGTGGATACCGATCGCGCAGTCGGTATCGTGGTCGGGCTGTTGGAGCCTGACGGGTCGACGCGGATTCTCGCCACCGGAGATGCGGGCGCGAACGCGCGCGCCCTCGACGGTCGCTCCGTCTTCGAAATCGGGTCGATTACCAAGGTCTTCACAGGTATCCTCCTGGCGGATATGGCACGGCGCGGCGAGGTGCGCCTCGACGATCCCGTATCCCGGTACCTCCCCGAAGAGGTGCGCGTACCCTCGCGCGACGGAAGGGAGATCACGCTGCTGGATCTCTCGACCCATCACTCCGCGCTCCCCCGGCTTCCGGGCAACCTGTCGCCGGCCGACGCGAGCAATCCGTACGCGGACTACACCGTCGAACAGATGTACACGTTCCTCTCGAGCTACGAGCTGACTCGCGACATCGGCGCCGAGTTCGAGTACTCGAACCTCGCCGTCGGCCTCCTCGGCCACACCCTGGCACGGGCCGCGAACGTCTCGTACGAAGCGCTGGTCACCGAGCGGGTGCTCGAGCCCCTCGGGATGGAGTCCACCGGTATCACGCTGAATGACTCCATGCGTGCCTGGCTGACGCAGGGACACGACGCCACCGGGGCGCAGGCTTCGTTGTGGGACATCCCGACCCTCGCAGGCGCGGGCGCGTTGCGATCGAACACGGTCGACATGCTTCGTTTCGTGAGCGCCAACGTGGGCGATCCTCGCACCGAGCTCGAGCGGGCCATGCGCACCGCGCAGGAACCTCGCGCTCAGCTGCCCGACGGAGGCGCGGGTTCGTCCGTCGCGCTCAATTGGATCATACGCGCCACCGAACGAGGGCAGATCGTCTGGCACAACGGGGGCACGGGTGGCTTCCGCACTTTCATTGGCTTCGATTCGACCCGCGAAACCGGCGTGGTCGTGCTCACGAACTCGGGACACGGGGCAGACGACATCGGCTTCCACCTCCTCGATCCGCAGCTGCCCCTCGCGGAGCCCGAAGTCCCGGACGAGGCGGGAGAAGAGGATCGATACCGCGCGGCCATCGCTTGGGTCGATCTGATCGTGGCCGGCGAGTACGCCGAAGCCGCCGACCAGGTGAACCCCGCCGTGGCGGCCCAGCTCGACGCGACGCGGCTCGAGTCGGCGTGGAATCAGCTCGCACCCCAGCTCGGACCGCTCCGCTCACTCGAGCCGAAAGACCAACTGCTTCAGCAGGGGTTCTACGTGGTCATCCTGACCGGATCGTTCGAGGCGGGGGACTTCGACGTCCAGGTCGTCATGGCGGATGACCACACGGTCGCGGGCTTCTTCGTTCGACCGCCGAGCTGACGACACGCCGGGGGCCGAGCTGACGATACGCCGGGCGCCGCGCTGGCCCCGCCGACGGCCTAGCGCCCCTGCACGACCGAGTTCCGCAGAATCCCGACGCCGGTGATCTCGACCTCGTACGTGTCACCCGGCTCCATCGCGCGCGTCGACCCCATGGTACCCGTCCAGATCAGGTCACCGGGGTACAGCGTGAAGTACTGAGAGATGTAGTGGAGCATGTAGTCGATCGTGAAGATCAGGTCGGACGAGTTCTGCCCCTGCACACGCTCGCCGTTCAGCCGGCCCTCGATATCGAGGTTGCCGTAGTCGAGCCCGCGCACCAGATGGGGACCCACAGCGTTGAACGTGCGGCTCCCCTTCGCGCGACTCCATTGGATGTCGTTCCGCTGCCAGGAGCGCTCACTCACGTCGTTGCCCGCCGCGACCCCGAAGATGTAACCGGGCGCGTCTGCCAAAGAGACGTTCGTCGCCTCGCGGCCGACCACCGCCACCATTTCGGCCTCGTAGTGGAGATTCTCGGACCCCGCCGGCCGGACGACGTCCTCCCCCGGCCCGATAATCGACGAGGGTGGGACCAGGAAGAGCCCCGGGTATTCCGCGGGCTCACCGGAGATGTGGCTGCGGAAGTTGAAGGCGGTCATGAAGATCTGCGTCGGCTCGACGGGTGCCTTGAGGGTGACCGAGGCGAGATCGTCGCTCGAGCCTGTTCGGCTGCCACCGAGGTACGGCGCGTCGTCGAGCTGGTGGACCGTGCCGTCGACGAGCTCGCCCCAGTACACATCCCCGCCCAGCTGATACCGCACGTACCGCTGGACATCCTGCCCGATCGCGGCGACGGCGGACGTGCCGATCAAGAGCACGACCGAAAACAGCGTGATGCAGAGCCTCATGGATACCTCCAGAGTCGTGCTCGGGGAGAAAGTCATGGCGGTCGCCCCCGCTAGCCGTCGGGCATGACCGGGAACATCGAGAGGTACGGCGTGGTGGGCTCCACGTCCGGCGGCAGCGGATCGGGCATCGTCTCACCGGCCGGACCGAGTGAGGTGATGTACCGGTACAGCGCCCTCGCGTCGGGCTCGGCCATGAGGTTGATGTTCATCCACGGCATCGGAGGAAGCTCCTTGCGTGTCTGGAGCAGGGCGACCCACTCGTCTTCCGTGTAGTTCTGGACGCTGAGCCTCAGGTTACGGGGATAGGTGGTGCCCCAAGGGCCACGCCACCCGACGGCGGATCCCATCAACCACTGCTGCTCCGGGACGTCGCCCGCTCGGTCCATGTAGCCGTCGGTGTGACAGTCGTTGCACCCGCCGATCGTGACCATGTAGCGGCCACGCTCCACGTCGGAGCCGCCGGCCAGATGCGGTGACCCGTCGTCGACCCCAGACGACGGCTGGCAGGCAGAAATCAGAAGGCCGGCGATCACAGTGGCCGCCGGCCGAACCCACGCGAACTCCAGGCTCATCGCGCACTCCTATCCTGAGGGCAAGTCGAGCCGACGGTCGGATGGGCCTCGTCCTCCCCACCACGTGCGACTCCGTCGGCACTGTGAACGCAACGTAGTAGCGGGCTTCCTTTCCGGCGAACCTGTTCTCGACTGTGGATCCGGGACGGACGGCCACCGTGGCCGCGCGAGGGATGCCTCACCTCACGGAGTCTGGCCCGAGGCCAGGAGCCCCTCGAGATCGAGCGGTCGTGTGAACATGGCGAGGCCTCCGCGGGCGTCGCGCGGCCACGCCTCTTCCGGGCGGTCCCAATAGAGCTCGAGTCCGTTGTCGTCGGGGTCACGCAGGTACAGTGCCTCGCTGACCCCGTGGTCGGCGGCTCCCTCGAGCGGGACCCCCTGCGCGATGAGCCTCTTCAGCGCCGCTGCCAGCGCCTCCCGGGTCGGATACCGAAAGGCCGCGTGAAAGAGCCCGGTGGCGCCCGGTCGAGGAGCACTGCCGCCGCGCGATTGCCACGTGTTCAGGCCGACGTGGTGGTGATACCCTCCGGCGCTCAAGAACACGGCCGAG
>JBDHDM010000424.1:0-7494 GCA_039591515.1 Gemmatimonadota bacterium | reverse complement strand
CCCGCTCCCGGGCGATGATCGCGTCGACCCGTCCCGCACGTAGGTCCTCGACTTCCTCTCCGTTCAGCACGATGGAAATGTCGTGGACGGGGTCCCAGCCCATGCGCTCTGCCAGCTCGAGAGCCACGTAGGCGGTGATGTTGTGCATCAACCCGGTTACGCCGATTCGCTTGCCCTTCAGATCCTCCAGCGTTTCGATCCCCGGCCTGGCGATCACGTGCGAACGGACTACGCAGTCGGTGGAAGCGAGCAGGAGCGAGCGAGGGTGAGCCAGGTTGTTGACCATGCCCACGATCTCCGGCGTCGCTCCGTTCAGGAAGACCTCGGAGCGCCAACCACGACCCAGGAGCCTGTCGAGCGCTCGGTCGAACAGCGGCCGGGATCCGAGACCGCCCTCGAAGTCCGCAGGGGGCATCCGCAGGTCGATGTGGAGTCCGTACTTCGCGTAGAGACCTTGGTCGGCTGCGATGAGAAAGGGGAGCTTGCTGACGGCCCGGGAGCCCAACTCGACCCGAAGAGGTAGGGCGTCCCTAGTCGACGCGAGGCGCACGACAGACGCAGTCGCAACGACCACGAGCAGACCGCCGAATCCGATGACTGTCCGGGCCCGAATCGGCATTCGACTGAACCTCACGACATCCCTCCGCTGCAGCTGAGCATGCACGGGTCGGAGCACGGCGCCCGTTGATTCAACGTAGCAGGCATGACTCGCAAAGTGCCCGGTTTTGGCCACCTCGGCTCGCGGCTCCGGCGCCGAAGGTTACGACGGGCTAGATACGAACGGGCCGGGACCTCAGCGCGTCAGGCAGGCGCCGGGTCGAGAGTTCAGATGTCCCGCACGTCCACGTACGCACGCCTCAACTCCGGAAACGGTTCGGGTCGCGTCCACCGCGCCCAGAGGTTGTACGGGAGGATGGGAGCGAACGGTTTCGGAAGGCCCGACTGGACGATGGGCACCCATGTGTCGAGACGATGGTGGACAACGTAGCAGTAGTCGATTCCCTGGGAACGGGCTGCGGCGGCGACTCGCCGGAAGAGCTCTCTCGCCAACGTGCCGTCGGTCGCGAAACAGTCGAACAGGTACCAGGAGCGAACCGACTCACCGCGCCGCGGAACGTGAGGCAATCGCGCGAGTCGGATGGGCCACGATCTGAATAGAGAGCCGGCCAGGGTCAGCGACGTCGGCAGGCGCTCCACAACCTCGGCTAGGATCGCACGATTGTCCCAAGCTGAACAGCCGGCCAAAGCAAGGCCCCTCTCCATGACCCAGCTGCCGACGTGGCCTCCCATGTTGCCACGCGTCGGGTCGGCGTAGAGGTCGAACGGACCACAGTGCTGGAGGTGAAGCCGGTGTACTTCGGAGAGCTCCGCGGTGTCGGCACCTGCGCCCCTCGGTGCCTTCTGATGAGTTGGGTGCACGAGGTACCGGTACTGCGCAGCTGGAACACCGCGCAGGAATCGGGTGACCGCAGCGGAGGCGCGGTTGTCGTCCACGATCCAGGTATAGGCGAGGTCGTCCTCACTCTCGCGCCAGGCCAGGACCTCGCCCGCCAGCCGGCGTCCGATGTCGCGATTGCGGTAGGCGGGATGTACGCGGAGGTCGAAGACGAACTTCGCGCAGGCCGGCTCCCCTAGGAAGGTCACCT
The DNA here is from genome assembly GCA_039591515.1 of Gemmatimonadota bacterium. Classification (GTDB taxonomy): domain Bacteria; phylum Gemmatimonadota; class Gemmatimonadetes; order Longimicrobiales; family Gaopeijiaceae; genus UBA2589. The sequence continues at coordinate 5,848 of JBDHDM010000424.1, read as the reverse complement.
TCTTTCGGGCCCCTGCGGCCGTCCCCACCAGATTGCCTTCGTGGAGTGCAACGAAGATCCTCGAGTCGTCGAAGTTCTCCGCTCTGCGATGGAACGTGCTCCGCCGAAACGAGAGCGCGAGCGCGTCCCCCTGCACCACCTGAGTCTCGAGCGCGAGTGCCGTCTCGTTGTGCTCCTCGGGATCGTACGGACGAATCTCGACCCCGATCTCGTTGGCAGCGGAGCTCACCGCGTCACCCTCGCGATCACGAACTCGTACGCGAAGTCCCGCCCCTCGGCAGCGAGACGTCGCTCGAGCCTGGGCTCGCGCACCCAGCCCGAAGGCATCCTCACTGAGTAGTTGGTCAGGAACTGCCGGATCGCGACTCGCGCTCCCGGTGCCGCCGCCCGATCGACGTTCTGAACGAGCTCGGCGACACTTCCCTCGTCCATGTAAGACGGAACGTCGGAAAGGGAAAACCGATCGAAGGTCCGCCCCGCACTGGCCAGCCACTCTCCCAATTCGGCGTCGACGACTTCGACACGTTCGAGCCTTGGGCGGATACGCCGTACCCCCTCCGCCGTGAGGTGAGGCGGAAGGTCGCGCGGCGAGAGTCGTCCGGTCAGCACGAGATGGACCATGAAGCTGTCCCGCGCGAGCCAGTGGGTGAGGCCACGATTCATGCGCTCGAAAATCGTTCGTCCCGGACGCAGCTGGGTGTGCTCGTAGTATCCCGGATCGCCGAAGAACATACGAGAGATGAGGGGGTGCGTGACGAACGAGTAGACCGCGCGCCACGCAACCGTATCCCAACGCGCCTCGACGAAACGGCGCTGTGCCTCGAGGTCCTCGAAGGCGAGGAGTTCCCGGATCGCTCTGGGCCGAAGCACACGGGCGAGAAAGGACAGTCGTCTGAAATGCCGTTCGAAGCGTCCTTCGTATATCACGCCGCGATCGACCATGCGCCGTTGCTCACCCCAATAGGCGCGCGCTTCGTCCGACAGCAAGAGGCCCGCGAGCACACTCCGGCGCCAGCGGGTGGGCGCCTGATCGAGCCCGAGGAAGCGCGCATAATCCGGGAACTCCAGCCCCAAGATCGCCGCCATCTTGAGGCGAAGCAGATGGTTCTGGGGCGTGCTCGCATCGATCGCGACGATCGGCACTTCCGCCGCTGCAAGAAGATCCAGAGGCCGGGCCCCACTGCCCGTGACGCAGATCACCCGGTCGCCGTCCGAGAGCTGAAGGGCCGCGGCCTCCGAGCGCCAGTCCTCGTTCACGGAACTGTAGTTGAGGGTCTCGAAGAAGCCCACGCTCACGCGTCTTCTTCAGAGAGCAGCGCGATTAGCCCGGCCAGGTACGCCTCGAGGTCACCCCCGACCTCGGGCAGCAGGTTACGGATTCGTGCGGTGTCAACGACATGTCCTGCCAGGCTCACACCCGAACCTTCCGCCGCCTCGCCCACGGGAATCGGCGTCCAGTCGATGGCTTGCGCCGCGGCCTCGAGCAACCCGGTGCGGCCGGGTGGCACCGCGAAGACGAGCTCGAACTCGCCGTGATGGCCGGCAAGAAGTACCGGTGCCGAAAGCCCTGTGGCGGCCGACACCCGGCGGGCCCCCTCGTCGAGCAGTGCCTGAGGGTCGTTGTCGACGCGAATTCCGACGCCATTCAACCGAGCGAGCTGGTCGAGGGTGGCGATCAGGCCATCGCTCGTGTCCATGCACGCGTTGGCGATCCCCCTCAGGCACACGCCCTCCTTCACCCGAGGAGGCGGGCGATAGTCATCCTCCGTGTAGACCGAGTCAGGTAGGTCGAGAAGCACCGCCGCGGCTATGGCCGAGCCCGCTCCGAGCAGGCCCGCAGCATAAAGTCGATCACCTGGCTGCAGGCCCGTCCGAGTAAGCTGCTCGCCTTCAGGGACCAGGCCGGCCGCCGCAACTGTGATCTCGGTGATCTCGAGATGCTCGGAGCCCTCGTTCGTGTCTCCACCCAGCACGTAGGTGCCCGCCAGACTGCAAGCCTCGCCCACCCCCGCCGCGACCCGCTCTTGTACACTCGGCTCACCGTCCGGGAGTGTCACCGATAGCAACACGCCGAGGGGATCAGCACCGACGGCTGCCAGGTCGGCGAGCGAGGAGACAACCGCGGTTCGGCCTGCCGTGAACGGGTCATGGAAGATCCCCGCCGCAATCTCCTCGATCACCGCATCGACTGTGAGTGCCAAGAGGCGGCCGTCACCTAGCGGAATGAGCTCGGCATCCGTTTCGTGGATCGATCCTACCTGGCCAGGCCGCCGGGGCAGGAGCTCCGCCCACGTGGAGAGCAGCCGATTCTCGTGGATCTCGTCGATCAGGCGCATACCAGGATCCTCTCGGGCAAGAGCTCGAATCGTGCGTGCCGAGCGACGGTCACCTCACCGTCCAGCTCGAGGTCGCCGGGCGCTTCGAGGGTGACCTCCGCGACACTCGCGAGGTAAGCATGGGCGCCCTCGAGATGCGAAAAGCGCCCACGCGCCAGGGATAGGAGCGCAACGAGCGAGCCGATCCTGCTCCGACCTTCGAGCAGGTTCACGGCGAGGCGTCCATCCGCCGGATCGACCGGCGTGTCGAAGTGAAGGACGCCTGACAGCCATGGAGTCTTCAGCACGCTCAGGTTGTTGACGCGGTACTCCCCTCCCCTCCCGTCGATCGTGATCGAAGCGACGAGCGGCTGGAAACGCAGAATCGTGCGAATCGCTGCCCACGGGATGGCGAGCCCGATATGCCCACGCTTCAGACGCTCGAGCACGGCATCTCCGTGGTTGAAGAAGGCGTTGGCCATCGCCGTGATGCCGAGAGAGGCGCTGACCACGACCAGAGCCCGACCCTGATCCCATGTGCAGACGATGAGGTCGCGAGGGCGTGCGCCGGAGACGTCGAGCCGGACCGGCACCCCTTCGGTGTCACGCGCCACAGGTTTGTGGAAATCGTTGCTGGACCCCAAGCCGATCGCGCCGAGTCGCAGCGATTCGAACGGGAGGTCACCACGCCCCACATCCAGGGCGTTCACGAGGGCGTGCACGGTCCCGTCCCCGCCGGCGGCGATGAAGAGCCTCGTCCCTTCCGCGAGTGCATCCCTGACCCGACTCGACCACTGCGCCGATTCGTCGAGTTCCACAACCTCAGGCACGCACGCATTCTCGAGGGCGCTTCGTACCCGGTCGAAGCCCTCTCTGCCCTGGCCACCGCGCGCGGCCGGGTTGAGCAGAACAAGCCCTCGAGGCTTCATACCTGGCCAGCGGCGGGCCGCCGGAGCAGCGCCCCCACGGCGCCCGCTCCCGCGGCGACACCGATCCAGACCCATGACGGCCGGAGCAAGCCGGCTTCACCGACGTGGAGAAGCACGAACCCCGTCACAACAACGACCAGCATCGGCCCAGCCTGGTCGTCCCGCTCGACCCAGAGAGCCTGTCCATGAGCGGCGAGGAGGCCCATCACGCCCAGCCCCCACAAGGCGAGGCCAACGTTCGAAGACCCCCATACAAAACGGATAAGACCCCACGAGCAGACGAGACCTGGAAGGAGAAAGCAAGCACTCGCGGCGATCGTCCCGGGGCGACCGAAGCGGACGGGGATCGTTTCGTAACCTGTCGCACGATCGGCCTCGTGCCGAATACGCTGCCCATGGCCAGCAGCACCCGGCCCTCACCGATCACCTCCCAGGGGCGCCCACCCTGACACAGCCACCCGATCCACGGGAGCAGCGCCATGATCGCGCTGTTCCAGATCGGTCCGCCCCACCATCGGCGCTTCATGGGCGTGTAGGTTGCGAGCCCGACGACAGCAAGCCCAGACACGGCGAGCGTCCATGGGTTGAGCAGCCCGAACACGGCCGAGCAAAGGGTCAGGCCGAAGAGACTCACCCCGGCAACGGAAGCCCGCGAGATCTCACCTCTCGGCAGGGGTCGGTAGGGAGCCGACACCGCGTCGGTATCGGTCTGGAAGACGTCGGTGAGCGCCTGACCGACCCCGTATGCGAAGAAGAACGCGCCGGCTGCCGACGCGAGACTCCACCCCCGCAAGTCGGTCGCGAGCGCGAGGCCTACCCATCCCGCTGCTCCCGACACGAAGAAGAGGTAGGGCCTGAGCGTGACCCAGTAGCGGGGCCAGAAGCCCGCCCGCGTCCACGGGATCGGATCCGCTGCCCCCCCCGTCACGCAGCCGGCTCCTCGGACTGAACGCCGAGATCACGCCAAAGCGCGCTGAGTACCTCGAGCGTGCGGTCGATGTCCTGCCCGGTGTGGCGCGCATTCACCGTGAGGCGCAGGGTCGACTCGCCGTACGGCACGGCCGGGTATCGAACCACACCACACTTGATCCCTGCCGCATAGAGACCGTGTGCGACGGGAAAGAGCCACTTCTCGTCCCCGACGCGCACTGCGATGATCGGCGACTCCAGATCCGGCACCTCGAAGCCGCCTTCGCGAAGGCCCCCGTGCAGTCGACGACTGTTGGCCCACAGCCGCTCCCGATGCTCCGGCTCGTCGAGCATGATGCGTATCGCCGCGGTGAGGGCCGCGCATGTCGGCGCCGGCAGCGCCGCCGTGAAGAGCGCGCCCCGGGACATGAAGCGGAGGTAATCGATGAGCTCCGGATCCCCGCAGACGTATCCACCGGACGCCCCGGGCGCCTTGCTGAAAGTGCCCATCAGCACGTCGCAGGCGCCTTCCATGTCAAAATGCTCCTCGAGGCCTCGGCCCGTGGAGCCGATGATCCCGAGCGAGTGTGCCTCGTCGATCATGAGTCGGGCCTCGTGGTCGTCCGCCACCCGACGCAGCGCCGGCAGATCGGCCAATCCCCCATGCATGCTGAAGAGTCCGTCGCTCACGATCAGGACGCCGTTGACGTTCGCGCGCCGCTCGGTAAGCAATCGTTCCAGCTCGTCGATGTTACGGTACGGATACTCGAGGCGTTGGCAGCGAGCGTACCGGACACCGTCGTGGATCGACGCGTGGGAGAGACGGTCGACGAGCGCCAGGTCGTCTTCTCCGAGCAGGGCCGTGAGGATGCCCACGTTTGCCTGGTAGCCCGATGGGTAGATGAGCGTCTGCTCACGACCGTGCACCGCCGCCAGGAGCTCTTCGAGCTCGAGCAGGTAGGGATTGGTGCCACCCAGGACCTGAGCCGATGGCGTCCCGATCCCTACATCGTCGATCGCGCGCTTCATCGCGTCGGAGACGCGACGGTCGAGGTGAAGCCCCAGGTAGCTGTTCGAGTCGAAGCAGATCATCTCGCGGGTGTCGCCTGTGAAGGCGTCCCGCACGGTGATGTGGGCGTCCAAGGCACCGACGACTTCTACCCTGTATTGGACCTGGGCTGCCCCCACAGCGCGTAGCTGCTCCATGTACTCATGGAAGCGCCCGCACTTGTCGAAGAGATCCCTCGTGTCCGTTCGCAGGAATCCGTCGAGGGAAAGCCGAGCCAGGGCAGCGGAATCGAGCGAGGCGTCGGGCACGCAACCTCCGCAGTGAGGATGTTCAGGCGGTGCGGCCCGGCTTCGCGAGATCGTAAGCCGGCTGAGGACCCCGCTCCTCCGTGACAATGAGGCACCGGCGAGAACGCGGCAACAAAGCAGCGGGATCGCCAAACCCCAGACCGAGATCGAGACCTGGCCAAGGATGTATGCTCACAGCTCGACCGCGCGGTTGGGGTGGCTCTTGTGCTTTGTCACGAGGTCGCCCGCGCAGCAGAACCGCGACACGTTAGGCAGCGCAGGGCCCGCGAGCACATTTCGCCTCCCCTTCGCCGGTCTAGGAATCCTGTCCGGCACTCCCGCTTGATCCGAAGTGCCCCGCCCCAGGTGGCCTTTCTGTGATGAGCTGGCCGGTCTGAG
>JBDHDM010000423.1:945-4859 GCA_039591515.1 Gemmatimonadota bacterium | reverse complement strand
CAGTCGGTGGAGACTGCGACGTGGGTCTTCACCCTCTTCGGATCGCTCTTCACGACCTTTGGGGCTGCAGCCCTCTTCCTCGCCGCCGTGGGGCTCTACGGCGTCATGGCATTCTCCGTCGGCCGCCGTCAGCAGGAGATGGGGATCCGCATGGCGGTGGGAGCTGGAGCACGGAACGTCTTCGGCCTGGTACTCGGTAAGGGCATGCGCCAACTGGGCATCGGGGCCGCGATCGCCGCGATGGCCCAGCCGATGGCCGTCGTCTTCTTCGAGGTGGAGCCGTCCGATCCGTTCGTGTATGCTGCGATCGTGATGACGATGGGGCTCTCCGGGCTCCTCGCCTGCCTCGTGCCCGCATGGAGGGCGACGAGAATCGAGTTGGTGGACGCGCTGCGGCCGGAGTAAGGACCGGGCCCACACTGCTCGATCACCCCGACGTTCACGAGCGAGAAGGCGATTCCACGCTTGTCTTGTCAATCGACAACAACGAGGCGATCGTACTCTTGTTGTCGATAGGCATAGTATGCACAACCGGAGTCGTCGGATGGGAAAGTCGAGACCCGATCTCCTCCACGGGACCCTGGATCTGCTCATCCTCCAGTCCCTCGCGGACGGGCCGATGCACGGCTGGGCGATCTCGCGCCATATCCGCGAGATCTCGGAGAGTGTGCTCGAGGTGAACCAGGGCTCGCTGTACCCCGCCCTGTACCGACTCGAGAAGCGCGGCTGGATTTCCGCCTTGTGGGGTGTCTCGGAGAAAGGGCGGCGGGCGAAGTTCTACTCGCTCGACCCGGCCGGGACGGAGCGACTCGCCATCGAGAGCGAGCATTGGCGCGACTTCTACATGGCCGTGAATCGGGTTCTGCGTGTCGTCTGACGCGGAGGGCCCCGAACGAAGAATGGGAGGGGAGATCGACGGATGAAGAGGATGCTGCAGGCACTCAGGACGATCTTCGATCGTGACGGCGTGGAGAGGGAGATGGACGCGGAGATGCACTTCCACATCGAACGCGAAACGGACGCCAACATCGAGAAGGGCATGGCGCCCGACGAGGCTCGCCGCGCCGCGCTCGTCGCCTTCGGGGGTGTCGAGCGGTTCAAGGAGATGGGGCGCTCGGCGCGTGGCGGTCAGTGGCTGGACGACATGCAGCGGGACGTTCGGCGCGCGCTCCGCGGCCTACGCACGAGCCCCGGTTTCACCGCGATCGCGCTCACCATGCTCGCACTGGGGATCGGCGCGAACACCGCGATCTTCAGCGTCGTCAACGCGGTCCTCATCCAGCCCTTGCCGTTCGCGGAGCCCGACCGGCTGGTTCAGATCTACGAGAGCCATCCGGAGCGCGGGTGGGATCGCTTCCCCGTTTCGCAGCCCAACGCGATCGACCTCCGTGAGCGCACGACATCGTTCGAGGGCGTCGGCATCTTCGGAGGACGCTCGGCCACGCTGACCAGCGACGGCACGCCCCAGCAGATCGGCCTGGCCACGGTGACGCCCGGGTTCTTCGACGTGCTCGGCGTGACCCCGCTGTCCGGCCGGACCCTCCGCGAGACGGACGTCGACGCGACGAACGCCCAGCGTATCCTGATGCTCTCCGAGGATTTGTGGATCAACCGCTTCGGCGCGGACCCACGGATCATCGGCAGCACCGTGGAGCTCGACACGCAGGTGTACGAGGTCATCGGGGTGCTCCCGCGGGGTATCGCATGGCTCGACATGGACGCGTTCGAACCGATGGTGCTGGACCCGGAGCAGCTCCGTACGGACCACCAGTGGGCCGCGATCGGACGACTGCGTAGTGGGATCGGCATCGAGGTAGCGCAGGCCGAGATGGACGGACTCGCCCGACAACTCCGCGATGAGTACGTCGACGTGTACGAGGACCTCGGCTTCGTGGTCGACCCGTCGGTGACGTGGGCGGCGAGCGAGGAGCTGCGCCGCTCCCTCTGGATCTTCCTCGGCGCTGCCGGGCTCCTGCTCGTGATCGCGTGCATGAACTTGGCGAATCTGCAGATGGCCCGACTCGACGGCCGGCTGCGCCAGGTGACGCTCTCCGTGGCTCTCGGCGCCAGCCGTGGGCGCATCATGCGCCAACTCTTCACGGAGTCGGCCGTGTTGGGTGTGTTGGGTGGTGCGCTGGGCGTGCTCGTCGCCCGCACCGGTCTGTCCGCCCTGATGGCGCTCGAGCCCGGGAACGTGCCGAGGATGAACGAGGTCCAAGTCGACGGCACCGCTCTTGTCTTCGCCCTCCTCGTGTCCCTCGCTGCGGGTATCGGCGCGGGTATGCTGCCGGCCGTTCGCATCTTCTCGGACAACATCGGCAACGCGCTGCGCGAGGGTGGCGGCAAGACTTCGGGTAGCCGGGGCCGCCACCGCGCCCAGAGCTGGCTCGTGGGCATGGAGACCGCACTCTCCCTGGTGCTTCTGGTGGGCGCCGGTCTTCTGACTCGAAGCCTCGTCGAGGTGCAGTCCGTCGACAACGGTTTCGAGGGCGAAGGTCGCGTCACGTTCGAGGTCCCGGTGCCGCGCTCGTACGGATTCGAGGAGGTCATCGCCTTCCGGAGGGACTTCTTGTCGCGGGTCCGGGCGATGCCCCAGGTGGTGGCCGCCTCCGCGGTGAGCATCCGCCCCGTCGGGGGCGGAAACACCGTCATGGGCATCCTTCCTCGGGGCGAGACCGCCGAGACCTTCGGCGGCAACCTCTCGGCCAGCTGGCGAGCGATCAGCGACGACTATTTCCGCAGTCTCGGCCTCGACCTCGTGCGGGGAAGAGACCTGGAGCACGACGTCGCGATGGACGCTCCGTTCGAGGTGGTGATCTCCGAGCGGCTCGCCTCGTCGCTCTGGCCCGGGGAAGATCCGATCGGCCGCGAAGCGGAGTTGTGGAACGACCCCGAGAGGATCGGCACCGTCGTCGGTGTCGTCGAAGACATGCGTGAGCAAGGTCCGGAGGAAGGGGAGACGCTCGCGGTGTACTTCTCCTACGACCGCACCGGATGGTCACCGATCAACTACGTGGTCCATGCGGACGGCGAGCCGCTCGCTCTGGTTCCCGACGTCCGCCGGATCCTCGCGGAGCTGGACCCGAACATGCCGGTCTCGAGAGTCCTCACCATGGACGACATGGTCGAGAGCTCGACGGCGTCCCGCCGATTCACCATGACGCTGCTGGGCCTTTTCGCCGGCCTGGCGCTGATCCTCGCGCTCGCCGGCCTCTACGGCGTGATCGCCCAGTCGGTCTCGCAGCGGGCGAAGGAGCTCGGCGTGCGAATCGCGCTCGGTGCTTCGGCCAACGAGGTCATCGGGCTCGTCATGCGGAGAGGTCTCCAGCCGGCCGTCCTCGGCATCATCGCCGGGCTGGTCGCGGCCTTCTGGGTCAGCGGGTTGCTCGCCGCGCTGCTCTACGGCGTGAGCACGACGGATCCGCTCACCTACCTCCTGGTTGGCGCCCTGCTTGCGGTCGCCGCGGCCGGCGCCTGCTGGGTGCCTGCCCGTGCGACCCTGGCCATGGAAGCATCGAGCGTGCTGCGGGAGGAGTGAGGGCGACCTGCTCCCCGGCGTACCGTACGCCTTCAGCGACGAGCGGGTACCTTACCGCCGACCCGATGTGCAGAGCCTCCGACCGAGATCACACCATGCGTCCCCGACTCGCGATCATGCGACAATCCAACGAGGTCCGACCGCTGGCGCTCCTTGCCGCCGCGGTGTGTGGAGCCGCAGCCGGGTGCGCTGACCCCTCCCATCCGGGCCTCGTCGCTCAGGTGACGGACAGCGCAGGGGTCCGGATCGTCACGTACGACATCGGCCAAGCCGATGCCCCGACGTATCGGGAGATCGGCGCCCTCGATATGGAAATCGGTGTCGTGGACGGAGCTCCGGAGTACGCGCTCGCACGCATCGTCGACCTGGCGCTTCT
>JBDHDM010000423.1:0-938 GCA_039591515.1 Gemmatimonadota bacterium | reverse complement strand
GCACCATCGGCCAGCCAGGCGAGGGCCCGGGCGAGTTCGCGGGCGCGCCCACCGTGGCCGGGGTCGCCGGAGACACGGTCTTCGCGTGGGACATCCGCACGGCGCGTCTCACACGCTTCCTCCTCGACGGCTCCCCGCTCGGCAGCACGCAGATGCTATCGGGTAACGGGACCCGGCTCTCTCGCGTCATTCGACGAGCGAGCGGGGAGTACCTGGGTCACTCGCGCTGGATCGATCCAGACGGGGAGCCCGAGCTCTACGACGTCCGGCTCGAGCTGGACTCCGTCGTCGTGGAGCGACTGGACGCTGAAGGCTCGGTGCTCGACACGCTCGGTGTCATGGCCGACCGGAACCGGGCTCGGACGATCCAATCGACGGGTAGCGGCTTTCGGGTCCTCCAGGCGGAGCCCCCCTACACGGAGCAGCTCTTCCACGAAACGAACGGCTCACTCGAAGTGATGGGGCGAAGCGATGCCTTCGACCTCGAGCTCGTGAGAGGGGCAGAGCCGCCGCTTCGGATTCGCGTGCTCGGTGCGGAACACCCCGCCGACGCGGACGAGATCCGGCGACACCAAGAGGCCCGGCTGCGGGAGGAGCTCGGAGACGAGCCCCTCGACCCGCCTACGCGGATGCTCAACCTGGACTTCCTCCCCGAGCGGCTGCCGGCCTTCACCGACGTGGTCGTCGCCGAGAACGGTGACGTGTGGGTGGCGCGGGGCGACTTCGTCGAAGCGGCCTACGAATGGTTGGTCTTCTCGTCCGAGGGCGAGCTGCTCGGATCCGTACGCACGCCCGAAGGTGCACGCCTGCTCGCGGTCGGACCGTCGTACGTCGTCACCGTGGTGGAAGACGACTTCGACGTCCCGTTCGTCCGACGCTACCCGCTCACGGTACCCCAATCGACCTGAGCACTCGGGTGGGGACCGGCCTCGAGCCGA
>JBDHDM010000422.1:0-3680 GCA_039591515.1 Gemmatimonadota bacterium | reverse complement strand
CAAGTTCGGTGGGGTCCGGCCCGACCCGGACGCGGCCGAGACTCACGTGCGCCGGCTGCGGCACTGGATCGAAGCCACCCCCGCGGACGACCCGCCCCGACCCGAGGACCGAGCGTCGTGAGCGGCGGTTTCGCCCAGCCGGGCTGGCTTTGGATCCTGGTCGCTCTGCCGGCCCTGGCCTGGTGGCTTCGACCACGGCGGGCGCAGGGTGTGGTCGTCGCGCAATCTCCCTTGAGCGTGGACGGAACCACACCCGTCCTCGCGCTGATCGACGCCACTCCCCTGATTCTCCGGCTCGCCGGAATGGGTGCCGTGGTGGTCGCTCTTGCCGGACCGCAGATGGTGGAGGTGCATGAGGAGCCGCGGGTCGAGGGTGTGGGCATCGCACTCGCGCTGGACCTCTCGACGTCGATGTGGGCGGAAGACATGGGAGCGAGACGCAGCCGCCTCGACGTGGCCAAAGGTGCCGCGCTCCAGTTCATCGAGGCCCGCTCGGACGACATCGGCCTGGTCGCCTTCGCCGGCGAGGCTTTTGCTCGGCTGCCTCTCACGCATGACGGCTTCGTCGTCCAGGACGCGGTCGAGAGCCTGGAGGTCGGGCTGCTGACCGACGGAACGGACATCGCCGGGGCGATCGCGGCGGGCGCGGGGCTCCTCGACGATTCGCCTCACGCGTCCAAGGTCCTGATCCTCGTGACCGACGGAGCGCACAACAAGGCGGGGGTCCTGCCCGACCTCGCCGCCCGGGCGGCGGCGGCGGTGGGTGTCACCATCTATCCCGTCGCGATCGGGCAGGAGCAGGGACGGGACACCCGCGCGATGGAGACCGTGCTGACGCAGGCCGCGCGCATCACCGGAGGCCGCTACTTCAAGGCGACCGACGTCGGCGCGCTGGAGGAGATCTACGCGGAAATCGATCGTCTGGTGCAACCCTCGCTCGAGACCGTTCAACGCCTGGAAACCACACCGTACGGTTGGGTGTTCGTGCTGCTCGCGCTGGCACTCCTCTCCGCGGCCACGCTACTCCGGGCGTCCCCCCTGGGGGTGCTGCCATGACGTTCGATCGCCCCGAGCTGCTCATCGTCGCACCCGCCTCGGCGATCGTGCTCGCGACCTTCGTCGCACTGCAGTGGCGCCGCGGCCGACGGCTGGTGGAGGCCTACGGGGGACGCGCCCCTTCGATGCGCCTTCTCGGACGCGACCTCACCAGGCTTCCGCTCGGACGGTTGGCGGTCGTCGCGCTCGGAGCATCCGCGATGGCGCTGGCGGCCACCGGGCCCCAGACCGATGAGCCCGAGGTGCCGCCCCCGCCCACACCGATCGATCTCGTCATCACCGTCGACGTCTCCCATTCCATGAGCGCCGCCGACGTGCAAGGCGGACGCATCGCTCAGGCCCGGGCCCTCGTCGACGAGATCGTGGCGGCAGGCGTGGCAGATCGCATCGCGCTGTCGATCTTCGCCGACTGGCCGTACGAGCTGGTTCCGATCACCGACGACGAGACGGTCATCTCGTTCTTCGCTCCCTGGGTCACCCCGACGCTCGTAGGCACGCGCGACCAGGGCACGTCGATGGCAGCCGCCGTCGGCGCCGCGCGCCGACAGTGGGACCGGCGGCCGCGCGAGGGTGCCCGCCGGATCGTCCTCGTGGTGTCCGACGGAGAGGTTCACGAAGGGTCCGTGGAGGCCCTCGACAGCGTGCAGGCGATATCGGATGACGGCTTCGAGGTCTGGTCGGCTGGAGCCGGTACGCCGGAGGGGGCTGCGCTCTACGTGCTGGGCTCGGATGACGCACCGTTGCTCTACGACGGCGCGGCCGTGGTGGCGGGTTACGACGGCGCTTTCCTCGGGGAGCTGGCGGCCACCGGGCGCGGTCGTTTCCACGATATCTCGTCGGAGGGCGGTGTCCGTTCCCTCGTGGACGATCTGGGGAGCGACCGCTCTCCTGAGGACGGGCAGGGGCCCGAGGTCCGCGGTCCGGTATTCTGGCTCCTGATCTCCTCGCTCCTGCTCCTTGTGTTGGACGCCGCGCTCGACGCCGGCCTCCTCGGACGAGCTCTCAGGTCGTGGCGCTTCTCGGCGCCCTTGGCCACGCCCCGCCCCCAGGAGACGCTCCGCCGTCGACGGCGGGAGCGGATCGCATGACGCGCCGCGCCTGGACTCGACTGGGTCTCGTGGCGGCCGCGGCCGTCGGGCTCGTGCTCTCGTGGTCGGTCGAACGCGCGAGCTTGCAGAGGGGCAATCGGCTTCACCGCTCCGGCTCGACCGGCGAGGCGGCCGACCTCTACGACGAGCGCCTTCGCCGTGGTGCGAGCGACGAGGCGCTGCGGTACAACTTGGGCACGGCCCTGGCCGTGCTCGACGACCCGGCGGCAGAGGCGGAGCTCGAGATCGCGGGCCGGCGGGGCGGCCCGGACGTGCGGAGCCGGGCCCAGTACAATACGGGCCTCCTTCGGCTGGAGCGTGCCCTCGAAGCCGGAGCCACCGACTCGGTCAGGTTGCAGGCGGCCGCAGCCGCCGAGGCCAACCGCGTCTCGCTCCGGCTTCGGCCCGACAACGACGACGCGAAGTGGAATCTGGCGATGTCGCTCCGCCTGCTCGACTCGATCGAAGCGATGGAGCGGCGGAGCGGCCGGGAGCTCACGGACGGCGCGATGGAGGCGGACGTCGTGACCCGGTCGGTCAACGTGCCCGACGCGGCCGAAGACGAGTTCGCCGAGGATCCGCCGGCACAGGGCGAGGACGAGGCCGTAGCGGTCGCCACCGACGAACAGCCGCTCTCCGTGGAGGAGGCCGCCGAGCTCCTGGGCCGAACGCATCTCGATCCGACAGACATGATCGGGAAGCTGCTCGCGCTCGAGAGCAGGAGCCGATGGGGACTGCGGTCTCGAAGGGGGGTACGGCGCTGGTAGGCACTTCTTCTGGACACGTCGGCTCACGGCAGGTCTCATCGATGGCAGGTCTCCGTAGACACGGCACGCTCGCTCTGCTCGTCGCCGCATCCGCCTGTGCCGACGGGAGCGATACCAACGAGGAGCTCCCACCGGAGACGTCCGAGGCCTCGCCGCCGGCCTACGTGGAAACGGGGGATGTCGAAGCGATCCGAGGGCGCGGACGCATTCGGCTGGCCAACGTCGCCCGTGCTCACGTCGAGGAGCTGCCACGCCTCCGATGGGGCTCTCCGCACGAGGGCGAGCTGGCGCGCGAATTCGCCGACCGCCTCAACCTCGAGCTCGAGATCGACGAGTACCCGACGGAGGAAGCCGCCCGCCAGGCCCTTCTCGAGGGCCGCGTCGACGTCATCGTGGGACGCTCGGGCGAAGGAGACGACGGCCCGCCCCAGGGTATCGCATACTCCGTCGCCTTCAATCGCATCCCCGGCGTCTCGTGAGCCGCTCCGGGGCCGCGCCGGCCTCGTTCGACGACCTCGCCGACCGGACGGTCACCTTCGGCCGTTCGGCTTCGCTCCTGCCCCTGGCGCAACAGATCCATGCGGGGCACCCGACGGTGCGGATCGACACGATCGACGTACGGAGCGCGGAAGAGGGGATCGACATGATCCTCGACGGCTCCGTCGACGTGACCCTGGCCGAGCGGTGGATCGCCGAGGTGGTCTCGGACGTCCACCCGGAGCTCGAGCTCGGCTTCGAGTTCGGCGAGGTCGTCTATACCGCCGCGGTG
>JBDHDM010000421.1:0-3681 GCA_039591515.1 Gemmatimonadota bacterium | reverse complement strand
ACCCGCGAGATCGGGGTTCGGAAGGCGATCGGGGCGACCCGCAGGGAGATCCTCTGGCAGTTCCTCGTCGAGGCGTCGACCCTGACGTGCGGGGGGGCCGCGGTCGGACTCTTCATCGGGTGGGCCATGGCCAGGACCGTCGCCAGATTCACACCGCTGCCGGCGGCCATCCCCGTCTGGGCGGTCGGTGCCGCCCTCGGGATGGCCGCGGTCACGGGGATGCTGTTCGGGCTGCTTCCCGCCTACCGCGCGAGCCGGCTCGAGCCGGTCGACGCCCTACGCTTCGAGTAGCCGATGGCCGACCAAGAGAGCACCTTGGACGCCCTGGCCGTGATGGCCCACCCGGACGACGCCGAGCTTCTCTGCGGTGGTGTGCTCATCAAGAGCGCTGGTCGCGGGAAACGCGTCGGGGTCCTCGACTTGACCGCCGGTGAAATGGGAAGCTCGGGCTCGGCTCAGACCCGGGCGCGGGAGGCCGAATCGGCCGCCAGGCTCATGGGGCTCACGTTCCGGGGCTGCGCCGACCTCCCCGACTCGCGCCTGGAGAACGATCTCCATGCTCGTCGCGTGGTGATCTCCCAACTCCGCGCGCTCCGCCCGCGCATCGTCATCACGCACTGGAAGGCCGGTCGTCACCGGGATCACCGGATCGCCTCCGAGCTCGTCCGTGACGCCTGTTACCTCAGTGGCCTCCGGAAGCTGGACGTGGCTGGGGAGCCGTTCCGACCCCTGAAGCTGGTCTATGCGTCCGCCTTCCGGGAGGACGCCGATCCGCCGGACTTCGTGGTGGACGTCACCGACCAGATGGAGCGGAAGCTGGACGCGATCGCCTTGTACGGCTCGCAGTTCGACGGCGCCACGCAGGCCGGAGAGGTCTTTCCCGCCGGGGAGCGCCCCCTCCTCGAGCAGATCCGAGCGAAGATGGCCCACTACGGCTCGCTGATCCGCGTGCGTTATGGAGAGCCGTTCCGGGTGGACGAAGCCCTGGAAGTGGACGACATCGCGGAGCTCCGCGTCTCGACCTTCTGATGGGGGCGCCGGTCTTGGGCTTCAGGCCACGGTGCAGGAGACTTCGAGCAGCAGCCGCCGCCAGGAGGGTACGTCGGATCCGCGCACGCGCAGGAGCCGCGCCCGCGCCACGCCACCACGCGAGAGCCAGGGCCACAGCCACCAGCAGATGTCGGGCGGCAGATGCCCGATGGGCTCGCCGGTCTTGAGGTGGACCCATACCTCCGGTTCGTCCTGGACCGGTGGATCGGCGACCAGCCGCACCTCGTCTCCCTCGTGAAGCTCGTCCACATAGCGATCACGTCCGGCGAACACCGTCCCGTGGATCGTCGAGCGGAAGCAGGACGGTTGGCCGTCGGGAAACGGTGGGCAGGGCTGTGGCATGCACACTCTCAGCGAAGGAATCGGGACGCCGCGCGCCCTAGAGTGTAAGTTAGGGGCCCTCCGAACTCAGGCAAATGAAGCGTCCCGACATGGAGCCCATCTACCTCGACCACGCAGCGACGACACCTCTGCGCGAGGAGGTGCGAGCGGCGATGGCGCCTTATCAGGGCGAGCGTTTCGGGAACGCATCCAGCCTGCATCGCTGGGGGCGCGAAGCACGTGGCGCCCTGGAGGACGCGCGGGCCGACGTGGCGGAGGCGATCGGGGCGAGTCCGTCGGAGGTCTACTTCGTACGCGGGGGCACGGAGTCCGACAACATGGCGCTGATCGGATCGTGGCAAGCGGCTCAGGGACGTGGGGTGCGCCCGACGCTCATCGTGAGCCGCATCGAGCACAGCGCGGTGCTCGACGCGGTGACGCACCTGGAGACTCGGGAAGGTGCCCGCGTCGTCCGGCTGGAGGTGAGCCCGACCGAGGGCCTCGATCTCGGCACGCTCGAGTCGACCCTTCGAGAGGGTCCCGCCATCGTTTCGACGATGTGGGTGAACAACGAGACGGGGATGACCCTTCCGGTGGATATGATCGCCGAGCTCACTCGGGAGCACGGAGCGACGCTGCACACCGATGCGGCTCAGGCCGTGGGCAAGGTGCCTGTATCCTTGCGAGACGTTCCGGTGGAGCTGCTCACCGCGACCGGTCACAAAATCAATGGTCCGAAAGGGACCGGCGTGCTCTTCATTCGATCCGAGACCCCCATCACCCCTCTTCTCCACGGCGGGGGTCAGGAGGCCCGGCTGCGACCGGGGACCGAGGACGTCGCCGGCGCCGTCGGGTTCGCGACCGCGCTGCGGCTCGCCGTCGAGGAGCGCGAGGCGACCACAGGTAGACTTTCGGCACTGAGGGAGCGATTCGAGGATGACCTCGGGCGGGCCCTCCCCGGCGTCCGCGTGAATTGTTCGGACGTCCGACGCTCGCCCCACGTGTCGAGTATCGGAATCCCCGTCGGCGACGGTGGGGCCCTCCTCATGGCACTGGATCTGGAGGGGATCGCGGTGTCGGGCGGGTCGGCATGCCACAGCGGAGCCGAGCGCGCAAGTCACGTGATCTCGGCCCTGTACGGCGCCGATGACCCACTGGCAACCCTGCGTTTCTCGTTCGGGCACGGAACGTCGGAGGGTGGCGTACGCCACGCGGCCGCCGTGACCGCCCAGATCGTGGAGCGCTTCGTACAAGCCGCATGAGTCGGGTTCTGGTCGCCATGTCGGGTGGCGTCGACTCCTCGGTGGCGGCCGCCCTCCTCGTCGAGGCCGGCCACGACGTCGTGGGGGTCACCATGAAGACGTTCTGCTATTCGGACGCGCCTGGGCACGGCAAGACGTGCTGCGGGCTCGACGGCATCACCGATGCCCGCCGGGTGGCGGACTCGCTCGGCATTCCGCACTTCGTCTTCGACGTGGAAGAGGACTTCACCCGGGACGTCATCGACGACTTCGTGACGGAGTACGCCCGTGGACGCACGCCGAACCCGTGCGTGCGCTGCAACTCGAACACGAAGTTCAGGGACCTCCTCGAGCGAGGGCGTCTCCTCGGGTGTGACCGGATTGCGACCGGACACTACGTGCGCATCGAGCAGGGTCCAGCCGGCCCCAGCCTGGCGCGGGGGCTCGACACGGCGAAGGACCAATCCTACTTCCTTTGGGGCCTGCCGGCGGCCATGCTCCCGAGCCTCGTTTTTCCGCTCGGCGAGCTCACCAAGGCCCAGGTGAGGGGCCGGGCGAGAGCACTCACGCTCGCCACCGCCGAGAAGCCCGAGTCGCAGGAGATCTGCTTCGTCCCGACCGGGAACTACCGGGACCTGCTGCGCACCCGTCTCAGCTCGGCGCACCCGGCACTCGAGGCCGGCGACATCGTTCGGCTGGACGGGACGGTGGTCGGGAGGCACGACGGCTTCGCCGGGTACACCGTCGGTCAACGCAGGGGGCTGGGGGGTGGCTTCACCGAGCCCATGTTCGTCCTGGAGGTCCGGCCCGAGGTCCGCGAGGTCGTCGTGGGGACCCGACAGGAGCTCCTCCGCCGCGCCGTGGTCGTGGGTGAGCTCAACTGGCTGGAGGCCGCCCCCGAGCCGGGCGCCACCGTCGACGTCCAGCTCCGATACCGCGCACCTGCCCTCCCTGCGAGAGTGGCAGAAAGGGTACCGGGAGCGGATGGAGACCCGGGAACGCTCACGCTGGAGCTCCAGGAGCCGTACGCCGCGATCACGCCGGGGCAGTCGGCCGTCGTCTTCGAGGG
>JBDHDM010000420.1:0-3704 GCA_039591515.1 Gemmatimonadota bacterium | reverse complement strand
GAAGGGGCACGGTGGATCGACGAAGGGGCACGGTGGATCGACGAAGGGGCACGGTCCAGGCTGGGGGGAGGGGGGCGTGGTGGCGGTCATGGACGACCTCCGGTACGGCGTGCGTTCCCTCTCCCGCCGACCCGCCTTCACGGCGTTTGCGGCCTTCACCGTCGCGTTGGGCGTGGGCGCGACCACGGCGATCTTCAGCACCGTCGAGGCCGTCCTCATCAACCCCCTCCCGTACGAGCACGGTGATCGCATGGCCGGCCTCTTCAGACGACTGAGCGCGAACGCCGGAGCATACGTTCCGCCGAGCCCGGAGCAGAGAGCGGCGTGGTCGGGGCAGACCGATCTGTTCGAGGCACTCGAACCCTGGTCGGGGCGGCCCATGACGTTGACTGGTGCGGGCGAGCCCCGCGTCCTCTTGAGCGCCCTCGTCCGCCCTGCTTTCCTCGAGCTCCTCGGACGGTCACCGGTCATGGGCCGCGTGTTTTCCGAGCAGGAGCTCGCCGGCGACGGCGCACGGGTGGTGGTCGTGAGTCACGACTTCTGGCAGTCGGCGCTGGGGGGCGGCCCGGACGCGTTGGGGCGCTCGGTGCAGCTCGACGGGGTGCCGTGGACCGTGATCGGGGTTCTGCCACCCGCCACGCCGCTCCCCGGGTGGGGTCTCACCTCGGTTCCGATCTGGCGACCGTTCGGATCGGCTCGCGAGGGCGACGCGGTTCAGGTGACGGCGCTCCTGGCGGAGGGGGCCACGCTCGCGCACGTGAACGAGCGACTCCGCGAAATGGGAGACGCGGCGGGCGGCACGAACGATTGGTTCGGGGAGGCGTCGCTCGTCACTGATCAGATCTCGCGCGGCGTGGTCGGGTCGCTCGGGCTCCTCATGGGTGCGGTCGTGCTCCTCCTCGCGATCGCGTGTGTCAACGTCTCGAATCTGCTCCTCTTCCGGGCGGAGACGAGGAAGCGTGAGACGGCGGTGCGGGCCGCCCTTGGCGGGGGCGCCCGCCGGCTCGGACGTCAGCTCCTCGTGGAGAGCCTGCTGCTGGCCGGACTCGGCGGTGGTCTCGGCCTACTCTTGGCGGTGGGTGCGCGGCAGCTCATCCTCGCGATGCGTCCAGGCCAGCTGGAAGTCCTCGATTCGGCGGGCTTGAACGGCACGGTTCTGGCCTTCGCCCTCGGCGTCACCCTGCTGACGGGTCTCGTCTTCGGCCTCCTCCCGGCGGTCCACACCGTGCGCCGCGAGGCGCTCGACACGCTCCGCAGCGGGGCCCGTACGGCCGGCGACGTCGTGGGCGGGCGGGCCCGGTGGCTCCTCGTCGTTTCGGAGGTCGCGCTCTCGTTCGCCCCCCTGCTCGGATCGGTCGCGGTCGTGACCACGCTGCTGGAGAAGCAGTCCGGCGATGTGGGATTCGACGCGGACAGAGTCATCGCGCTGGAAGTGGAGGCGCCGGGCTGGCGCTACCCGACGGGCGTCGAGCGGGCTCCGGTCTACGAACGCATCCTCGAGCGGCTCGCGGGGATTCCCGGCGTCGAGCGTGTGGCGCGTGCGTCGGGCCTGCCACCGCGGGCCGGTATCACCTTCGGCACGCTCGAGATCGAAGGGCGCGACCCCACGGAGGACGTCGTCGTCCTCCATGGCCCGACGGTCGGCGAGGGGTACTTCGAGACACTCGGGCAACCCATCGTGGCCGGTCGGGGGTTCGATGCGCGGGATCTGCAGAATGAAGCCCGTGTGATGGTCGTCGGCGAGGGCACGGCCGAGGCTTTCTTCCCGGACGGGGACGCGATCGGCTCGCGCCTGCGCGTGTCGCAGGACGCGGAGTGGACCACCATCGTCGGGGTTGCCGGAGACGTCGCCATGACGGGGCTGAATCCCAACCGGGTGCCGCTCCAAGCGTACACGCCGCTCTCTGGTCGTCGGGAGGAGGGTGCGTTCACGATCCGTGTCTCGCCCGGCGTCGATGCGCAAGCGCTCATCCCGACCGTCCGCGCCGAAGTGCGGGCGATCGACGAGGACCTCCGCGTGGACGGTCTGGCCACCGCCGAAGCACACATGATCACGTCGCTCGAGAACGAGCGCTTCCTCACGACGCTCATGACGACCTTCGCGGCGCTCGCGCTGCTGCTCGCGGCCGTCGGGCTCTACGGGGTCGTCTCGCAGGTCGTGGGCCAGCGCACGCGGGAGATCGGGATCCGGATCGCCCTGGGCGCGCGCCGGATCGAGGTCTCGGGGATGGTGCTGCGGTCGGCGGTGTCAGCGACGACGGCGGGGGTGCTCATCGGGGCCGTGCTCACTGGAGGGGTGGTCCGAGCCCTGGACGGGACCGTCTTCGGGGTGGAGGCGAACACGCCGAGCACGTACGTCATCGCCGCCGTCGGATTGATGGCCACGGCCCTGCTGGCGGCGTGGGCGCCCTCACGGAGGGCAGCGGGCGTGGATCCGGTGCGGGCGATGCGCGTCGAGTAGGGCGCTGCCGCCGAGTCGACTCAGTCGCCTGGACGACTCAGCCGCAGAGTCGACTCAGCCGCCGAGCCGAGTCAGTGCGGCGGTCGCCGCGGCGTTGCCGGCGGCGGCGGCTCGGCCGTACCAGAACCGTGCGTGCTCCGGGCTCATGGGGACGCCCCGCCCGACCTCGTATGCCTCGCCGAGACGGAGCGCCGGGATCACGTCTCCGGCCCGGGCAGCGCGCAGCCACCACATCGCGGCGGCGGTGTGATCGACGTCTACGCCCCGCCCATCCCGGTACATGTTGCCGACGTTGTGCGCCGCGAGCACGTGGCCGCGGTGCGCTGCGAGACGATACCATCGCATTGCCTCGGGGTGGTCCTGCTCGACCCCGAGTGCCTCGTCGTAGGCCGTGCCCATGAGGAAGGTGGCTTCGACGTCGCCGTCCGCGGCCAGCTTGCGGACCTCGTCGATGACCTGGGCCGCGACCGCGCGCGCCCGGTCCTCGTCGCGATCGAACGTCATGCGACCGGTGGAGTGCACCCGCGCGATCCACATCGTCGCGAGTGCGTCGTCGGGGTCCGCGGCCGCGGCTTCGAGGAGCTGGCGGGCCCGTTCGTCGTCGACGTGCCCGGCGACGCCCGTGTACAGGTCGATCGCCTCCAGGAGACGAGCATCCGCCACGGTCTGGGCCGAGGCGGCGGGCCCGGCCATCAGGGCCGACGCCGCCACGCCGACGATCACACTCGCCCCGCGCACTCAGTCGACTCCGATCGAATGAGGTCCGAGCGCGGACAGCGAGGGCGCTCCGATGGCCCGCATGGTGATCTCCAGCTCCCGCGTCAGAATCTCCAGCGCGCGCTCCACCCCTTCCTGACCGAACGCGCCCAAGCCCCAGAGGTAGGGGCGACCCACGGCGACCGCGGTCGCGCCCCGTGCGATCCCCTTCACGAGGTCGCTCCCTCGTCGGAAGCCGCTGTCGACGATGATCGGGACCCGTCCCGCCACCGCGTCCGCGATCTCGGGCAGCGCATCGATCGTCGAGCGCCCGGAGCCTTCCGCACGGCCGCCGTGGTTCGAGACCCAGATCCCGTCCACACCGGTCCGCACAGCGAGCTCCGCGTCCTCGCGCGTGACGAGCCCCTTCACGAGGATCCTCTGATCCGTGACCGAGCGGAGCTTGTCGATGTACTCCCACGTCATCGCCGCGCCGGCATCCGGATCTGTGGCGCCCGCCGGGAGACCGCGGAGCATCGGCTTCACC
>JBDHDM010000419.1:0-3705 GCA_039591515.1 Gemmatimonadota bacterium | reverse complement strand
GGCTCGTCGGGATAGGAGTGTGACTCGAACACCTTGCCCTCCCGCTCCAGGATCCCGACCACGAGCTCGAATTGCCGGTACGGTGCCCGCACGTCGGCCTCACCATGCATCGTCAGCACGGGGGTCTCGATGTTCTCGACGCGCGCCAGGGTATTGCTGATGGCGTAGACCTCCGGCCGTTCCTCCGGCGAGCCGCCGTGGCCGGTCCTGATGAAGATCTTACCCAGCCGGTCGGCGTTCGTGTACGCGTCTCCGAAGTCGTAGATGCCCGCCATCGGCACGGCGGCGTCGAACGCGTCGGGGACCCTCGCGATGGCCGCCATGCTCGTGATGCCGCCGTAGCTGTACCCGTAGATCCCGACCTTGCCGCTCGACCAGGGCTGGGCCCTGACGAAGTCCGCTGCCGCAGCAGCGTCACGTGCCTGGCCGTTGGCCCAGTCGTTCACCCCCAGGTCCTGGAATTCGCGACCGAAACCCGAGCCGCCACGGTAGTTGACGGCCAACACCACGTAGCCACGCTGCGACAGGTACTGCTCGGTGGTGTTGAGGGAGTGCAGGTACGAGTTCGTTCCGCCTCCGTGCACCTGCACGAGCGTCGGATACGAGCCAGTGGGGTCGAAAGACGGCGGGAGGTAGAGGAAGCCCTGGACGTAAAGGCCGTCCCAGCTGCGGAAGCTGATCTCATCCGGCTCCACGAGCCCCTCCCAGCGCGTCGCGAACGATGTGAGCTGGCGGGCTGAGCCCCCCAGCACGCTCACGTAGTCCACCTCCGAGCCGCGCGTGGGCGTCGAGCGCACGAAGACGAAGCCGTCCGTGCGCGCCCCCGACGCCACGCCGGAGGCTGAGCTCCCCGCATTCGAGTGGTAGCCGCGGAAGTGGCCCCCCATGTTCGTGACGCGTGTCGCGACGCCCCCGTCGGCGGGCACGCGCCAGAGCTCCATTCGCGCGCGTTGCAGATACGGAAAGAAGAGCTCCGAACCGTCGTCGCTCCAGAACACGCCGAGATTGTGTAGCCAGTCGGTCGCGTCGACCTGCATCTCGACCACCTCTTCCCAACCGGTCTCCGGATCGAGCACATAGAGGTACGCGAGATCCTCGTACCAATACTCACCCTTGGACGTCGCGATGAGCGCGATCTTCGAGCCGTCCGGCGACCACACGGGAGTCGAGGAGGCCATGAGGCCGTGGCTGAGCTGACGTTCGGCACCGGTGGCCACGTCGACCACCCAGATGTCGTCCTGCCAGTAGTCGGCCTTGTTCGAGAAGTACGCGATCCGCGTACCGTCGGGGGACCAGGCGGGCGCGAAGCGGAAGTCGTCGTCCGCCATCGACTCGCCGGTCAGCGGACGGGGCTCGCCGAGACCGTCGGCCGAAACCAGCCAAATATCCTGGTGCCCCGACCGCCCCGAGTAGAAGGCGATCGTGGTCCCGTCGGGCGAGGGACGGGCAGCCCGCTCGTCGAGGTCGTCGTTCGTGACGCGCACGACTCCGGGGCCGCTCTCTCCTGCGCGGAAGGCCCCGTCGGGACGTGCGTCCACCTGGGCGACCCACAGATCACGCTGGGCCGAGAAGAGCACGGCCGCGCCGTCGGGCATCCAGACCGGCGAGCTGCCGCCGTCGACGAGTCGCCGGGTCGCGCTGCCGTCCACAGCCACGAGGAAGATCCCCGAGCCGTCTTGGGTCGAGGCGGTGACCGCGACCGTAGACCCGTCCGGTGACAGCGCGGCCTGCCGCACGCCGGTCGACTCGGTGAAGATGTTCGCCCACGTGAGCGGAAGGGTGGCACCCTCCTGGGCCGCGGCCGGAGGCGCGAGCGCCGATGCGGCCGCGGCCACCGCAAGGGTCCGGGCGATGCGTCCGCGCGCGAGAGCGGGGCTCGAGTCGGTCGTCACTGGCCTGGGAACTCCCTCAGGTGAACCACTGCATGAAGCGGGTGATCGCGCGTATCCCTCGATCCCGGGCGAGGAAGGCGAGCAGCCCGCACAGGGCGATCGGTCCGATCACGAACGCCGGGGCTCCGGGCATTCCTGCGAAGAAGATCAGCGACAGGGCCACGAAGCCACCCAGCAGGCCGCCGACACCACCCGCCAGAGCTCGCTCGAAGAGCGTCGGGCCCGCACGGTATCGCCTCGGGGCGCGAAGCATCGAATTCGCCGCTACGAGATGGGTCGCGTCTTCGGTTTCAGCTTGACCGACCAGAGGCCCGAGTTCGTGTCGCTGAAGAAGACGTGTCCCTTGAACGGTTGGGCGCCCCACACCATGGTCGCGTTCGGCGTGTAGCCGGCCGGCGACGCCGACTTGAATACGGCGATCTCCCGTCCCTGGGTGTAGAGGTTGCCCATGAGCTCGCCGCTCACGTCCACGACGCGCAGGCCACCCTCGTAGTAGGCCTGGTACAGCTTGTCGTCGTCGATCCACATGTTGTGCGTCCCGAACTCCGGGACCTCGTAGCGCGCCACCATCTCGGGATTCTCGGGATCCGTGAAGTCGACGATCTGGATGTAACCGCGTGTCACCAGCGGGATTCCGCCGGTTCCGGTCTCCGGATCGTACTGGTCCGCGTAGGAGCCCATCGAGCGGGGGTAGCCCGCCCAGGCCAACCCCCGTCGGTTCATGATCTCGTCCCCGAGGAAGAGGTACGTCTTCCCGGTCGACTCCTGGAAGTAGGGAAAAGCGGCGTGTGTGGCGCCGGACGGCGTCGGAAACGACGTGACGAACACCGGGTTCTCCGGCGAGCCGCCCCAGCGACCGTTGCCTACGTCCACGACCACGACGCCGGTGCCCCATTCGGAGGAGTACGCGATCCCGTCATGGACCCAGACGTCGTGCACGCGGCTGTCCGGGTGGTTGTACTCCGACACGTAGCGTGGCGCGTTGATGTCGCTCATGTCGATGATCACGTATTTGTCGCCGTCGGAGAGTGCGTACAGGTAGTCGTCCGTCGCGAACATGTTGTGGACGCCACCGGTGATCCCGTCCTCGTAGATCGCGGCCACGCGTGGCTCGCGCGGCGTCGACATGTCCACGATCACGAGCCCGTTCCGGCGGTTCGTTGCGCCCTCTCGCGAGAGCACGGCATAACGACCGTCGGGCGATGCCTTCACGTCGTTGACCGTGCGGGCATCGACCTGGATCGAATCGATCTTCGTGATCGCCCCCGGGTTGGTCACGTCGTAGAAGAAGGCGAAGCCTCCAGACACCTTCGAGCCCGTGATGACGTAGTCCCGTCCGTCCATTCCTTCGAACGCCCAGAGGTCCGTGGTGCGGTACCAGTCCTCCGCGCCCTGGCCGACGATCTCCAGTTCCTGGACGACGTCCCGGGGCACCGCGAGGTAGGCGTGTCGAGCGGAGACCGGGCCGGCCGAGGCGGTGACGGTGTGGATCCCCGGTACGTCCGCGACGTATGCGCCTCGATGATTGATCTGACCCGTGGCGGGCACGCCGAGCATGCCCTCCGTGGGCGTGTAAGCGGCGGACCAGCTCAGGGGGATGTCGTCTCGACGATCTCCGTTCGAGTCGGTGACCACGGCCCGGAATTCGATTACGTCGCCCGTCCGGGCCTCGTCCGGTCCACCCTCGAGCGTGACGCTGACGTCCGGGAAGGCTTCGACCCGATGCTCCACCTCGACCCGTACGCCCTCGACCTCTGCGGATATGCGGGTCGCTCCCGCCCCGACGCCGGTCACGTTACCAAAGGCATCGACC
>JBDHDM010000418.1:0-3735 GCA_039591515.1 Gemmatimonadota bacterium | reverse complement strand
GGTGGCTCGAGCCATCGGCGCCCACGATCCACAGCCGCCCCTCGCGGCGGTCGCGCATGATGCTCATCGCGTAACGGACGTACGCGACCGCGCTCCCGTCCGGCGAGATCCGCACGTCCGAAGCGTACTCGATGTCGAAGACGTCTTCGTTGGCAAAGGGCGCCTTCTGAGCGTGGAGCGGATCCGCGCCCCGCAGCACGACGCCGAGAAGCAGCACTCCGAGCCAGCCTCCCAACCTCCGCGCGTTGTTCATCTGATCTCCGTGTATCGTGAGGTACGGAAACGGGTGCGCACCGATCATACGGAGCCGGTGTATACAACGACATGGCCGGCAGCAAGCAGGTAGGTGCGTACCCGTCATATCTCGATCTGGGCGTGGCCGAGCTGCGCCGGCGTGCCCAGGAGGCCGTCGCAGCGCTCGCCGATTGCCGGCTGTGCCCGCGGGATTGTGGTGTGGATCGGCTGCAAGGCAAATGGGCCGCGTGCAAGACGGGCCGCCATGCCCGAGTGGGCAGCGCCTTCCCACACCACGGTGAGGAGGACTGCCTGCGGGGGTGGAACGGATCGGGCACGATCTTCTTCGCGCACTGCAACCTGCGCTGCGTCTTCTGCCAAAACTTCGATATCTCCCAGAGCGTTCGGCCCGGGGATCCCGACCGGGAGGTCCCGGCCGAGGCCGTGGCGGAGCTCGTGTTGTCTCTCCAGCGAGCCGGGTGTCACAACATCAACTTCGTGACGCCGGAGCATGTCGTACCCCAGGTGCTCGAAACCCTCGTGCTCGCGGTGGGGGGCGGGCTCCGGCTCCCGATCGTGTACAACACGAGCGCGTACGACGCGATGCAGAGCCTGTCGTGGATGGACGGCGTGGTCGATATCTACATGCCCGACTTCAAGCTCTGGAGCAAGCCCGCGTCCAAGACCTATCTGAAGGCCGAGGATTACCCGGAGGTAGCCCGGGCGGCCATCCGCGAAATGCACAGCCAGGTGGGGCCGCTGACCCTGAACGAGGACGGCCTCGCGACCCGCGGCTTGCTGATCCGGCACCTCGTGATGCCGGGCATGCTCGGAGAGACGCGAGCCATCCTCGAGTGGATTGTCGAGGAGCTAGGTCCCGATACGTACGTGAACCTCATGGGCCAGTACGATCCGGCCGGCAAGGTCTCTTCCACGGCGTACCCGGAACTCGACCGGCGCTTGGAACCCGGCGAGCTCGCCGAAGCCAAGGCCATCGCCGGAGAGCTGGGTCTCACGCGCCTCGACGAACGCAGACCACCCACGCGTCCGCGAGCGAGGCGCTGATTCCTCGGAAAGAAGCTGGGCTAGGTGGCGAGCTCTACGGTAGCGGCGCGACCCAGGGCCCTGCGCCCAACCAGTCTCCGGCGAGCGGCGAGTAGAGGAAGACGACGCCCCCGTTTGCGAGCGCCGGTAGCAGACGCTCGGCGCGATCCATCTCCATGGCCGGGCACCCCTCGCTCCGACCGGCGCTCGTGGGTGTAACGTACGGCGCGCCGTGCACGACGATGCCGCGAGCCCTCGCAGCGCTGTTGAAGTCGCTCGACTCGCCCCGGAGCCGCAGGCCCACCGATTGGTAGGCTCGGCCTCCGGATTTCCCCCGAAACGTGTACGTCTCTTCCGCAAGGTAGAGGCCGACCGACGAAGCCTTACTTCCGGATACGTTGGAGAACCGGGTCGGGACCCCATCCCTCACGGTGGACGAGCCCCTGCCGTGGGCGACCGTGAACGGCCCCTCCACGACGGTGAGGCGATCCATGTCGAACACCCACCCGCGGGGTGCACGGTTGTCGAGCCCCAGATCCACGAAGTAGAGGTAGGGCTTACGCACCTCGTCCGGGTGCGCCTCGCGGTAGCGAAAGTACGCCTCGGCCGCGACCGTCAGCGCCGCGGGGTGGCTGAGCGGTGCGACGAGCCCTTCGAGGGCCGTCACAGCCAGGGCGGCCGCGTCCTCGGGGCCGGCGACTGGCGTAGGCCCTGAATGGACCGCAGCGCCTCCGACGCCTACAGGCGCCACGAGGCCAAGTAGAGCCAAAGCGGTGAGCTGAGCGAGGCGCGGACGGCGCATGGAGTGCCTCATGACTGATTCCGGATGCCAGCCTCCGGGGATTCGGTTCACGGCCCCGGGGCGGTGTCGGCTCTACACTCTGGCGCCGCCAGGGATCCGAGACCGCTGGCCCGATCGTGTACGAGGGGCCAGGGCAAAGCCCTGTTAACGGGCATCGAGGGCAGCCAAGACCTCGGGGTCTCGCTCGTACACATCGGGGTAGAAATGAAGCCTCCCCTCCCGATCCACTTCGGCTGTCCGATAGGTGATGAAGACCATGAGGGGCCTCGTGAGAGGTATGGTGCGGGTCTCCCCCTCCTCGATCGCCGCCTCGAGCGCCTCCCGGCTCCACGTTCCCGGCTCCTCCAGCACCTCCACTGCAAGGCCGACGGGGTCCTCGACCCGAATACAGCCGTGGCTGAAGAGTCGTCGCTCCAGCGCGAAGAGCCAGCGCTCGGGCGAGTCGTGCAGATAGACCCGGTAGGGGTTGGGGAACATCAGCTTGAGGCGCCCCAACGGGTTCGTCGGCCCGCTCTCCTGACGGAACACGTAAGGGAACGTCTCGGCAGTGAACGTCGAGAAGTCCAACGTCGAAGCGTCCACCGGGCGCCCGTCGGCGTCGAGTACGTGCATACCCCGGCCTTCGAGGTACCGGGGGTCGACACGAACCGTATCCAGGACCTCCTCGACGATGCCGCTTGGAACGGTCCACGTTGGATTGAGGTCGATGTAGCGCATGAGCGCGCTGAAGACCGGTGTCTGCGTGCGGTCTGCTCCGACCACGGCGCGGGTCTCCCACTCCACCGTTTGGGAGCGGACCAGGTGGACCCGTGCGCTTGCCACGTTGACCGCGACGAACGTGTCGGGCAGCTCGTGCCTGACCGCTCGAGAGCGTTCGAGATTCACACGGACCTGGTCGATGCGTCGTTCGACCGGAACGTTGAGCGCTTCGAGGGTCCGCGACCCGACCAGTCCATCCGCGTTCAAGCCGTGACGATGCTGGAAGGCCTTCACCGCGTCCTCGAGCCGGCCGTCGAAGCGGCTGGGATCCCGGCTCGAGCCCAGCCCCGGGGCTTCAGCCGGGAGGTCTCCGCTGAGAGTCAGCCGCCGACGGAGTGGAGGGATCCGTATGTCCGGGCGGTCCCGCTGCATCGTCGGCCCCGTCGGGAGGGGCTCCCATCCCCCCGCCCCCTCGGTCGCCCTGAGCCCGGCCAGGCCGCGCCTGAGTTGGTCGTATTCGAAGTGGCTCGGGCGGAGCGCGGCCACACGCTGCTCCAAGTGTCCGGAGGCCAGGGCCTCGAGAATGTCATCGGCGGGGTCCGTGCCCCCGAAGGGGCCCGCACCGTTCACCAGACCGGTGAAGTCGACGGGCTGAGCCCGGCTGAAGCGCAGGTCGTGGGACAAGCGGACGAGCGCATCGGTAGCGAGGAGATCGAACTCGGCGGCTCTGAGCGGGTCGAGCCCGGCGGAGTCGAGCCCACCCAGAAGCGCTCGGTGGTAGACGTCGGGGTCGAGCCCATCGGTGTACACTGTCTGCAGCGTGCGCAACAGAGCGTCGAGGCTACCCTCCTTCGACCAGAGCGGCGCGAAGCCACGCCGCTCGTACACTTGGACCGTCACGTCGCTCGCGCGCACCGTCTCGCCAGCGATCTCGATCGAGCCGGGCGCCCGCATCC
>JBDHDM010000417.1:0-6380 GCA_039591515.1 Gemmatimonadota bacterium | reverse complement strand
GGGACGATGCCGAGGACCTGGCCGCTCAAGACGCGTTTCCGGGGCCGGAGAGGCGGAGCGAAGAGGCGGATTTCACGTGGGGTAAGCTACCGGAGGACTCGTGGGGGGGTCAACTGGGAACCGGCCGACGACGCCGACTCAGGGGGACCAGGCCAGGAAGTTCGCCAGGAGGCGCTCGCCGTGCTGGCTGAACAACGATTCAGGGTGGAACTGGACGAGCGGTGGCGCACGGCCTGGATCTCGGCCTCGTCCGCGGGGTCCGAGCTCCACGCGATCGCCTCCAGCTCCTCGGGGAGCGCCCGCTCGTCCGTCACGAGCGAGTGATACCGGGCGACCAGGAAGGGCGAAGGGATGCCGTCGAAGAGGACGTCCCCATCGTGTCGGATCGGGCCGACCTTGCCGTGCACGGTGCGCTTCGCCCGCACCGTCCGTCCGCCGAACGCCTCTCCGAGGCTTTGGTGGCCCAAGCACACACCCAGCATCGGAATGCCGCGGCCGCCGAATTCTCGAAACGCCGCAACGCTCGTACCTGCCTCGGCGGGCGTGCACGGCCCGGGTGAGACGACGACCCTCGAAGGACTCATCGACACCAGCTCCTCGATGGGGCGCTCATCGTTGCGAACGACCACCGGAGCGGCCCCGAGCGCGCCGAGCAGCTGCACCAAGTTGTACGTGAACGAATCGTAGTTGTCGATGACGAGCAGCATGGGACGTGAAGCGCGAGCGAAGGACCGCGGGACCCGCAACGTATTGTCGCGTGTACCGCCGATAGCGCACAGTCCCCCGGCAGACATGACGCCGGGAGTAGCCATCCGGAGGGCTTCTCGTACCGTGTACACTCGCTGTCTCGTCTGCTCCACGCCGTTCGAGGCGAACGAGCAGCTCGAGCACGTCCCCCACGGACGAAGACTCGCGTATGATCCGGCCCGGGGCCGGCTTTGGGCCGTCTGCCCTTCCTGTCGAAGATGGTCGCTCATGCCGATCGAGGAGCGCTGGGAAGCGCTCGACGAGCTGGAGAAGCTGACCACCGATCGGGCACGGCTCCTGTCCCAGACCGACAACATCGCTCTGTTACGCAGTGGACCACTGGAGATCGTACGTGTGGGTCGTGCTCAGCTCACGGAGGAGGCCTGGTGGAGGTACGGGCGGGAGCTGCAGGCGCGAAAGCGGAACTGGGACAAGCTCGGTGTCGCGGGGACCGTCGCCGCGGGCGCCATCGTCGCCGGTGGATGGGCTGCCGGCGGTGTTTCGATGCTCGGTATCTGGCTCATCATGAGCCATGGTGGCGAGACGGTGCAGGACGGGGCCCGCTGGATGCGCTTCGGGAGCTCGGCGTGGAGGGGGCGTCAGAGTTGCGAGAGTTGCGGCCACAGCTTCCGCACCCTCGCCTACCGGGACCGGTCGTCGCTGGGGCTCTTTCCGGGAGCCGAACCCGGGCAGATCGATGTCGTGGCGCGTTGTCCCAAGTGTGGACTGTACCGTGATGCGGGCCTCCGCCTGAGCGGCGACGAGGCGGACCGAACCGTCCGCCGGGTCCTGGCCTATCACCACTTCGCCGGGGCCTCGGAACGGCGCGTCAAGACCGCTTCGAGACTCATCCAGGAAGCCGGATCCACCCACGACCTCGCCCGAATCGTGGTCAAGGACGGGAAGCGGCTCGGCGACCTCGGCCGCACCGGAGGCATCGCGCTGGAGATCGCCGCCAACGAGTCGAACGAACAGCGGCTGCTGGAGCTGGAGCTGGCGGAGCTCGAAGCGCACTGGCGTCGGGAAGAAGAGCTCGCGTCCATCATCGACGGAGAGCTCACCCCCCTGCCCCTCCTCGAGCAGATGCGACGCAGGGTGTCCGACGGACGGTGACGCGACGCCGATGACCGCGGCGTTGCCTCAGTAGTCCACAGGCCGGAGGTAGAAAGCGCCGATGGCGCTCGACGAGAGGACCGCGACGGTGGGAAGCTCACGCTTCCAGTGCGTCGAGTGCAGGCGCCGACGCACCACCTCGACGGCCTCCGGCTCAAAGCCCGCTCGCAGGAGCGAGTCGACGTCGTAGCCCAGCACCATCCAATGCAGGATCGGGTCCGCTTGGTGGTACGAGATCCCGATCTCGTCCTCGTCCGTGACCCCCTTCACGAGATCGGCGGTGGCCGGCTTCTCCACGATCACGTCGGGAATGCCGAGATGACGGGCCAGAGCCCAGACCTGGGTCTTGAACAGATCGCCGATGGGGTTGATGGGCGGCGAGTCGTCCGCGTGCCAGGTGAAGTATCCGAGGAGCCGCTCGCTCTTGTTCCCCGTTCCGAGAGGCAGCGCGTGGTGTCTCGCCGACTGATCGAAGAGCACCACGGCCCTGAGTCGGGCCATGAGGTTGCCCTTTCGCAAGGGCGAGATCTCCCGCTCGTATTCCTCGACGTACCGGTCGACCGGATCCGAAATGTCGATCGTACGGGCTTGGGCCCCTGTCGCATCGAGCACGAGTTGCGCGTGCTCGAGGCTCTCGGAGCTCGACGTTCGATAGGGGAGCCGGAAGCCGTAGACGTTCTCGGGCCCGAGCGCCCGACAGGCGAGGTAGAGCGAGACGGCGGAGTCGACGCCCCCGGACACGCCGATGACCACCCGCTCGAAGCTTCGACGGCGNNNGTACCTCCTCGCGAATGAACTCCACCAGCGTCCGCTCGACGAGATCCAGATCGATGTCGAGCACGTCCGGAGCGCGGAGCGGTGCACTGATATCCGCCTCGGCGGAGCGGCCTTCGAGCGCGGTCGACTGCGGCTCGTCGATCGCGTCGGCCTCTCCATCGCCCTCGACGAGGTCCGCTGCGTGCCCGCCCACGCCGCGCGCCACGTCGAGCGCCCGCTCGAGGTGAGGGAGCATCTGCTCGAGGTCAGACAAGAGGGGAGCGGCGGCTCGCGCACGGTCGATCGACGTCGCGTCGAGGGCCGCGACGGTCACGCCCTCCTCGAAGAGAGGCCCGCGAGCGAGCTCCGTGCCGTCCGGCCCCACGACGACGGATCCACCGGGAAAGAGCTTGCCGCCCTCCGATCCGGCGAGCTGCGCGACGGCGACGAAGATGCCGTGCTCCGCCGCAATGCCGGGTGCGAGCCTGTTCCACTGCTCGAGATTCGCTGGTCGCCCCCCCGGCGTCGGGGCGAAGTCTCGCGCCGGTGAGGCACTCCCGATCAGCACGAGCTCGGCTCCCGCCACGGCGAGGATCGTGGCGGGCAGAGAGTGCCACGCGTCCTCGCAGACGAGCATGCCGAAGCGTCCGAAGCGGGTGTCGAAGGCCCGTACCTCGGTGCCGGGCTCCACGAACCGCGCCTCGTCGAAGACCCCGTAGGTGGGGAGGAAGAGCTTGCGGTGCACGTGACGCACCGTGAAGCGCCCTCCGGACGCGTCGAAGTAGGCCACACTGTTGTAGATGCGCCGCCTCCACCGCTCGTAGAAGCCCACCGCGACGTCCGGTGCGTTCTCGGCAGCCGGTCCGAGCGCGTCGGCCACTTCCTCGGCCGAGCGGGCCGCCTCCACGACCCCGCCCTCCAAGAAATAGCCCGAGAGGCACGCCTCGGGAAAAAGGACCACGTCGGCCCCCTCCGCCGAGGCCTGCACCACGTCTCGCACGCGCTCCAGATTTCCGGTCACGTCGCCTTTGCGCGGTTTGACCTGGGCGACGGCCACCCGCAGAGGAGGTCGGGGCTGAGCTCGGTTCATCGCGTGCAGGGGGTGCGGTCGATTTTGGAGGCGCCGAGAGCCCCACGAACGTACGTTGATAAGATACCCCGTCAGGCGCGGAACGCCTCCCGCCGGCTTGGGGTTAGAGGACCGGAGATCCAACACGACCCGGAAGGGCCCGAATGATCAAGAGATTCGCCGTCGTGTCGGCGGCCTTCGCGCTGTCTACTGCCCCACTTGCCGGCCAGGAGAGCGGGGCCTTTCCGATGGAGCGCGCTCCCGAGCTGGACGTCATGACGAGCGCCATCGACGCGATCTCCCGGATGCACATGGAGTCCTTCTCGGACAGCACGCTTTGGGAAGCGGCGATCGACGGGTTGATCGGCGCGCTCAACGACCCGTATGCCGTGCTCTTCACGCCGCAGGAGGCCGAGGCCTGGGAGGAGGACACCACCGGCGACTACTCCGGGATCGGCCTTCAGATCACCTTGCTCAACGACGAGGTGACCGTCACGGCCGTGTTCCGGGGCTTTCCGGCATTCGAGCATGGGATCGCGGTGGGCGACGTCATCGTGGGCGTCAACGACCACGACTCGTCCGAGTGGGGGACCGACATGGCCGCGGACTCCATCCGGGGGCCGGTGGGCACGAACGTCTTCGTCCAGATCAAGCGCGCTGGATACGACGACCCGATCGGGTACGACATCACGAGGGCGGAGGTGCACGTCCCGGCCGTCGACTACGGTGTGCTGGAAGGGGACATCGGCTACGTCATCATGGACCGCGTTGCACGCAACGCCGCGCGCGAGATGAACGAAGCCCTCGCCGAGCTGGCGGGGCGACGGGGCCTGATCATCGATCTGCGGCGGAACCCGGGCGGCTTCCTGGACGAGTCGCTCATGCTGGCGGATCTCTTCCTCAAGCCGGGCTCCGTGCTCGCGAGCACGACGCAGCGTGTGGCGGGCGGCAGCGCGGACGAGCCCGAGACGGACTCCTACACCGATCGTTGGCCGCAGCTCGTGCCGGATCTTCCGGTGGTGATCCTGGTGGACGAGTTCACCGCGTCCGGCGCGGAGATCCTCGCCGGGGCGCTACAGGACTATGACCGCGCGGTCGTCCTCGGGCAGCGGACGTTCGGAAAGGGCGTGGTCCAGACGGTCATGAACCTCCCGCACGGCCGGCGCCTCCGCTTCACGACGGGGTCCTGGCTCACACCCTTGGGACGGTCCCTTCAGCGGGAGCGTGACGGGCAAGGCGTGCCTGTCGAGGAGGTCGAGGACAGCTTCCCGCGGGTGCAGACGGCATCGGGGCGGGGCCTGATCGACGGTGGCGGGATCTTCCCCGACCTGGTGATCGAGGACGACACGCTCACCACGGTCGAGCAGGACTTCATCCGCGAAGCGAACCTGCAGCAGTTCCCTCTCAATCTCCGCATCGCCGAGTACGGCCTCGGCGTTGCTGCCGAGCGAGATGACGACACCTCTTGGACCGGCGGGGTGTCGGACGCGCAGTTCGCGGCGTTCATGACGCAGATCGAGGAAGAGGGGCTGGAGAGCGAGCGCTTCGCCGACCCGACGGTACGGAGCTACCTCCGCTGGAGGGTGGACATCGCCGTGGCCCAGCGGATGGCCGACGTCGCCGCCGAGGTCAGCGTGAGAACGGCACGAGACCCGGTGCTCGCCGAGGCGATCCGTCTCCTGGAGCAGAGCGGATCTCAGGCGGAGCTCTTCCGCACCGTGGACGCGCGCCCGGGCGCACCTCAAGCCCCGCCGGCACACGACTGATTCGGACGACACTGCGCGCAGGGTCGCCACGCCGCCCGAGGGGCCCCGAGGATCATCCCCGGGGGTGGAACCTCCGATGCAAGTCGCGGAGGTAGGCACGGTCCAGGTGGGTGTAGATCTGGGTCGTCGAGATGTCGGCGTGGCCCAGGAGCTCCTGCACCGCCGCCAGATCGGCGCCGCCTTCCACGAGATGGGTCGCGAACGTGTGGCGTAGCGTGTGGGGCGACACCGTCTTGCGGATCCCGGCCCGGCGCGCAGACTCACGAACCAGGCTCCACACCGATTCGCGCCGGAGCGGGCGCCCGCGAGCATTGAGGAAGACATGCCCCTTGCCCGACCCCGTGTCGAGTTCGGGACGCACATCTTGCAGGTATCGCCTGACTGCCCGCAGGGCCGGCCCACCCACGGGAACGAGTCGCTCCTTCGAGCCCTTGCCGAACACCAGGGCGAAGCCCTCGTCCAGGTCGAGGTTCGAGAGCGGCAAGCCGACGAGCTCGGACACGCGCACCCCGGTGGCATAGAGGAACTCCAGAATCGCGCGGTCACGCCAGTACAGCGCCCGGCTCGGATCCGGTGCCTCCAGCAGCCGCTCCACCTCCTCGCGGGAGAGGAATTCCGGGAGCCTGCGAACGGCGCGGGGCGCGTCGAGTCGGTCCGTCGGATCCGTCTCGATGACGCCCTCGGCCAGGAGGAACCCGAAGTAGGTACGAACGGCCGAGCGGGCCCGCCGGATCGACGACGGGGCCAGGCCCTGATCTTTGAGCTCGTACACCCACGCGCGTAGCACCGCCACGTCCACTTCCTCGGGCCGGCTCACATCGGCCCGTTGCAGGAAGGCGATCCAACGGCCGAGGTCACGGAGGTACGCGACCACGGTCTGGTCGGAGAGTCCCCGCTCGAAGATCAAGAAGTCCTGGAACGGCTCCAGT
>JBDHDM010000416.1:0-3746 GCA_039591515.1 Gemmatimonadota bacterium | reverse complement strand
TGACCGTCCACTACGACGGCTCCGCGTTCCACGGCTGGCAGGTGCAGCCGGATCAACGCACGGTCCAGGGTGACCTCGAGGCCGCCTGCGGCCGGCTCGCCGACGGCCCCGTCTCGGTGATCGGCTCCGGGCGCACGGACACGGGGGTCCACGCCACAGGGCAGGTCGCGGCCGTCGACATGCCTACCTCGTGGACCGCCGAGCGCCTCGGTCACGCGCTGAATGCCGTCCTCGGGAACGACCTTTGGGTGGAATCCGTCGTCGAGGTCGACCCGGCGTTCCACCCGCGCTACGACGCCCTCCGACGGACCTACCGCTACGAGGTCGGGCTCGCGCCCCGCGCGCACTCCCCGTTCCACCGCCGTTGGTGCTGGCCAGTGAACGACCCCGTGGAGCGCCCGCTCCTCCACGCGGCCGCCGAACCCTTGGTCGGAACGCACTCGTTCGCCGCATTCGCGAAGGCGGGGCAACCCGAGCGAGGGACGCGATGCACCCTCCTCGAGGCCGCCTGGTCGGACACCGACCTCGGGGTCCGTTTCACGGTGACGGCCGACCGCTACCTCCACCATATGGTGCGCTATCTGGTGGGGACGATGGTCGATGTGGCGCGCGGTCGTCGCCCCCTCGAAGAAATGGCTAGATTGATCGCCAACGAAGCCGGTCTGGTGACCTCCCCGCCGGCTCCTGCACCGGGTCTGTTCCTCCACCGCGTCGTCTACCCGGGCGACGCTCAGGGGGTCGAAGATCCCACCATCGAGCCCCGTTTCCCTTCACGAGCCCGTTCCTCCACATGAAGATCTTCCTCGATACAGCAGACCTCGGTGAGATTCAGCGCGCCGCGGACGCCGGCCTCATCGACGGGGTCACGACGAACCCGTCGCTCGTGGCGAAAGTCGCCGAGGGCGACGTGACCGACATGTACCGGGAGATTTGCCAGGCGGTGGACGGACCGGTGAGCCTCGAGGTCGTCGCGATCGATCGCGATACCATGGTGAGCGAGGGTCGGAAGCTCGCCGCGATCCACCCGAATGCCGTGGTGAAGGTGCCCCTCACCGAGGACGGGCTGAAGGCGTGCCGCGACCTGGTGAACGAGGGGCACCGGGTGAACGTCACCCTCTGCTTCTCCGTGTCGCAGGCGCTGCTCGCCGCGAAGTCCGGAGCCACCTTCGTGTCACCCTTCGTCGGGCGCATCGACGACATCTCGGGTGAGGGGATGCAGCTGATCCACCAGATCCGTCAGGTGTACGACAACTACGGGTACGACACCGAGATCCTCGCGGCATCGATTCGGCACCCGATGCACGTGGTCGAGTCCATGCTCATCGGAGCCGACTGCTGCACCATCCCGCCGAGCGTCCTGTGGCAGCTGAGCAAGCATCCGCTGACGGACCGTGGTCTCGACGCATTTCTCAAGGACTGGAATGACGCAGGAACCGCCATCTGACCCTGGGCACGAATTCGAGCCCGGACCCTACGCGCACCTTGGGTGCGTGAAGAGCCGGGCGGCCGGACGACTCGGTGTCGGTGCGGCGCTCGTGGCGCTCGGGGTCGCAGGCCTGGCGGGATGCGCCTTGGAGCGCGCGGATGCCGGCAATGCGGACGACCCCGCCTTGTTGGCGCCGACCGAGGTTCGAGGCACTGCCTCACCCGTCGTGGCCGCGGAAGCGTCGGCCGGGGCTCAAGGCGATTTGGCCGGCACGCGTCCCTCACAGAGCCTCGACGAGAGTCGAAGCACCGCCATTGTGAGGGCCACGGCCCGCGTGGCGCCGGCGGTCGTGAGCATCAACGTGATTCGGACGCGGGCCGTGCAGCCGCGTACCGTGTGGGAGCGGATGTACCTGCCGCCCGGTGCCGAGCAACGGAGTGCCGGGTTCGGCTCAGGGGTGATCGTCAGCGAGGACGGGGTGGTCATCACGAATGACCACGTGATCTCCGGCGCGGACCGCATCCAAGTCACACTTCCCGGGGGTCTCGACGCAGACGCGGAGTTGGTCGGGACCGACCCGATCGCGGATATCGCGGTTCTCCGCATCGACGTCCCGGAGGTACCCGTCGCGCCCGTCGGCACCGCGAGGGGGCTCATGATCGGCGAATGGGCCATCGCCATCGGCAACCCGCTCGGCAACTACGTGGGCGACAGCGAGCCGACGGTGACCGCCGGCGTGGTGTCGGCCGTGAACCGCAACATCGCACCGAGCTCGGACCAGGAGGGCTTCTACTTCGGCATGATCCAGACGGACGCCGCGATCAATCCCGGAAACTCCGGAGGAGCGCTGGTGAACGCGGCCGGCGAGGTCATCGGCATCAACGCGTCGATCATCTCCCGAAGCGGGGGCAGCGAGGGGCTCGGCTTCGCGATCCCGATCGACCGGGCGCTCCAGATCGCGGAGGATTTCCTCGGCTACGGCGAGGTACGCCGGGCGTTCGTCGGTCTGGACGTGGAGCCCGTCGAGGCCGACGAGTGGGGGCGGACACGGGGTGTCCGCGTGAGCCGCGTGGCCGAAGGCTCCCCGGCCGACCGCGCGGCCATCGTGCCTGGCGACATGCTGCTGCGGGCGGACGGGCGCGCCTTGACCGGACCCCTCGATTGGGAGGCGGTGCTCTTGGATCTACGGGCTGGCGACGAGTTGAGTGTCGACGTCGTCGGGCAGCCCCGCCCGGTGTCCCTCGAAGCGGCGCCTTTCCCCTCCGTCACGGCGGCGAGGGTAACGCTCTTCCGCGACATCGAGCTCATATCGGTGACCCCGCAGATCCAGCTCGAGCGAGGGCTGCTCAACGCCGACGGCGCCCTGATCGCAGACATCAGCGAGGAGCTGACCCGCCAGCTCGGCCTCAGAAGGGGCGACGTGATCATCCAGATGAACCGATCCCGGATCCGCAGCGCCGACGACGCCGCCACCTTCTTCGACTCGCTTCGCGGCGAAGGCCGGATCGTGCTCTATCTGGAGCGAGACGGGAGATACGGAACCACGAACCTCTATTGGAGAGGGTGAGTGACTACAGGAGAAGGTGAGTGACCCCTCGAGATCCGATGGACGTCTACGTTCACCCCCTGACGGACCGCTACGCGTCCCGGGAAATGCAGGCCGTCTTCTCCCCGCGCCGTCGCTTCGGCACTTGGCGGAGGTTGTGGATCGCCCTCGCCGAATCGGAGGCGGAGCTCGGCGTGGAGATCTCCGCCGAAGCGCTCGAGGAGATGCGCGCCGCCGTCGACCAGGTCGACCTCACCCGCGCTGCCGAATACGAGCGACGATTCCGGCACGACGTCATGGCCCACGTCCACCTCTTCGGCGACGCAGCACCTGCCGCACGCGGGATCATCCACCTCGGAGCCACGAGCGCCTTCATCGGCGACAATACGGATCTCATCCTTCATCGAGACGCCCTCGCGCTCGTCCGGACACGGGTGACGCGTTGTGTCGAAGCACTCGCCTCGTTTGCCCGCGAGCACGCCGACCTCGCGACCCTTGGGTACACGCACTTCCAACCGGCACAGCCGACGACCGTCGGCAAGCGTGCGACGCTGTGGATTCAGGATCTTCTCCTCGATCTCGAGGAGCTGGATCATCGGATCGAAAGCCTGCGCTTTCGGGGCGTTCGAGGCACGACCGGGACGCAGGCGTCCTTCCTGGAGTTGTTCGACGGCGATCACGACAAGGTCGACGCCCTCGATCTGGCGGTGGGGCAGAAGATGGGCTTCGAGTCCACCTACCCTGTGAGCGGGCAGACCTATAGCCGTAAGGTCG
>JBDHDM010000415.1:0-6216 GCA_039591515.1 Gemmatimonadota bacterium | reverse complement strand
ACTCGCCCGCACGTCCGAAGGGTACGGTGGCGACGAGATATCCGAGCGCGTCGCCCGTTCGGGAGCGGATCGGGGACGCATACCTGAGGACGGGCGGTGTCTCCACACCCGTCACGATCAGCTCGAACGCCTGCGGCGCACGCGAGCCCAGCCCGGGCACGCCGGACCCCGCGGCAGCGACGATCCTCCCGGACCCATCGAGTAGAGCGAGGGTCGCGAAGCGCTCCGAGGACTCGAGCTTCGAGGCCAGATAGCTCCGGATGGCCGCGACGCTGGAGGCTCCAGCTCCGGCCGCGTCGAGCCGGCCTTCCAAGGCCGTCCTGAAGAGATCCGTGCCCGCCTCCAA
This sequence comes from Gemmatimonadota bacterium, assembly GCA_039591515.1. GTDB lineage: Bacteria > Gemmatimonadota > Gemmatimonadetes > Longimicrobiales > Gaopeijiaceae > UBA2589. The sequence continues at coordinate 5,870 of JBDHDM010000415.1, read as the reverse complement.
CTCGTCCAGGTAGATGGCGCGCTGACGAAGTCGTTCGTCGATGTGCTCGGCCTGTAGCTCTGCCATCGCCACGAGATACCGCTGCACCAGTCCCACGAGGATACCGCTGGACCGCAGGTAGCCGATCGAATTCGAAGCGAGTAGCGGCAGCAGGGCGAGTCCCGAGAACGCAACGAGCAGACGCGGCCGCAAAGAGAGGCGCCGAGGACGGAGTCCACTCGGCGCTTCCGCTCCTTCTCGCCTTGCTTGGATCTTGTTCATGCTTGCCCCTCCGACACTCCCTGAAGCAAGGGCCGGACCTGGCTCAGCCCCCACAGAGGATCGAGCAATACCGGGACCTCGCGGCGTGATCGGGCCAAGCATGTGCGTCAAATCACGCACACGCAAGCGCGCTAGCACACTACAGGCTGCGTCATATAACGCACAACCTATGGTGAGTGACGTGGCGGCACGTCCGTAAGTAGCATCTATGAAATGACTTAAGAGACATAGAGGGCAGCGGCATAAGCATTGCTCTCGTGTTGGCTGAAGGTCGAGATTCGCCCTGCCAATAGAGTGGAGGGATAGCCATGAGACTCTTGGGATTCGCCGCCTCTACAGTGGTCTTGTTGATGGCGTCGGGATGTGAAGCGAACCCGATCCTCGAGCCGGACCCACATGGAGAGTTCGACGTCGATCTGACTTTCCCCGATGCTCACCTCGCCACCCTGACGGCAGTCGAGGTGGAAGTCGGCATCACCGACCACGACGGTATCGCCGTCACGGACTTCGAGCTCGTTGCGTTAGAGCACCGACCCGCAGGAAGCACCGAGTGGACAGCGGAAGCGCTGACGCTGCACGAAGGGCACTACGCGACGGAGGTCGTCTTCCACTCGAGCGGCGCCCATCAGATGCGGGTCGTCGCTCAGAGTCACGGATCCGATCACGGAGACGTCATCCACGAGGGCACGGACGTGGCAGTGGAACGAGTGCATATGGAGGTCGCCGGCTATCGGGTCGAGTTCGAGACCTATCCGGGAAGGATCCACGAGGGGGAGCAAGCAGAGGTCAAGTTCTGGCTCTCCGAGGCTGCTGACGGCCACCAGATGGGGGGGATGATGGCCGAGATCCACGTGGAGCACCACGCGACCGCGTCCTCCATGAACTACCACGCCGACGAGCACGACATGGGCGTGTACGAGGCAATGCACACTTTCGCCGAGCACGGTGAGACGGAGGTGGCCATCGAGTTCGATGACGGCCACGGTCACGGCGAGCTCCACCACGCAGCCTTTCACCTGACGGTGGGCGAAGCCCACTAGAGGAGGATCACGATGAGGCGCCCCACAGCACTCCTCTGCGTCGCGGTGCTCGCGTTGGCCGTGTATGGCGCTCCTGCTGGTGCCCAGACGAGAAGTCGATCTCTGCTCACCGGGTACGGAACCGCGACGTTCGACGCGGTGCCGACAACCGACTTCGCCAGCAACTTCACAGCGAGCGTGAGCCCGGTGCTCCTCTACTCGATGGGCTCAGACATCCTCTTCGAATCGGAGCTCGAGTTCGGAGTGTCGGGGGCGGAGACCACCACCTCGCTCGAGTACGCCCAGATCGACTATCTGGGCTTCGAGTCCGTGCAGGTCATCGCCGGCAAGTTCCTCGTTCCCTTCGGCGTGTTCGGCGAGCGGCTCCACCCGTCGTGGATCAACAAGCTCCCGACGGCACCGATCCTCTTCGGACACGGCCATGGCGGAGTCGCTGAGGACGCGCTTCTCCCGATCATGACCGATGTCGGACTCATGCTCCGGTGGGCACAGCCCATGGGCTCTACCTTCATGCTGGACATGTCCGGCTACGTCACTCAGGGTCCGAGGCTCGCCCCGGAGGACGGAGACGGGCACGCCGACGACCACGGCCCTGCCGGCGACGCGGGCTCGGGTCTCGCGCCCCCGGTAGCCTTCGGCACGTCGTTCGGGGATAACAACACGAACAAGATGGTCGGCGGCCGCATCGGTGTGGTCCGTGGACCTTCGTTCGAAGCATACGTTTCCGGCTTCCACGCGATGTACGACGAAGGTGACTATCTCGACTACGTCGGCGGGGCGCTCTCCGTGGAGGTGCGGCGAGGCACGTTCGAGCTCCGGGGGAAGTCGAGCTCGAATCCGAGTTTCGTGATCTGAAACGCCAGGGCGTCTACGCTCAGGCCTCGAACCGCTTCGGTCAGTGGGAGCCGGTGGCTCGCTACGGATGGCTCTCGGACGCCAAGGTCGCGGGCACCATAACACGGGAGGCCCACCAAGAGCTCGCCTTGGGCCTGGTCCGGTGGATCGGGCCGTCCGTGCCCATCAAGCTGGCGTACGAGATCCACGAAGGTCTGGACGATCGCGTGACCCTTCAGTGGGCCTACGGCTTCTAAGGAGTACGATCATGAACAAGTCAATTCTCAAGGTAGCCGCCGTGCTGGCCCTCCTGCTTCCCGGCTCCGCCATCGGGCAGGACCCCACTGCGATCGCAGAGGGTGCGCAGGTCTACGCAAACAACTGCGCCCGGTGCCACGTCGCGAGGGCAAGCTCCGAGCGAAGCGACCAGGAATGGACGGTCATCATCTTGCACATGCGTGCCCGCGCCAACCTCACCCGATCGCAGGCCGTCGCTGTCCTCGCCTTCCTCCAGGCTACCAATCTGCCCGAGACGGGTGTTGGGACCGCCGTGCGGGGCGATGTGGCACTACCCGAGTGGCTGACCGTTCCGGCCGAGCGGTATCGTCCGCTTCGGGCTGCTCCGAACAAGTCCGGGACTCCTGCCAGCCAGGGGAGACGACCGTGACGAGGCACCGTCCCAAGGCGTCCCGCTGGGGCAGGCTGCCAGCGCTGGTCGCCTGCCTACTCGGCCTGCTGTCGACTCCCGCGCGGGCACAGGAAGGCGTCGACGAGGCGCTCGTGGACCAGGGAGCCGTCCTGTTCCGGTCCGCGGGCCTATGCTTCGCCTGCCATGGTCCGAACGGCAACGGAGTCCCTGGTGCCGGCGCGGACCTGAGCGATAGAGAGTGGATGCACGGTAACGGCACCCTCGCCGAGATCTACGAGCGGATTCTCACGGGCGTCGGTCCCGAGGAGACCCGGACCGGCGTGATCATGCTGCCGCGAGGCGGAAGCCAGATCACCGACGCTCAAGCCCGGGCCATCGCGGCCTTCGTCTGGTCACTCCGAAACACCGGCCCCGACACCTGAGTGGGCGCCCTCTTCACCATGGCGTAGGGCAGGCTCTTGGTGCTCAAACTCGTCGTGGTCGCCGTTGTGCTCGCGCTCGGGACCCGGAACTTCCGGATCCTCACGCCGCGGCTCGGCACCGGCGAAGGAGCCCACGCCATGCAGCGCTCGGCGCTCCTCGAGCTCGCCGCGGCTCAGATCGTCCTGCCCGTCACCGCCCTGCTGGTACGCACCTCAGCGATCGACGGCTAAGGACAAGGACAGTGGCTGCGTGCTCCGGGGTGAGATGACCGCCCGGTCGGAGGGGTCGGTCCGTGTACGCTGCCCTTCGATCATTCACGGCGCACCGGCCGACCGACTCTCCGTGGTCCACCCGGTCCAACCGGTCCAGTGCGCCACGAAGCGTCCGGCGCATCTCCTCGAGTTCGGCCATGCGCTCCCCAACCTCCTGCAGGCGCGGGCAGCTCCATCACCTCCCGGATCTCGCAGAGGCGGAGCCCGACAGCCTGTCCCTTTCGGATGAAGATCAGCTCCTCCAGCGCGTCCGCGGGAAGTCGCGATGACCGGCGAGTGTGTGCGGCGGCGTTCGGAGCAACCCCTTCTTCTCGTAGTAGCGGATGGCGTCGACGGTGAGCCCCGCTCGGCGGGCCAGCTGTCCGATCCTCACGGGGTCGGCATGTCCACGCGGGTGACCGTCAGACGGTCCGGCGTGACGTCGTCCCGGTCCTCGCCGAGCCGTCCGGTCAGTGTGGCGGTTGTGCCGGCGGCAGCGGCGAGCCGTCCGCGCACGGAGCCCTTCGGCACGAGGGTCAAGGTGGTGCCGGAGCCGGGAAGGACCGCCACCATCGCTCCGCTCCGCTCCTCGATGGGGGCCGACAGTGTCAGGGTGGCCTCACGGGGCGAGAAGCCCTGATCGCGGATCGTGCTCCTCAGCTGAGCCAACGTCACCCGGTTGTCGTGCGCGAAGTCGACGCGCACGCGTCCTTCGTTCAGACTCACCTCGGCGTCGGTGACGCCCTCCAGCTTCGTCACGGCCACGCGCACGGCGTGGGCGCATACGCTTCAGTCCATCCCGTATATGACCTGGTCGACGCTGCGGAGCTGCGCATCCACCACGCTCGCGGAGAGGGCCGCGACGGCCGCGGTGAGGAGTAGGGACCTGTACATCGGATCGTCGCTCCCGGTTTCAGAACCAGAACGTCACGTTGAGCACGAGCCGGACGCCTTCGTCCGGCTGGCTCCCGTTGAGGGCTTGATATATGGGCAACGCGGGGCCACCGGCCAGGCCCCACGAACCGTATAGGCCGAGCACCGTGAGTGCGCCGTAGAGCTGACGTCCGCCTGTGTCGGCCAGCTCGACGCCCTTGCTCTCGTCGCGCCCCGTCGTCTCAGCGACGAGCTCGACGAAGGCGCGCCAGTCCGCCTCGGGGTAGTCGCCACGGAACGCCGCCGGCCGGTACCCGACGACTAGGCTCCCCATGGCGACAGTGCCCTCCCGATGCTCCTCGGGACCGCCGGCGAAGGATGTCTCGTAGGCACCCCCGATCCATAGATAGAGAGAGCGCGACGCGTATCCCGTGACGGCCGAGCCGAAGAGGCTCGGCGCTGTCTCTAGGTCGTCCCGCATCTCGTCCGTCGGCACGTCGGCCGCGAGCCAGATCGTCGTCTCCTGACGCGAGCCGACCCCCGTGCCCCTCTTCTGCACCCGCCACCCCAGCATCAGCTCGACGTCTCGGGACGCCGGCATCCGGGTGAACGCACGCGCGTTCGAGAAGGAGGCATCGGTGTCGAGAGGCAGCGGGAGCGAGACCGAGAGCTGGAGGTCCTCGGTGGCTCCGTAGCTCAGCATCGGACGCACCATCGTCCGCCGGTCCCCGTCCATGAACCGCCCCATCGCACCCAGGTCCACACTCCACCCTCCGCGACCGAGCGTGGGGGTGGAGAGCCCGTACACCGGACCGTGCCCCTGGGCCTCTAGTCCGGCCGCGAGAACCGCCGTGAACCCCCCGAGGCCGAGCACACGGAGGAGGACCAGGCGCCCAGCGGTCCGCGGCATCATCCGTCCAAGAACATCAGGATCGGGCCGAGCGCATAAGCGACGAAGAAGCCCACCACGTACAGACCGGCGGACGTCCACCAGACGGCCCGGGTCCAGCGCCCAAGCGGGGTCGGACACGCCGCACCCTTCTGCACCACCCGCGGCGTCACGCGGTCGGTGTACAGCCGACTCCCCATGATCATCAGGCCGGACGCCGCGAATACCCATCCCTTGTTCTGCGAGAGCACGACGAGCCACGGGGCCGCCGACACGACGGCGGCGACCGTCGTCCCGAAGCCGAGCAGGACCAGAAGCGACGGCAGGGCGCAGCAGACCAGCGTGCCTAGCGACGCGACGAGGGCGGACCAGACGGCGGCGCGGCGCTCGGCCGACCGAGTCAAGTCGGATACCTCACGGGCCACACCTCCAGGCGCACGATCACACGATGCGATCGATCCAAGCCGGAAGCTAAGTCTGGAGTGTGCTCCAGGGTCAATGGCAAGGGACCCGGTCGTCAGAAGTGGTACTCCACCCCTAGCTGCAGATAGTCATCGCGCCTGAACCAGTATGTGGGGTCTTCCGGTGCGTCGGCCCGGAAGTAGCGGGCCAGGAGCTCGATCCTCCAGCTCTCGCCGAATCGGCGGCCA
>JBDHDM010000414.1:0-7002 GCA_039591515.1 Gemmatimonadota bacterium | reverse complement strand
GTACCCCGCCGCGGTAAGTGCGTCGGCCGTGCCGAGCAGGGCCTGCTCGAGCTCCGTGGACCGGTCGAGCTCCTGGAAGAGGAATCGCGCGGAGCACTCTTTGACCACGGGGTCCGCGGCGTCCGTGAAGAAGAGGCCGAAGCGCCCGAGGAGCGCATGGAACAACGTATGAAAGCCCGAGGGAATCGTGCTCCCGGCCCGGAAACCACGCGCGACCAGATCGAGGTATTCCTCGCTGAACTCCGTGGTCGGGTGTGCCTTCATGAACGCAGCCAACATCCCGTCGGCCTCGGGCCCGAGCGTGATGCGGTGAAGCGGCGGAGTCCGCCCTTCCTCGGGTGCCGGCAGCTCGAAGCGGCGGAGCTCGTTCTCGACGGTGATGACGTCCGCGTGGTTGGCTTCCTCCCAGTCGTGATCCTCCGAGCCCACCCAGAATAGCGGCAGCACCGGCTTGCCCAGGGCAGCTTCGAGCGCCTCCGACAGGCGCACGACGGTGAGTCCTTTGTACAGGCTGTAGAGGGGCCCTCCGTACAGCCCGGGCTGCTGTCCGGTGGTGACCATGTAGCCGCCCTGCTCCACGAAGCGCTCGAGTCGGTGGGGATCGCCGGACTCCGGCACGGTGAGGGCTTCGACCGCTCGCTCGCGGGCGTCCCGGTCGAAGCGACGGTCGACTTCCCTCGCCTTCTCGGCGAAGGCAGCCAGATCGTCGAACCGTCCACCGAAGAACGCCGGAGCGGCACCCTCTCCCGCCAGGTAGTCCTGCACCACCTGGGCGCCGCCAGGCCGCGATACGATCAGCTCCATGTCATCCCTTGTGATACGGTTCGTGGCGCAAGATCGTCCCCGCCCGGTACAGCTGCTCGGCGAGCACGAGGCGAGCCATCTCGTGCGGCAGCGTCATCTGGGAAAGCGACAGGGTGCGACGGGCTCGTGCCAGCACCGCGCCCCCCAACCCGAACGCGCCCCCGATCACGAACGCCGCCCCCGCTGACGAATGCACGGCGAGCCCCTCCAGATACCGCGCCAAGTCACGGGAGTCCATCCCCCGTCCCTCTCGCGTGAGCGCGACGAGCTCGAGTACACTCGGAACCCGCGCCAGGAGCCGTTCGCCCTCCGCCTCCCTCACCGCCCGCGGTTCGGCCGACCTCCCGCCGGCGCCCGCCGGAACCTCGACGATCTCGAGCTTCCAGTACCGGGCGGCCCGGCGCTCGAACTCCTCCACGGCTTCAGCAAGCTCGCCCCGCACTCCCCCCACCGCGACCACGAGGACCTTCACGCCTTCCACTCCCTCGGGGTCGCGGGACCGGGGGTGGTACTGCCATCGACCCTCTCGTCGGCCTCCGACGCCCCCTCGGCACTCGATCCGGTCACGCGTGCTCGAACCTCGTCCGCGCCCCAGTCCCACACGAGCCTCTGACGGAGCACCCACGCCTCCCCGAGCGCCGAAGCGAAGGCCCGAAGCTTCACGGCGTCCTTCTCCGTCACCACGACCGGGCGGTCCCCCGCGCGTGTACGCGCAGCTCGGGCATCTCGGGCGGAAAAGTCGTGGTGATCCCGATAGGCCATGAGCTCGACGGTGGCTCCGGTATGTCGGGCTACGTCGTCGCCGAACGCCTGCGGGCGCGCGATCGCCGTCAGCGCCAACACGGACTCGAGATCACGCCCGCGCGCGCGGTCCTCGAACCCCTGGCCGGTCGCTCCGGCCTCGAGCGGCTCGAGGGCATCGTTCGCGATCCTGAGGCAAGCCTGTACGGCCCCCCGCCTCAGGCCTGGAATCGCAGCGACCGAGGCGGACCGCGCCTGCGCCTCCTCGAGCGTCGCCGAGCGGCGGGTCAGCACGATCACGTCTGCCCTTCGGAGCGCAGAGGCCGGCTCACGGTACGGGCCCCGCGGCAACACACGGGGAGGCCACGGATCCTCCACCGCCAGGAGGACGACGTCGACGTCGCGCGTCAACCGTCGGTGTTGGAAGCCGTCGTCCAAGACGACTGCCGTCGCTCCGGCGCGAACGGCTCGGGCCGCACCCTCGACCCGGTCCGCGACCGCGAAGACCGGAATCTGGGGCGTCCACGTACCGTGGAGGAGCACTTCGTCGGCACCGTACCCGCGCAGCAGCAGCGCCGGTCGGTACCGGTCCCCTTCGCCCAGGGCGCGCCCGACCCACGAGGCGAAAGGCGTCTTGCCCGTGCCGCCGACTGCGAGGTTGCCTACCGAGACGATTCGGGCTCCATGCACGCGGGTACCGCCTATCCGATCGAAGCGTCGGTTGCGCGTGGCGCTCACGGTCCGCCACAGCGCCGACGCGGGAAGCATCGCCAGGGACAACGCCGCACCCGCCACGCCGTAGGCGCCGCCCCACCAGCGACGTGCGAACCGGGTCAGCCCTCCGCTCACTCGTCCGCCTCGGTCATGGACTGGCCAGACGCCCCCACTGCCCGGTTGAGCGCGACCCCGATCTCTCGGGCCATCACCTCGAGCTCCTCACGGTCGGCACCCCGCGGGATCCACCGGGGCTCGAGATACTCCACTTCCATCGACGAGAACGGCTTGGGCACCAGGAAGCTGTCCCAGCTCCGGAGCTGCCAGGCCGACGCCGCGCGCAAAGCGACCGGGACCACCGGAAGCCCTGTCATCTGCGCGGCCGCCAGCGCACCGGGCTTCACCACGCCGGGCGGCCCCTTGGGGCCGTCGGGCGTGATCGCCACGTCCCGACCGGCCCTCGCGGCACGCACGAGGCCCTTCAATCCCTTGCGACCGCCGCGTGTACTCGATCCACGAACGGTGTCGAACCCGTAGCGCTCCAACACCCGGGTCACGTATTCGCCGTCGTCGTGCTCGCTGACCAGAACGACGACGCCCTCTTGACGGTGAAGGTGCAGCAGCGAAAGCAGGTGACCGTGCCAGCAAAGGAACAGGATCGGCTGGCCCTCTCCGCGGAACTTCAGCACTTGCTCGTACCCGACCCTCCGGGCGCGGGTCGTGAGGAAAAGGCCTCCGATCAATCCGGCCCCGATCACCCCGGCGCTTTGAAAGCGGATCTCGCTCATGGCCCGCGAGAGCCCACCGGGTCGAGGAGCTCGTCCGCGATGTCCGCGACACGCGCCGCGGCCCCGGGCTCGCCGAGGAGACGGCGAACACGCGCGAGCCCGTCGAGCTGTGCACGGCGCACCGCGCCGTTTTCATCGAGAAGCTCGAGAAGCACGGGTGCGACGGCCTCGGGCGTGAGGTCGTCCTGGACGAATTCCGGCACGAGTGGACGTCCCGGACTTCACCAATGCCGCGTCGGCGTGCCGCTGCAAAGCGCGCGTCTCGTCGACGACCGGAAAGCCCAGATCGTGGAACCGCGTCGCGGGAACGGAGGCGGCCCGCGAGAAGACCGGGAGGACGTCCGGCCGTGCGGCGACCACACGCTCTGCGATCGCGCGAAACGGACCCAGATGCCGGGCAAGCTCTTGTCCTCGGGAGCCCGGTAGCATGGCCAAGAGACGGCGGTCGGGGTCCAGGCCGTAGCGCGAGCAGAAGACGTCCCGGTCCACCACCTCGTCCGGTCGATCGAGGAGGGGGTGCCCGACGTACGTGGCGCGCACCCCGAAGGCCGCCAGGAACTCGGCCTCGAAGGGCAGGATCACCGCGACCCGGTCGGTGACCTCCGCCATCGTCCGTGCTCTCCGCTGCTTCCAGGCCCAAACCTGAGGCGCGATGTAGTACAGCACGGGAATCCCCCGCCGGTGCGCGGCCCGGGCCATGCGCAGGTTGAAGCCGGGGTAGTCCACCAGCACGACGGCGTCGGGACGCTCCTCGTCCATGAGTCGGTGCACCCGCGCCGCCAAGCGTCGGAAATACGGAATCCGAGGGAGCACCTCGACGAAGCCCATCACGCTGAGCTCGTCCAAGCCCGCCAGGAGCTCCACACCCGCCTCCTCCATCCTGGGGCCGCCGGTGCCCACGAGCCTCAGCTCCGAATGACGCCTCAGCAGCTCGGAGGCGAGGGCCGCTGCGTGATGGTCACCCGAAGGCTCGCCCGCGAGGACGAGAACGGAACGCGCCCCTCCGAGTGGGGTCACGACGGGCTCAGAACGCCCAGCCGAGGTACCAGATCGCGACGAGGGTGACGATGAGCAGCGCGACGAGCTTGCCTCGTGGCATGCCCTTTCGAGCCTCCATCCAGTTCTGTTTGCGCCGCTTGCGCTGTCGAATCAGAGACATGAGCAGCTCCCGAACGTCGGGGCGAACGGCGAGGGTGCGACCCGTCAGGTCGTGATGCCGCGCTCGCTCGCACGGATGAACTCGATGAGGTGGCGCACCTCGGGGAAGCCCGCCACCCCTTCGTCGACACGATCGAGCGCCTTGGACAGGTTCACATCACTCTGGAAGAGCGTGCGATACGTCTGCTTCAGCGCGCGACGGACTTCGGCGGAGAGCCCTCTCCGTTCCAGCCCCACGTTGTTCAGCCCGTAGAGCTTGGGCGGATTCCCCGCCACTCGGCAGTACGGTGGAACGTCCTGCGGGATCCTCGAGCCACCCCCTACGAACGCGTGTGCCCCGATCCGGACGAATTGATGGACCGGCGTGACCCCGCCGATGATGACCCAATCCTCGATCAGGACGTGCCCGGCAAGGTTCACGGAGTTGGCGAGAATGACGTGATTCCCGATCTCGCAGTCGTGTGCGACGTGGGAATAGGCCATCAGAAGGCAGTCGCTCCCGATGGCGGTCCGCCCCGCCGCCGACGTCCCTCGGTTGAGCGTGGCGAATTCGCGGATGACCGTCCGGTCGCCGATCTCCAGACGGGCCGACTCGCCCTTGAACTTGAGGTCCTGGGGATCCGTGCCGAGCACGGCGCCGTTGGCCAGGAAGCAGTCCTCACCGATCCGTGTGTCTTTCTCGATGAAGACCCGCGGCCCGATTTGGGTACCGTCGCCGACGACGACGTCCGGCCCGATCAAGGCCCACGGGCCTACGGTGACGCCCACACCGAGCTGCGCGTCGTCGTGGACGATCGCAGACGGGTGGATCGAGGTCTTGCCGCGCGTATTCAACGCTACTGGGTCAGCCATCTCATCGATCCATGATACGGGCCATGAACTCCGCCTCCGCGACAACGGTCCCATCGACTACACCGCGGCCGGCGATTCGGCACACCTGCCTGCGAAACTGTACGACGTGGAGCTCGAAGACTAACTGGTCGCCCGGTGTCACCGGTTGACGGAACTTCACCTTATCCATGGTCATGAAGTACACGACCTTGTCCTGTGGCTCGTCGACCTGGTCCATCAGGAGCAGGCCACCACACTGGGCCATCGCCTCGACGATCAGCACGCCCGGCATGATCGGGTGCCCCGGAAAGTGTCCCTGGAAGAACGGCTCGTTGATGGTGACGTTCTTGAGGCCGACGATGCTCTCTCCCGGAACGAAGTCGATGATCCGGTCCACGAGCAGCATCGGATACCGATGGGGCATGAACTCCATGATGCGGTTCACATCCGCCACGGGTGGGCCCGACCGACGAGCGTGCGTACGGATTGCGCGAGCCAGGGCGAGGTTCCCCTCGTGACTCGGCCGCTCCGCCACGACGTGGGCGTCCAACCTGGCCCCGAGGAGCGCGAGATCACCGAGAATGTCCCCCACCTTGTGGCGAAGGAACTCGTCCTCGAAGCGGAGGCCCTTGTTCAGGACGCCGTCTTCGCCGATCACGACGGCGTTCTCCAGGGACGCGCCGAGCGCGAGACCGCGGGCGTGCAGCGCGTCGGCGTCGGCCATGAAGCCAAAGGTGCGCGCCGGTGCAACGTCGCGCCGGAAGGAAGTCGAGTCGAGCATGAAGGAGCCGTAGCTCCGTCCGATGACCGGGTTCTCGAAGTCGATGGTCGCCGAGACCCTCAGCCCGCGGTCGGACGGGGTCGCGACGTACGAGGCACCGTGACTCCCCGATGCCTCCACCACGCCTTGGATCGAGATGACGTCGGCGGGCACGTCTTGCTCCACCGCCCCCGCTCGCTCGAGCGCCACGCAGTAGTCCTGGAACGACCCGTCGCGGATCGGGAGCTCCGGCCCGTCGATGTCGACGAGCACGTTGTCGATTTCCAGCCCCGCGAGCGCCGCCATGACGTGCTCGACGGTCAGGACCTGCGCCGAGCCCGAGCCCAGCGTCGTCCCCAGCTCCGTGGCCACAACGTGATCCACCGTCGCCGGGACCTCGGGGCAGCCCTCCAGGTCGACCCTGCGGAAGCGCACGCCCGAGCTCGGCTCCGCCGGACGGAACGTGAGCTTCGCCTGCTCACCGGAGTGGACCCCCACACCTTCGAGGTCCACCTCGCGCCCGATCGTTCGCTGCATCGGCCAGCTCATGGGCAGATCTCTCCGACAGCGGGGGCGGACCGCATCGCTTCGATGGCGCAAAGGTAACCGGATGCCGGGCCGAACCCCACTCGCGGCCCGCTCACTCCCGACCCCCCAGGCGCTGGATCTCCTTCTCGACCGCGGCGAGGCGTTTGCTGATCGAAGGGATCCTCCCGACGCTCGCGTCCCGCCGCAACGCATCTCGATGAGAACGCGCCGGGGACCCCGAAACGGTCTCGCCTGCAGGAATGTCCTTCGACACCCCAGCCTGCACCGCGACCCGCACGCCGTCACCGATCTCCACCTGATTGCGCACGCCCACCTGCCCGCCGAGCCAGACGCCCTCCCCGATCCGGGTCGAGCCCGCGATCCCCACCATCGCGGCGAGAAGCGAACGTGCGCCGATGCGAACGTTGTGCGCCAGATGGACGAGGTTGTCGATCTTGGAGCCGGCACCCACGCGCGTATCGCCCAGCGAGCCGCGATCGATGGCCGTGTTGGCCCCGATCTCGACCCCGTCTTCGATCACGCACCGCCCCACCTGCGGCATCTTGGCGTGCTCTCCGTCCACCAGCGTGTAGCCGAAGCCGTCGACTCCCAGGCACGTGCCGCTGTGAACGATCACGGCTCGTCCGATGCGTGTGCCGGCGTACGTCACCACGTGAG
>JBDHDM010000413.1:0-3773 GCA_039591515.1 Gemmatimonadota bacterium | reverse complement strand
GAGGTCATGACCGAGTTCTTTCTCGCGCACTCGGCAGGCGGGGCGTGAGCGACGTCAGTGTGCTCGGGTCAGCGTCGCAGCGCGAGCGGTGCGGACCCCGTGGCCGAGCCGGGGTGGCGCGTGCGGGGGCGGTCGCCGCGGCCGTCGCCCTGGCTCTCGTCGGCGGGTCCGACGCGGTCGAGGCTCAGCGGCTCTACGCTACGCCCGAGGCGGGCTGGTCGGATCTCCGGGGACTCACCGTCGGTGCGCGCGTGGGAGCAGAAATCGTGGGTGGCCTCGACCTCACACTGCAGGGCCTGCTCTTCTTCCCCGACGAGTCGGGTGTAGCCGACCCGGGGGTCGGGGTCGAGCGCAGCGCCTGGCAGACGAGCGCCAACGCCATATACGTCTTCGACCGGACCCGTGGGATGGCACCCTACGTCGGCGGCGGGCTCCGCTACGGGGCCTCGAGCCTCACATTGGTGGTGGACGACTTGCGGGCTTCGCGACGTCAGGAAGGCTTCGGCACGAACCTGCTGGGCGGTGTGCGCCTCCCGCACCTGCCGGGCCATCCCTTTCTCGAGGTCCGCTTCGGTGACGACACGTGGACGCTGACGTTCGGGGTGCTGCCCACGCTGTGGGGGTCTTGAGGCCGTCCGTGGATCGCGCCGTGCGGCAGGGCCGTCGGGGCTCTCAGCGCCTTCGCGCCAGCTTCGTCAGCAAGCGGTCGAAGGTCGCGGCGAAGGCCTGCTTGTCCTTTGGGGTCCAAGCGCTCGGACCACCCGTTTCCACGCCTGTCGAGCGGAGTCCGTCCATGAAGTCTCGCACGGAGAGCCGCTCGCCGATGTTCTCCGGCGTGTATTCCGTGCCGCGTGGGTCGATCGTGTGGACGGCCTTTTCGACCAGGCGCGACGCGAGAGGGATGTCGGCGGTGATCGCCAGATCACCGGGCATCGCGTGCTCTGCGATGTAGTCGTCGGCCACGTCCGGCCCACCGTCTACGCGAACCGATGTCACGAACGGGTTGTTGGCCGGAGGGTGAAGTCGACGGTTGGCGACGAGCGCCACCTCGATCTCGAGGCGCAACGCGGCTCGCGCTAAGATCGCCTTCACGTCGGCAGGCGCGGCGTCGGCGTCGACCCAGATCTTCATCTTCTCGTTCCGTCGACGGGCTCGGTGCTCGGTCGGGCTACGAGCCGTCTTCCCCCTCGCCCGCGGTCGCGAAGAAGACGAGGATCGACAGGTCTTCGGTGATGTCGACGAACCGGTGCTCCTTCTCTTTGGCGACGAAGAGGACCGACCCCGGGCCAACGTCGACTCGGTCGCCCTCGACCACGGCGGTCGCACGGCCGGCGAGCACGTAGTACACCTCGTCTGCGTCGTGAGGGGACTGGCGGTCTTCGCCCCCGGCCGGGATCTCGTAGAGTCCGGTGAAGAGGTCGGGGACCCGGATGAACTCCTGCCAGGGACGGCCGTGCTCTGCCCGTTGGGCGCGCACGTCGTCGATGTCGAAGTGCAGCCAGTCGGGTGCTTCCTGAGTCGCTGAGTCTGCCACGGGAGCCTCCGGGAGGAGTGATGCGGCCGTCGCGACACCGAACGCGACGGTCACGAGGACCAGGGTCTTCACTGCGCTACCTCCTCAGGTGAGTGGCCCGAGGCTGAGCTTCGATCTCGCCCCCCCGGGATGTGGACTCGTCGGTGGCCATACTCGAACCGCCGCCTCAGTTCGCCGCGGCCATCTCACCCATGGCGTCGAAGATCATGCCGAGGAGCTCGTTCATTGCGCGGCCTTGGATCCACCGGGCTACGACGACGAGCTCGTTGGCGGGGTCGACATACACGAGATTGGAGCCAGCACCGGAATGCGTCCAGGTGTATTCGGGCGCGTTCGAATAGCGCTCCTGATCCGTGTTGAGCATGTAGTTCATGAACCCGTAGCCGGCGTTCACCGCGCCCGGTGTGGTCGCCATGTCGATCCACTCCTCGGAGAGGATTCGCTGGCCGTCCCACATGCCTTTGTGCAGGGTCAGGAGCCCGAGGCGGGCGAGGTCGTATGCGTTGATGAGCATTCCGCCCCCCCAATGGCTCCCGCCGCTGGGGATCTGGACCATCTCGCCGTCGAGAATGATCCAGGAGTTGTCATAGCCGTGCCAGCGCCATGTCGGCGATGCGCCGATCGGGTCCATCACGTGCTCACGGAGCACGTCCGGGAGCGGGCGGCGCCAGACACTCGTGGCCGCCAGAGCGAGGAGGTTCACACGTGTGTCGTTGTACTCGTAGACCGTGCCCGGCTCGTTGCGCGCTCGCGTCAGCCACGTGCTCCGGTCCTGATCCGGACGGTCGGCCCACTCCGGCTTGCCCCAGAGGGTGCCCTCCCAATCGCTCGTCTGACGCAGCAGGTGGTCCCAGGAGATCTTGCGGTTGTTCTCCGACTCGAACAGGAGCTTGAGTCGTCGGCCCTCTTGATCCCCGGGCTCGCCGTCGCCCTCCTCGAGCACGATCGGTGGCATGTACGACCGGACCGGGTCGTCCACGCTCCCGATCAGCCCCCGATCGTACGCGAGCCCGACGGTCGTCGAGAGGAAGCTCTTCGCAACGCTGAAGGTGTTGTCGACCTTGTGCGGATCGCCCCACTCGGCCACCACGTAGCCCTTGTGAACGATCACCCCGCTTTGCGGAGCGCGCACCGTGAAGGGACCGATCGCCTCACCGCGTGGCTCACGGCCGAACGTCATGTCGTGGTTCAGGTTGAGGTCTCTCGGGGACGTGGACTCGGAGGCGATCGCGAAGTCGACGGCCGACTGGAGACGGATGGGGTCGAAACCCGCCGCCTGTGGATCACGGCGCTCCCAATCGAGGTGGGCCCCGGGCCAATAGGTTTGGCTCTCCACGGGAATCGCCGTGGCCGCGAGGAGGGTGAGGGCCAGCACGGAAACGCGCGTGTCGAGAAGGGTCATGTCGGCTCCGTTCCATCATGTCCAAACGGCTTGACGCGGGCCCGAGTAGGGTATCGGTCGCCGGACTCCCACGCCACGCCGCCAGGTCGTATCTTCGCGCGGACCCGCGGAGGATCGCGAAGCGTCAACCCCCGAGGGCATGACCCAGACTCCATTGGACGATCTTCCTCGCCTCGTCGGCTCCCTGGCGCGGGTGTCCCGCCGACATCGCATCGCTCGCAAGCTCATCGTGGCCCCCAACTTCGCGGCCGGGCGCGAGCTGCTGCGCCGACTCTCGCTTGCCGGTGAGGGTTGGATCGGATTCGAGGTCACCACGCCGGGGCGGCTGGCTCAGCGTCTCGCACTCTCCAGGCTCAAGGCAGCCGGTGTGGGGCTTCTCGATCCGTTCGAGAGGCAGGCCCTCATGGACGAGGCGCTCGATTCCGTGATGAAGACCCAGACCGGCCCCCTCGCGGAGTTGTCGGAAGGTGTCGGCTTCCGGACGCGGGTACACGGCGCCATCAGTGCGCTACGGCTCGCCGGCGTCTCCTCGTCCGACCTTGGCGCGGTGCACTTCGCCCAGTGGGAGAAGAAGCGGTTCCTCGTGGGCGTGCTGCGGCAGTACGAGCGCCTTCTGACCGAACGGCACCGGTCCGATGCTGCGCATACGCTGGCCACGGCACTCGGCGCGCTCGAGGACGCCGGCTCCCGCATGCCGGACGTGGTGGACGCAGAGGTCGTGGTGCTCGTGCCGGGCCTGGGGACCCGGGGTCTGCAAGGACAGCTCGTCGCCGCCCTGGGCGCTCGGGGGGCGAAGGTGCTGGCCACGGATCCGGTGATCGGTCTGGAAACACCCGG
>JBDHDM010000412.1:0-3785 GCA_039591515.1 Gemmatimonadota bacterium | reverse complement strand
AGATCGTGACGTCGACCTCATGTCCGACGGCCGAAACCACCGGCACGGGACAAGCGGTGATCGCGCGGGCCACCACTTCTTCGTTGAACGCCCACAAGTCCTCGAGCGAGCCCCCTCCGCGCCCCACGATCATCACGTCCGGCAGGCCCGAAGCCGCAAGGCGCTCGATCGCTTGCACGATCTCCTGAGCTGCACCCTCACCCTGGACGCGCGCACCGGCCAGGACGACCCGGGTCCAGGGCGCGCGGCGGGCCAAGACGGAGACGATGTCGTGGAGGGCAGCGCCGGTGGGCGACGTCACGACGCCCACGCACGTCGGGTGGCGCGGCAGAGGTCGCTTGCGCTCCGGTGCGAGGAGGCCCTCGCCCTCGAGACGGGCGCGCAGCTCCTCGAACGCCTTTCTCCACAGGCCTTCCTCGCCCTCGCCCTCGAGCTGCCTCACCACGAGCTGGTACTCGCCACGGGCCTCGTACAGCGTGAGGTCTCCATAGGCCCGAACGCGCGTTCCCTCCCCCGGATCGGTCGGAAGACGCCACGCCTCTCTGGCGAACATCACGGCCCGGAGCTGGGCACGATCGTCTTTGAGCGTGAAGTAGCGGTGCCCCGCGCGCGATCGGGTCCACCCTCCGATCTCCCCACCCACCCACAGAGGCTCCACGCTGTTCTCGAGGAGCCCACGCACGGCGCGGTTCACCTGCTGCACGGACCACACCTTGGGGCCCGGCGCAGGAGGAGCGACTTCGGGCTCTCCAGACTCCGGACCTGGCCCGCCAGACTCCGGACCGGACTCGCCGGGCTCCGGGCCGGGCTCGCCCGAGCCGTCGAACAGGTCGAGGACCTCGTCGCTCACGGAGCCCGACCGCCGCCGAGCCTCAGACCTGGCCCGCCGCGAGCTTGGCGGATTTGACCGTATTGGCCAGCAGCATCGTGATCGTCATTGGCCCGACGCCGCCCGGTACAGGAGAGATCGCCTCGACCTTCTGCTTCACGTCGTCGAAGAGAACGTCCCCGCAAACGCGATACCCCCGCTCCCGACTCGCGTCGTCCACGCGGTTCGTCCCGACGTCGATGACCACCGTGCCGTCGGAGACCATGTCACCCGTGATCATCTCCGGCCGCCCCATCGCGACGACGAGGATGTCGGCGGTTCGGGTCACGGCTCCCAAGTCCGGCGTGCGGGAGTGCGCCACGGTGACCGTGGCGTTGCCACCGGGCGCCTTCCGCATGAGGAGCGCGGCCAACGGCTTGCCGACGATATTCGAGCGTCCGACCACCACGACGTGCTTGCCGCTGGGGTCGTGCCCGCTCCGCACCAGCATCTCGACCACACCCGCAGGCGTGCACGGAGCGAAGAACTCCCCGGACCCGGTCTGGAGACGGCCGACGGACACGGGGTGGAAGCCGTCGACGTCCTTCATCGGGTCGATGGCCTCGATGACCTTGGCCTCGTCGATGTGGTCGGGCAGGGGCAGCTGCACCAAGATCCCGTGAATCTCCGGATCGGCATTGAGCCCCTCGACGACCCCGAGAAGCTCGTCTTCCGGGGTGTCCGACGCGAGCGTGATCTGGCGCGAGTGGATCCCCATGGTCGCGGCCGCCTTGTTCTTCATGCCGACGTACATCTGCGAGGCGGGGTCCTCGCCTACGAGCACGGTCGCCAGGCCAGGCACGACGTCGGCTTTCTCCTTGAGCTCGGCGACTTCGTCCTTGAGCTCGGCACGGATCTCTTCGGAGATCTCCTTTCCGGAGATGATCTGGGTCATCGTTTCGCTGGTTGGGGTGTCGCTTCCGGTCGGCCGGAATCTACCGCCCTACCGCGCGAAGTCGACCGCCCGCGTTTCTCGTACCACGACGACCTTGATCTGCCCGGGATACTGCAGCTCGGTCTCGATCCGACGCGCGACGGATTCCGAGATTTGCGCCATCTCGCTGTCCGTCACCTTGTCGGGCTCCACCATCACGCGCAGCTCGCGGCCGGCCTGGATGGCGAAGCAACGAGCCACCCCCGCCTCGGCCATGGCCAGCTCCTCCAGCTTTTCGAGGCGCTTGACGTAGCCCTCGAGCATCTCGCGTCTGGCACCCGGCCGAGATCCGCTGATCGCATCGGCGGCCGTGACGAGGAAGGTCTCCGCGAAGTGGTGCGGCTCCTCGTCGTGATGCGCGCGGATGGCGTTGAGGACGAGCGGCGTCTCGTCGTGCTTCTTGCACAGGCGATGGCCGAGCTCGACGTGCGTCCCCTCGTGCTCGTGCGTCATCCCCTTCCCGACGTCGTGGAGCACGGCGGCCCTCTTCGTCCCCTGTACGTCGAGCTTCATCTCCGCGGCCATCGATCCTGCCAGCAGTGCGACCTCACGCGCATGCTGGAGCTGGTTCTGACCATAAGACGTGCGGTAGCGCAGTCGACCGAGGGTCTTCACGATTTCGGGGTGCACGTTGTGCAGACCCAACTCATAGAGCACCTCCTCGGCAGCTTCGATCATGGTCCGCTCGACTTCTTCGCCCGCTTTCTCGACCGTCTCCTCGATCCGTCCGGGATGGATACGACCGTCCTCCACCAGACGCTCGAGCGCGATGCGGGCGACCTCGCGGCGCACAGGATCGAAGGCAGACAGCACGACCGCTTCCGGCGTGTCATCGATGATCACGTCGACCCCGGTGGCCTGCTCGAAGGACCGGATGTTGCGGCCCTCCCGCCCGATGATCCGACCCTTCATGTCGTCTGACGGCAGCTGCACGACCGAGACCGTGGTCTCGGCGGTCAGGTCCGCGGCCATCCGTTGGATCGCCAGGGCCGTGATCTTCCTGGCCTCGCGCTCGGCCTCTTTCTGTGCCTGCTCCTTGATCTCCCGGAGCTGGTTTGCGGCCTCGGCTTTCGCCGCGTCCTTGAGATCTTCGACGAGCTCCTGCTTGGCCTCCTGGGCGCTCATGCCCGCAAGCTGCTCCAGCCGCTGCCGTACCTCGTCGGCTTCGACTCGGACCCGGTCCACGTCGGCCTCCAGGGCACGCTGCCGCTCCGACAGCCCTTCGGTGCGGCCCTCGAGCTCCTCTTCCCGCGTGTTGAGCCGGTCGAACTGGCGATCGAGGGCATCCGATCGCTCTTCCGCACGCCGCTCCGCACGCTCGACTTCTTCCCTGCGGCGGGTCTCTTCCTTCTCCCAGGCCTCGCGGAGCCGGAAGCCTTCTTCCCGACCTGCGAGCTCGCCGGCCTTGCGCGCGGTGTCCGCCTCGCCCTTGGCCCGCTCCAGAATGCGGGAGGCCTCGTCCTGTGCCCTGCTTTTCTCGAGCTCCTGACGCGCGCGTTCCCGATTTCGCGAAACTGCGAAGCCGATGAGAACGCCCAGAACGAGTCCGACCGCCGCCGCCACCATCAGAGGCGGGGTGATCATGTATCAATACTCCGAAATCGGCCACGAACGGCCGAGGGTGATTGACGAAGGGCTCGAACCCACCCGGCATCCGGGTACGCGAGATCTCACCCCTTGTGTAGCGGGCTGAGGATAGGGTGGCACCGAAGTGGCACGCAACCCGACCCTGGCGGTGAAGCGGCGCGGGCCTCGAAGGGTCCCGCGTCAGTCGGCGAGCGACGCCTCCAGCTTCTCGGCGATGCCCGCGACCCGTTCCCCGAGCTCCACCCGCTGGCGTGCGAGTCCATCACGCGCTTGAAAATACTCGTCCGCGATCGAGAGCGCCGCGAGGATCGCCACCTTGTGCGTCTCGCTGGGACCGCCCTGCAACCGAATCTGGTGAATCCTGTCGTCGACGAGCTCCGCACACTGCCGTGTGTA
>JBDHDM010000411.1:0-3799 GCA_039591515.1 Gemmatimonadota bacterium | reverse complement strand
GATCCTGCTCTGGGGCTTTCTGCGCAACCTCACGGCGTCCGTCCTGGTGGCGCTCGTTATCCCGCTGTCGATGCTGTGGGCCTTCGTGAGCATGCGTGTGTTCGGATTCTCGGCCAACCTCATGAGCCTGGGCGCGCTGGACTTCGGCCTCCTGGTGGATGCGGCGGTCGTCGTGGTCGAGAACGTGATGCGAAAGGCCGGCGAGATCCCGGACCCCAGGGAGCGCGTACGTGCCGCGGTCAAGGAGGTGGGGCGCCCGGTTCTCTACGGCATCGCGATCATCATCGCCGTCTACGTGCCGATCCTCTCCCTGCAGGGCACCGAAGGGAAGATGTTCCGACCGATGGCGTTCACGGTGGTCGCCGCGATCCTCGGCTCGCTCGTGCTGGCTTTGACCTTCATCCCGGCAGCCTCGGGGCTGCTGCTCGGCCGTGCGCGAGAGGCTCATACGCCGCGATGGGATCGCTTCCGCGATGGCTACCGAGATGCGCTGTCACGGGCCGTTGACCGCCCGGTCTTCGTGACGGGCACGGCGGGGCTCCTCTTCGCGGGTTCCCTGGTGAGCGCGACGTTCCTCGGTACCGAGTTCATGCCGCGACTCGACGAGGGGAGTGTGCTGGTGCAGGGACTCCGACGTCCCTCGACAGCGCTCGAGCAGGGGGTCCGCTTCTCCGGTGCGCTGGAGGACGTGCTGCTCGCGCTTCCGGAGGTGGAGATCGTCGTCTCGAAGCTCGGTCGGCCGGACTTGGCCACCGAGGCCATGGGTACGTACGAGTCGGACACGTATGTGACGCTCGTGCCGAAGAGTGAGTGGAGGTCCGGAGGTAAGGACGCCCTCATCGACGCGATGGACGAAGCGCTCGGCGACGTCCCGGGCCTCGACTACGCGTTCACGCAGCCGATCCAGATGAGGCTCGACGAGGCCGAGACCGGGATCACGACGGACGTCGGAGTGAAGATCTTCGGGGAGGCCCCGGACGTGCTGGCCGAGCTCGCGGCTCGAGTGGAGCGTGAGGTCGCAAGCGTCCAGGGCGCGGCGGATGTCAAGGTGACGGCGGCCGCCCGAGTGAAGGAGCTCCGGATCGATATCGACCGGGTGGCTCTTTCGCGCTATGGGCTGGCCGCCGACGACATCGGCCACCAGGTCGAGATGGCGCTCGGCTCCTCGATCGCGACCCACGTGATCGACGGTCCGCGTCGGGTCGGCGTGGTGGTCCGCATCCCGGGAGGCAACTCCGTCGACCCCGAGCTCATGGGGAGACTTCCGGTCGCGAGCGGACCGGCCGGCCTCGTCACGCTCGCGAGTGTGGCCAGCCTCCACACGGACGAGGGACCGGAGGCGTTTGCGCACGAGGGTGGTCAGCGGATGGTCGTGGTGGGGGCGAACATCCGCGGCCGTGACGTCGGCAGCTTCGTAGAGGAGGCTTCGGCAAGGATCTCCGAGGCGATACCGCTGGCGCCCGGCTACCGCTTCGAGTGGGGCGGCCAGTACCAGTACCAACAGACCGCGATGCGCGGGCTGTCGGTGCTCGTCCCGGTTGCCGTCCTCGGGATCTACCTCCTTCTCTTCTCCAACTTCGGCACGATTCGACATCCCGTGCTGATCATGCTCAATGTGCCCTTCGCCGTGGTGGGCGGCATCGGCTCGCTTTGGCTCACCGGCCTGAACCTCAGCACGTCGGCGCTCATCGGCTTCATTGCCGTGTTCGGTATCGCGGTGCTCAACGGTGTGGTCATGGTGAGCTACATGAACCAGCTGCGAGAGCGAGGTGGCGCGCTGCGCGACGCCGTGCTCGGTGGCGCGGCCACGCGGCTCCGACCGGTGCTCATGACCGCGCTGGCGGCGAGCTTGGGCTTCGTTCCGATGGCGACGTCGAGCTCTCCGGGAGCCGAGCTCCAGCGTCCGTTGGCGACGGTGGTCATCGGTGGACTGCTGAGCGCGACTCTCCTCACCCTCTTCGTGCTGCCGACCGTATACCTTCTCATGGAGCGCTGGATCGAGAGGCGGGAGCAGGCGGCGGCGTGACCCCCCGACTCCCCGACGCGAGCCACCACCCGAGCTAGGCCGGGACCGCTTCGTACGCGGGCTTCACGCGCAATAGGCTGTTGATCTTCCGTAGTGCGTACGCTTCCTGTGTCGTGGCCGCGCCGTCGAGATCCGCGGTGGCGTGCAGGATCTCGGCGAGAAGCGCCTTCTGGCCGTGCGAGTAGTCCCGCATCGCGCCCGTGAAGTGCCACACTTGGGCCGCCCCCGATCGCGCATGGTCGGCGGCCTCGACAAGGCGCTTCGCCTCGCAGGCGTCGAGCCCGAACTGCTCGGCCACGGTCGCTTCCACATGACTTCGTTCGTCGTCCGTGAACTCGCCGTCTGCGTACGCGACCTCCAGGAGGAGTGCACACGCAGCGACACGCGGATCGGTGGATGGGGAGGGGTCGGTTGCGGGGGCACCGGCTCCGCCCCTTCGCCCAGCCCAAGCCGAGACGATCGATTCGACGCGGGCGCCGAGCATGTGGAGTACGTTGGTTTTGCACATGGTATCCAATCCGATCCGATGGGCCGGCCCACGCCGGCTCGTTGCTTTCTACCTCTCCTTACCGGAGGTGGGGCTCGTCGGGCTCATCCGTCGGCATGCCCTACCCGTCCCATCGGTACCTTCCTGATGGCTAGCCGCGGCGTGGGGCGGCATCCTACGGCCATGATCACACCTCCGAGAGACTGGGTCGGGATCGCGGGCAGCGCGGGCAGGCGGTGGCACCGTCACTCCGCGCCCACGCTCAGCGCGGCCATGGCGTTCTACGTCCTCATCTCGATCGCGCCCCTTTCGGTGATCGCGGTCGGGCTCGTCGGCCGTGTGCTGGGGGAAGCAGAAGTCCGGGAGTACGTCGTGGAGACGTCGGAGCGGCTCCTGGACGCCGAGACCGCCGAGTTGCTCTCCGAGATCCTGACGACCCCATGGGTCCGGCGCAGCGGCCCGGTGGGGAATCTGTCCGCGATCTTGATGCTCCTCTTCGCGTCCACGGCCGGATTCAACCACCTCCGTGGCTCGCTGAACCGGATCTTCGAGAGCCCGCCACCGGAGCACGGCGCAGTCAAGGGGGTGCTCCGAGGTCGAGCTGTCGCGTTCCTCGTGGTGCTGGTCTTCGGCGCGACGATTCTCGCCTCCCTGGCCCTGAGGACGGCACTCGTCGCGTTCAACTCACTGATCGAGGTGTCTGGGGTGACACCGAAGGTCCCGCTTGCCCTGTTGGCGGTGATCGAGATCGTGCTGTTGCTCGCGATACTCACCGTTCTGTTCGCCCTCGTCTATCGAATCCTCCCCGACCGGAAGCTCCCGTGGCGACCCCTCTTCGTGGGTGCGTCGACGACCTCCCTACTCTTCCTCGTCGGGGAATGGCTGATCGGGCAGTACCTCGGCCGGGTCAGCCTGGCGTCGGCGTTCGGTGCCGCCGGGTCCACCGTCGTTCTCGCGGCGTGGGTGTACTACTCATCGATGGTCTTCTTCTTCGGGGCTGCAGTGACCTGCGTTTACACGGAACATCGAACGGGAGAGGTGCTCTCGCCGGAGGGATTCGGGGCATCGTGACTCGGGTCGGTGTGGGGCTTGCCGTTCTGGCGCTCGTTCCAGGTTTGGCTCCCGGCGTGGGTGGTCAGGAGGCGCCTGAGGCGCCTGAGGCGCGCGTGCGCGTCGAGGTCCGGGGGGTCTCCGGGGAGATGCGCGACAACGTCACCGCCACGCTCTCCGTTGCCCGCCAGCCTTCACGTGCACAGATGTCCGAGGAGCGGGTGCGCCTGCTCCTG
>JBDHDM010000410.1:0-3819 GCA_039591515.1 Gemmatimonadota bacterium | reverse complement strand
TAGCTGTCCGGCACGTCGCCCTCGGTCGCCCCGTACAGCGTCAGCAGCCGCAAATACCGCTCGGCCGCCTGTCGCAGGCGCTCGAGTCGCTCGGGGTCGGTGTCTCTGAGCACGTGAAGCCCCGAGGCGAAACGGTGCAGCCGATGGAAGCGATCGCTCATGGCCTCCCGCTCGCGGGGGCGCGCCAGCCCCTTGGCGCGAGCGTAGATCCGTTCGGCCACGTTCACGAGATCGGCATCCTCCGTGCGCTCGAAGTTGAGCGTCACGCCCTCGAGCCGAGTGCGGATCTCGGCGGTGAGCTCGTCCACGGCGAGACGCTCGTCACGCTCATAGCGCCGTCGGTACTCCGAAACGGGCAGCGGGTCGCCGTACGCCGCCGTCACACGTCCGCGGAAGAGGTGCTTCCGTTCGTACGTCAGCCCCACCGGCTGGATGCGGAGGCCCAGCCCCCAGTCCGCGCGTGCTTCGGCGAGCAGGGCGATGCGAGCCGCACCGGTACGAATCGACGTCAAAGCCGGCTCGGAGTGACTCTGACCCTCGGGGTAGATCTGGACGGCCCCCCCGGCCGACAGGGCCTCGATCGCGGCGTCGAACGTCCGATCGTTGAGGTGCATCCGAGCGGGATCGTCCTGCCTCCGGTACACGGGAAGCCCTCCCAGGCCCTTCAAGACCGTGCCGACGAGCGCCTTCTCGAAGAGTGGGGCCTTGGCCAACGGCCGGGTCACGCGACCCGCCGTGTGGAAGATCACCAACGGGTCGACGAGCGCGTTCGGATGGTTCGCGACTACGAGAACCGGTCCACTCGCAAGGCGGGGGCCGATGCGCTCCACGTCGTGGAAGAGCGCCACCGCCCACCCCACGAGCCGGGTGATGAGCGCGGCGAGCATGTGCCAAGATGCGCGGGGGCGGTGGCCGAAGCCACCGCCCCCTGTGTCGGTCCGTCCCTGCCGCGCCCTGACACCGGCCCGGCGGCTCGCCGTCAGGTGATCAGGCGCTCGGTGTCGATCGGCTCGAGCCCCAACTCGCGCAACAGCTCGTTAAGCCGAGCGATCTCCTGCTGGATGATGAGGTCCATCTGCCGCAGCTCGGCGTCGAGCTGGCCCGACAACGTCTCGAAGACCTCGTAGGACTGGTCGGTCGGGCGGCTCTCCGCACCTTCGACCAGGTTCTGCAGGGCGGCGATCTTGTTGTTGAGCTTGATCGGATAGTTCAGCGGATCCTGGTTCGAGCGATTCTGGACCTGATAGATCTCGCCCTCGACCTCGTCCATGCGCTCTCGGGCCGTCCCCGCCAGAGACTGCAGCTGTGCGTCGTCGCTCTGCTCGAGCCGCTCCTCGATCTGCCCCTCGATCGAGCGGATGCGGAGCACGGCCTCGTTGGCCTCCGTGACCCGGTCTCGAATCTGGATGGACAGCGCGAAGCGCTCCTGGAGATCCGCGAGCGTGACGCCCTCGGCCACCGCGCGCGGGTTCATCTTGATCTCGAACTCCTGCGTCATGGTCTCGCCGTCCACCGTGAGGCGGACCTGATATCGGCCTGGCAGCACCGCGGGCCCCTGGTTGCCTGCGGCCCAGAAGATCCGTCCCTCGAAGTCCGTCCAGCCCTCGAGCCGCTGATTCCAACGGAACCGGTTCGCCCCGGCCGTCTTGGCCGGGGTCTGGCTGCCGCCGCCTCCGAAGAACGCCGCGAACGGGCTCTCCTCTTCCTCCTCGGCCTCGTCCTCCTCGTCGGGCGACTCGAAGGAGGCCAGCACGTCGCCGCTGACGTCCAGGAACTCCAGGATCACCTTCTCGGCATCCTCGGCGAGGTGGTAGTCGATCTCGACGGTGTTGTCGAAGCGGCGCACCGGGTCCTTCGGGTCGTACAGCCAGAAGTCCGCCGCAGCCACCTCGTCGTTCAGCTGCCGCAGCGGGCCGATGCTGCGCATGACCCAGAACGAGCGACCGTGTGTCGAGATGACCAGATCGTTCTCTTCGACCACCAGATCGGAGACCTGGGTCACCGGGAGGTTCATGGTGAGGGGCTGCCACGACGCGCCGTCGTTCCACGACACGTAGACGGTGCGCTCCGAGGCCGCGTAGAGTAGCCCCGGGCGGACTGGGTCCTCACGCACGGCCCGAACGAAGTCGTCTTCGGGGATGCCCGCGACGATCTTCGTCCACGTCTCGCCGTAGTCCTCGGTCTTCCAGACGTAGGGGCCACGGTCGTTGTCGACGAGATAGCGAATCCCGGCCACGTACGCCTTGCCCGGTGTGTTCGGGGACGCCTCGACCGTGTTGATCCGTACGAAGTCCGGAGCGTCCGGCGGCGTCACGTTGGCCCAGCTCGGCGACGGCGCGCGCCCGTCACGTGTGACGTGCACGTACCCGTCGTCGGAGCCCGCCCAGATGACATTGGCATCGTGAGGCGACGGCGCGATCGCGAAGACCGTGGCGTAGGTCTCCACGCCCGTCTGGTCCTTCGTGATCGGGCCGCCCGAAGGCCCCACGGTCATCGGGTCGTTCCGGGTCAGGTCCGGGCTGATCTGCGTCCAGCTCTGACCCTCGTCGGTCGTCTTCCAGACCTTCTGCGTCCCCGTGTACAGAATGTTGGCGTCGTGCTTGTCGAAGACGATCGGGAAGGTCCACTGCACGCGCTCCCGGAGATCCTCGGACGACTGACCCATCGGGTTCTCGGGCCACACGTTGATCGCCCGCCCCAGCCCAGTGCTGTGGTCGTAGCGAGAGAGCGAACCGCCGTAGCACCCGGCGTAGAAGATGTCCGTGTTCTCGGGGTGCGGCGCGATGTAGCCGCTCTCGCACCCACCGACCGAGTAGAAGTGGCCACCGCCACCGAAGCCACCGGCCGCGGACAGGTGGTTCCACCCACCGGAGGGTGTGCACGCGGTCGAGTTGTCCTGCTGCGCTCCGCAGATGTGGTAGGGTTCGTGCGCCGTCGTGATCACGCGATAGAACTGGGCCGTGGGGAAGTCCTGCGCGGTCCAGCTCTCACCGCCGTTGAACGAGACGTTCCCACCCCCGTCGTTCGAGTTGATCATCCGGTCGGAGTCCGACGGCGCGATCCACAGGTCGTGGTTGTCTCCGTGCGGAACTCGGATCGACTGCGGGAACGTCACGCCGCCGTCGGTCGAGCGGTAGAAGCCCGTGTTGAGCGCGTAGACGACGTCCTCGTCCTGCGGGTCGGCGTAGATTCTCGTGTAGTAGAAGCCGCGCTGCCGGAGCTTACGCTCGTCGTTGACGTGCTCCCACGTCTGCCCGCCGTCGTCCGACCGATACACTCCCCCATCGGGCTCGTGCTCGACGATGACCCAGACGCGGTTCGAGTTCGCCCCCGACACCGCCACACCCATCTTGCCGATCGGCCCCGCCGGCTCCAGGCCGAGCGTGGCGGTAATGTCCATCCAGCTCTCCCCGCCGTCCGTGGACTTCCAGAGCCCCGAGTCCATCCCACCCGAGCTCATGCCCCAGCTCTTGCGCCACGCCTCCCAGACGGTCGCGTAGAGCACGTCAGGGTCGTTCGGATCCATGACCAGGTCATTCGCGCCGGCCTTCTCGCTCTTGAAGAGCGTGAGATCCCAGCTCTGGCCGCCGTCGGTGGTCTTGAACACGCCGCGCTCGGGGTTCTCGGCGGAATGCTGCCCGAAGGCCGCGACCCAGGCGACGTCACAGTCCTCCGGGTGGATGCGGATGCGGGCGACGTTCTGCGCTTCGACCAGTCCGAGGTGCTCCCATGTCGCACCGGCGTCCGTCGACCGGTAGACGCCGTCACCCTGCATGATGTTGCCGCGAAGCTGGGTCTCGCCGGTGCCGATGTACACGA
>JBDHDM010000409.1:0-4635 GCA_039591515.1 Gemmatimonadota bacterium | reverse complement strand
TACGAACATGCCTCGGTCTTCGACGGGGAGGGTATCGCCGTACCCGTAGGCGCCGACGATGTAGCCGACGTCTCCGTCGGCGGCGAACTCGATTGCCCGGAGGCGGAGCGGGCCCGTGGCGCTGCGATACGCCTCCTGAATCGCGCTCCGGCCACGAATCCACGATCCCCCGCTCACGATCAGCCCTTCGGCGACGAACAGGGCGGCGAGCTCCGCTTCCTGACCCCCGCTCCAATGGCGCTCGTAGTCCCGAAGGACGCGCTCCAGCTCGCCGGGGATCTCGATCGACGGGACCTCGCGAGCCGACTCGCTCCTGTCGGGTGACTGCGCCTGGAGCGGGGCAGGGCTCGCCAACGCCGCGCCGATGAGCATCCCGCGACCGACCATCGTTCGTCTCTTCATGCCATCCTCTCCTGCTCCCTCACCCGGGACCCTGTTTGCGAATCGTCAGAACCTACCGTGCCCCCGACGGCGTTCTGCCTCATGGAACATCTCCAAGGCCCGGGCCTCCGCAACGCTCGGGTCGACCGGGACGTCGGGCTCGATCCCGACCAGCTCCCATCCTGCGCCGGTCCGAGGATCGTACGTCCGCCCGATGGGCAGCATGAGCGTATAACCTCCCGATAACTCCACCATGGTGGCAAAGTGACCGGCCCCGCCCGTACGCCCCCCGACCACGGTTGCGCGTCCGGTGGCCTTGAGAGCCATGGTCAGATGCTCACACGCCGAGCCGGTGAAGCCTGTGAGTACGTAGACGGGAATGTCCGGGTTGTTCGCCGAGGCGCTGGGAACGACGGTGTGTTGCCAGCGCATGTTTCTTCCCCGTAGAGGTAAGGCAGGAATCCGTTCATCATGTCGACGGTGCCGCCCCGGCACATGCGTAGATCAAGGACGAGAGCCTTCGCGGCGGCGTGCTCTTCCATGAAGTCAGCGGCCCAGGCCTTGAGCTCATCGTCCGGCGGCATGAGCCCGATCCGCATGAATGCGATCTCGTCGGTGAGCCAGCCGCTCTCGGGCACGGGGTCGGCCATGGCGTCCGCGGGAGAGCCGGGTCCACGGCGAAGCTGCCGGCTGCCCGCCTCAACGTCCGGCGTCGCCGCTCCGTCACCGGCTTGCCGCCGAACCATGCTCCTCCCCGGAGTTGGAGCGCCCGGCGCGCTCACCCTCAGATGCCGGTCCTCCGCCACGGCGTTCAGCTCCTCCGTCAGCCGCTGCGCGAAGGCAGCGGGATCGCCGACGCTCTCGTAATGGCTGGCACGGACGTTGGCCCGTAGCGCCTCCGCGTACTGCAGCGCACGGTCAGGGAAGAGGTAGCGGGCCTCGAGCACGTCGGCCAGCTCCAGCGCGACCTCCTCGAATGGGCTCCGCACCGCTTCACCGATCGTGAGCGTCAGACGCTCGTCACCCCGTTGAACGACGAAGACCAGAGGCTCCGAGCTCCCCAGCAGCTCACCGAGCGCAGGGCCGTGTTCCGCCATGGTGCGACCGTTGAGTGACAGGACGACGTCGTACACGCGGAGCCCCGCCTGCTCGGCCAGGGAGCCGGGCTCCACCAGCATGACCCGATGCTCCTGCGGGTTGAGGCCCAATCCCAGGCGACGTCCCTCGCCATCACCGCCCTGGACGACCCTCTGGGTCTGGGCGGTCAGCGAATGGGTCGGCACCAGGTCGCAGGTCACGGCCAATAGGAACGCCAGCGCGAGGATCACCTGTCTGGTATTCATGCAGATCTCACGGATGTAGATAGTACGAGTCGTACTATCGATGCCTGGGCGCCTCGGAGGGTTGCTTGTGACGAGCGAGGAGGGGGACGGCTGAAGTGTCAGTCTTCGTCGTCGAGGCTCGCGAGGACCTCTCGCAGCCAGCGGACGCGGGCCTCGGCGGCGTACATGCCCCCAAGGGCACCGAGTCGCCACCCGATGTCCCCTTCCTCCGGAGGGGGCACGTAATCCCCTGCGACGGACAGGAAGGCCTCGGCGGCCTCGAGTGCGGCCTCCGCGAAACGCTTCTGCTCGCCCGGATCGAGCGCATCGAGAAAGAAGGCCCGGGTGCGGAGGGCGTCGAAGACGCGGGCTGCGACCTGTGGGTCACCCGCCTGCATGATCCAACTCCGGAGCGCTGCTCGCCCCTTCCGGGTCACGCTTGTCAGACGCCGACCTCGGCGATCGGCAGGGTCGACGCGAGTGCTGACCAGCCCCATCTCCTCGAGCCGTGACAACAGGGGGTAGATTGAGCCTGCCGACGCGCTCCAGTGCGTGGATGGGGACGCGAGCAGCTGCTTGCGGACTGCGTAGGCCGTACAGGGCTGCAGGGAATCCACGATTCCCAACACGACGCCCTCGAGTTCGGTGATCGCCGCCATGTCTTCCTCGAGATGATCGACGGTGCGGGATTGGCCATGCCGCCACCGGCACGGACCACTCGTAACAATACCTGCACCATCGTCCGTCAGCGTGGCCCCGGCGATCCCGGCCGCCTCCTTGACGTCGACCGCCTTCAGGTCGAGGCCCTGAGTTGGCACGCCTCTTGTAAGCGTCGGAGAAACGCCGCCCCCCCCGGAGGCTGCGCAGGACCCAAGTCGACCCTTCGGTAGGACGCGAGCCATGGCTGAACGCCCGGATTGGTGAGAATGAGACGCCCACGCTCTTACCCGCTGTCTTTGATACTCCTTTCGGTCCTTGCCGCCTGCGGCGGGGGCGAATCCACGGGCATCGAGGATCCGGCGGCCACGGTCGTCCTCTCCGATGACGTCGTGGCGCTCACCTCGTTTGGCGAGACGCAGCAGGTTACGGCGACCGTGCTGGACCGAAACGGGTCCGCGCTCGCCGGGGCTACGGTCGAATGGTCCTCGTCGAACGAGCTCGTCGCGACCGTCGTGGATGGCTTGATCACGGCGGTGGGTACCGGTGCCGCGACCATCACGGCAGGCTCCAGCGGCCTGATGGCCTTCTCGGAGGTCACGGTGCAGCCCGCAGGAGCCGGGGCGACCGGCCCGTCGTTCGCCGGGGTCGTCCACGAGATCTTGGAGCGTCGGGACTGTACGAGGGGGATGTGTCACGCAGGAGGAGCCGGTTACCTCGCGCTCACCCACTCGGTTGCGGGTAACTACGCGAACCTCGTCAACGTCCCTTCGTACGCCCAGCCCGCGACCCTTCTGGTGAAGCCGGGTGACGCAGCCCACAGCTACGTGGTCATGAAGCTCCAGGGCAGCGCCCCGGGTCAGCAGATGCCGCTGGGTCTTGCTCCGCTGAGCGACGCGGACCTGAACAACATCGTGGCTTGGATCAACGCCGGCGCCGCGAGCAACTGACCGCTGCGGGGGTGGCCGGGATGGCGAGGACGTCCGTGCCCAGCGAGACTAGCGTCGATTCCGTGACTGATTGAGGACGACGGCCCATGACGCGTATTCCCCGGCTCTTCTTGACCGGCGTGGCCCTGGTCGGCCTCGCGACCCCTCTGGCTGCACAGATTCCGTCCAGCGAGTACGCCGCACGGCGGGCTGCTCTGGCCGAGCGGGTGGAGACGGGCGTCGTCGTGGCGTTCGGCGGTCGGGAGCCGGTACGTCATTGGCCTCCGTTCTTCCAGCTGCCCGCGTTTCGATATCTGACTGGATTCGTTCAGTCGAATGCCGCCTTGGTCATGGTCTCGAATGAGGGCAAGACGACCGAAACGCTCTTCGTCGCCCGCCCGGATGCCCGGACGGCACTCTACGACGGGAAGCGACTGGACCTGGCTGACGTCACCGACGCTTTGAACCTGCCGGCCCGGTACTCCGATGGGATGACGGCCTACGTGGACTCCCTCGTCGAGCAGGGTCTCCCGGTCTACTCGGTGGCGGATTACCAGGCGAACGAGTTCAGCGCTCGTGACTCACTCAGCGCCGGCCGCATGTTCGTCCGCGGTCTTCGGGAACGGCACCCGGGGCTCGTCACGCGGGAGGTCAACGACTGGGTGGACCAGCTCCGGGCCAAGAAGAGCGAAGCGGAGATCGAGCTGTTGACCAAGGCCGCCGAGGTTTCTTCCCGTGCACACGAGGCGGCCATGCGGGCGATCCGTCCGGGCATGCGAGAGAACGAGATCCAGGCCGTCATGGAGTCGACCTACCGCTCTCTCGGCGCGGATGCCCCGGGGTATTCGTCCATCGTGGGGTCGGGGCCGAATTCCACCGTGCTGCACTATCCGGCGGGGACTCGGGAGGTCCAAGCGGGTGAGGTCGTCCTCATGGACGTGGCCGCGTACTACGAGGGATACTCGGCCGACATCACTCGCACGGTGCCGGTAGATCGCACGTTCTCCGCAGAGATACGTGACGTGTACACCGTGGTTCTCGACGCGCAGAAGGCGGCCGAGACCGCCATCCTGCCCGGCGTCGCTCGGGACGAGCCGACTCGAGCAGCCTATGAGGTGCTTTGGCAGGGGCTGGTCGACCTCGGCCTCATCGAGTCCGCGGAGGCCAGCTTCGACCCGCCGCCCGGCCTCTGCCCGGGTGCTTGGGCCAACGACGACGGGTCGTGCCCCCAATGGTACCTGTACATCTACCACGGATTCATCCACGGAATCGGGCTCGACGTCCACGATCCGTCGCAGTACGCCAATGTCCCACCGTTCACGTTCGAGCCGGGCGACGTCTTCACC
>JBDHDM010000408.1:0-3835 GCA_039591515.1 Gemmatimonadota bacterium | reverse complement strand
GACGGGGCCCACGGAGTCGTAGAGGTGACGGATCGATTCGGGATCCTCGAGGTCCACTCGCGGTGTGCCCGCGCGCGCTCCGACCCTCACGACGTCGTGACCTCGGCCTTCCAGGGCATCGGCAGCAGCAGCTCCGATGGTCCCCGTGCCGCCCACCAGGAGAATCCTCATCGTTCCTTCGCTGTTATCGTGGGTGCTCACCCCGTCTACCCCGGATTCCCCGGATCGCACCACCACCGTGCCGCGTCCTTCGCATCATCGACCGAGCGGTCGCTTCCGCGCACCGTGGCCCGAAGCGGCCGGCGACGACACGATACGCCGTAGGATCCACGAGGTCGCCCGTGAGTGGGTCCGCACGCCGCTGCCCCCCGATCCCGACGCGGACGACCTTCCGACGGTCGAGCCGGACATCGCGTCGCCGACGGTCGGGGACGGAGAGGCCCGGATCACCTGGGTCGGGCACGCGACGTTTCTCCTGCAACTGCCTGGCCTGAACCTCCTGACGGACCCTGTTTGGTCGAGGCGTGTCTCCCCGGTCTCCTTTCTGGGCTCTGCGCGCTTCGTGCCCGCAGTGCCGGCGATCCGAGATCTTCCACCGATTCACGCAGTCCTGCTCTCCCACGACCACTACGACCATCTCGATCGAAGCACCGTGCGGGCCCTCGACAAACGGTTCGGCGCAGAGCTGACCTGGTTCACACCCCTCGGGTATCGGCCATGGTTCTCGACGCTCGGAACCCGGAACGTCGTCGAGCTGGACTGGTGGGACAGCGCCGACGCTCCGGGTGGGCGCTTTCGGGTGACGGCAGCACCGGCTCGTCATTGGTGCCGGCGCACCCCATGGGACACCAACACGCGCCTTTGGGGCTCCTGGGCCGTTCTCCCGGCCGGACCGGACGAGGGAAGCGCCACACCTCGCATCTACTTCGCCGGCGACAGCGCTTATGCCTCGTGCTTCGAGGAGATCGGGCGTCGCCTCGGGCCTTTCGACGCCTCCCTGATTCCGGTCGGCGCCTACGAGCCGCGGTGGTTCATGAAGGCGTCGCACGTCAATCCCGAGGAGGCCGTGCGCATCTACCAGGATCTGGGGAGCACGGGCCTCTTCATTCCGACGCATTGGGGCACCTTCCGACTCACCTTCGAGGACCCGCTCGAGCCTCCGAAACGGACTCGAGCCGCGTGGGACCAGGCGGGCCTACCGCCCGAGGACCTCGAGGTCCTCCGCCACGGTGAGACGCTGACGCTGACGGGCGAGTGACCGGAAGCCGTCCCGGCACCTCGGTGGCGATCGGCGGGGTCGCGCCTGCGACCCCGCCTGAGCGTGCCTCGGACCCGCCTCAGTCGTTGTTCCCCCCGCCCACCACGCTCGCGCGGTAGTCGAGCGGCGGATCACGATCCCCCAGCAGTGGCTCGTAGATGAAGTCGGGGCCACGTCGATCCAGGAACTCCTCACGGGCAGCCTCGAGCACGGTCGGCTGCGTGATCAGGTCGTAGGCCGTGAAGGCGAGCGTCTTGGCGGCATTGATCATCCCCTTGTTGCCGATGTCGGTGCCACCCGCCGCGATCGCTTGCCACGAATGGGCGGACGTACCGGGCACCCAGGTGGCTGTGCCCAGACCTGCGGTCGGGACCGTCCAGCTCACATCGCCCACGTCCGTGGATCCACCGGAGCCGACCTCGTTCACCTCGAAGGGCTGGACCTCCTGCGCGCTCGAGATCGACGGGACGTCGGAGGGGAAGGTCGACTGGATCATCTCCGCGAAGCGAACCTCCTCCTGGGTGTACGGCACGCCCCCGACGCTACTGAGATTCTCGTACATCACCCGACCGAGGGTCTCGTTGACGAGCAGGTTGTAGATGCCGTGGATCACCTCGTATTCCATGCGCGTCTCCGTGCCCATCGCCGCGCCCTCGGCCGCCTTTACGGCCCACTCGAACATACGGCGCGACTCCTCGGGCTCCGGGTGTCGCACGTAGATGTACGACTCGGCGTAATCGGGGATCACGTTGGGTGCGGAGCCGCCTGCGGTGACGACGTAGTGGATTCGGCTCTGCGGTGTGACGTGCTCCCTCATCATGTTCACCATGTTGTGGAAGGCCTCGACACCGTCGAGGGCCGAGCGTCCCCGCCACGGGGCACCCGCAGCGTGGGCCGACTGGCCGTAGAACCGGAACTTCCCGGACTTGTTGGCAAGCGACGACGACGCGCTCGCGCTGTTCTGCGAGCTGGCGTGCCAGTGGAGCATGGCGTCCACGTCGTCCATGAGGCCCGCCCGGACCATGTACACCTTGCCGGCCCCGCCCTCTTCGGCCGGGGTGCCGTAGAGCCGCACGGTCCCCGGGGTGCCGCTCGACTCGAGCCAGTCCTTCACGGCGAGCGCCGCAGCGACCGAGCCAGTCCCGAAGAGGTGATGCCCACAGGCGTGGCCGGCGATCTTCCCCGGAATCGGGTCACGCTCGGCCGAGCGGCTCTGGTTGATGCCGGGAAGCGCGTCGTATTCGGCCATGATCCCGATGACCGGACCGCCCCCTCCCCACGAGGCGACGAAAGCCGTCGGCATGCCGGCCACGCCCGACGCGACCTCGAAGCCCCCCGCCCGCAGATGAGCCTGGAGCAGCTCGGACGACTCGGCCTCCATGTAGCCGACCTCGGCGAGCTCCCAGATCGCCTGGGCCGTCTCGCCGAACTCGTCCGCGTTCGCGTCGATGAACGCGGCCATGGACTGCTTGGCGTCTTGCGCGTGGAGCGAGCCGGTGAGGACGAGCGTCGCCAGCGTGGCCGCCGAAACGGTCGACCCCAGACCCCGGAGATAGCTGCAGAGCTTCACGATCGATTCTCCTGACAATGCGAGCTTGATGCCGAAGGGGACGGTAGGCGGGCCCACGATTCGGGACAAGATCGCCGGTCCGTGGGACAAGCTCGCCGGTCAGTCGAAGTACATCGACGCGGTGATCCCCCAGACCTCGGCATCCGGGATCGCGTACTCGAAGACGGAGTCGAGGCGACGCTGCACGACGAAGATCGGGCTGAGCGTCACCATGCCCACGGGGATCGCCAGGGCGGCGCTCACGTCGAAGTAGGCGAAGCCGGAATCGTCGGTGTAGTAGTGATCGTTGTACTCGACACTCCCCCCGAAGTCGAGGGTGATCTCCCGGCTCCCGAGGGGTACGCTCTCGGACAGCTCGAAGGTGGCATGCGTACCGTCTCCGAGGTCGAAGTCGTGAGCCACGACCACGGTGGGGTTGAGCGTGGCGGAGAATCCGACACCCCCGTGCACCTCCTGGGTGCTCTCCCAGCCCAGCTCTGGGCCGAGATCGAAGTTGTACAGCGAGCCGCCCAGGAAGAACCCGAGCGACGGCGTGACCTGGCGGTAGTATTCGACGGAGATATCGGCCTCGATGAAGCTGCTCTGGTCGAACTCGTAGACGGTGAACCCGGACGCGGTGAACCCGCCCACGCCGACCGTGAGCTCGGCCTGTTGCACGTGCTGGACGCCGAAAGAGGTCCCGGCAAACAAGTACTCGCTTCGGAAGGGGAGCTCGAGGGCGCCCCACGCCGAACCCTGAGCTGCGAGCGGAGACGAGACGAGTCCCACGCACAGGACGAGTGGGACCGCGCACAGACCCTGTCGGCGTGATCGCTTTCGAATGGTCTGCTCCATGGAACCGAGGGGGGGACGCTCCAATATGGGCCTGGGCGACGACGTACCCTATCGGGTCGCGGCCTTCCGGTCGTCTGCCGACCGCACCCGGACCACCAGCTTCCCGACGCTCTCCCGGGATTCCATATGCCGGTGCGCCTCGGGCAAACGCTCGAAGTCCCATGTGGACCCGA
>JBDHDM010000407.1:0-3861 GCA_039591515.1 Gemmatimonadota bacterium | reverse complement strand
GAGACCCCCAAAGGTGACGACGGGGTGGCGGCCGACGTACGCAACCTCTCGCTTCTCCGGTCCTTTCGCTCTACAGATCGGTCCGGCGCGGAGGCACCGTGACGACGCATGGTTCGCAATCGACCGCGCCCCGAGCTATATTTTCCATTCGCGTGTCGGAGGGCTCGTTTATTGAGCCAACACTAGGAAGCCGGGACTGACTCTCGGGAAGGACGCTAGGCCCCGGAAGAGGGGAAAGCGGAAGAACCCGAGGAAGTCACCACTCGTTGGTTCCCGGGCTTCAATAATTCCCCTCCGGTACGCATTCGAGGGCCGGTTCCCTCCGCCGCCAGGCGGGAGGGGCCGGCCCTTCGAGCTTCCAGTCGCTCCGTGGATCGAGTTCGCCACGCTCGGGTAGCCCTGCCCCGAGTCCATGGCCTTCCTTCGTCCCCGTCGACCATGTCCACCGTCCGCGTGACCCGTCGAGCGCATTTCTGTTCCGCGCACCGCCTTTACCACGAAGGGTGGTCGGAGGAGAAGAACCGTGAGGTGTTCGGAGACTGCTCGAACCCCAATTGGCACGGCCACAACTACGTCCTCGACGTGACGGTCGAGGGGCCGGTCGACCCGGAGACGGGTTTCGTCATGGACTTGAGAGCGGTGAAGGAGCTGATCGGCGCCCGGGTCGTGGAGGACGTCGACCATCGGAACCTGAACCTCGAGGTTCCGTGGCTGGAAGGGCTCAAGCCGTCGACCGAGAACTTCGCGATCGCGATCTGGAAGCGCCTGGCGGACGGTCTGCCGAAGGGGGTTCGGCTGCATCGTGTCTTCCTTCAGGAAACGCCGAACAACTCCGTCGAATACATGGGACCTGGCGAGGGATGAGCCGAGCATGAGCGGGAGTCCGGAAAGAGCCGACCTGTCGAACGCGTCGTTCGAGGACCTGGTCGCTGAGATGATCGTCCGCCTGGGGGACGACCCCGAGCGCGACGGAATGGCACGCACCCCCGAGCGCGTCGCCAAGGCGCTGGCCTTCCTCACCAAGGGGTACGGGGAAACGCCGGAGGCGGTTCTGGGTGACGCGCTGTTCGAGGGGAGCCATCAGAGCATGGTGCTCGTGAAGGACGTGGAGCTGTACTCTCTGTGCGAGCACCACATGCTCCCCTTCTTCGGCAAGGCGCACGTGGCGTACATCCCGAACGGACAGATCCTGGGTCTGTCCAAGGTCGCGCGCCTGGTCGAGGTCTACGCCCGTCGGTTCCAGGTCCAGGAGCGGCTCACGGAGCAGATTGCGCAAGCCGTTTGGGACACGACCAAGCCGGCGGGCGTGGCCGTCGTCATCGAGGCGTACCACCTCTGCATGATGATGCGCGGAGTGGAGAAGCAGAACTCGAAGACGCTGACCTCCGCCATGAGAGGGGTCTTCCTCGAGGACCATCGAACGCGTGACGAATTCATGCGGTTCGTCACCAGCGTCCACCCGCCCCTGTGATGCCCACCGTGTTGGGGGTGAGACGATGAGCCCGCAAGGCAGCCTTCTCGGTCGGACCGCGTTGGTGACCGGCGCGAGCCGGGGCATCGGGCGTGCGACGGCGGCCGCACTCGCGGCGGAGGGAGCGCAGGTATGGGGCCTCGCGCGGAGCTCGGAGGCGTTGCAGCGCCTCTCGGCCGAGCACGGGGTGCGTCCGATCGTGGCGGATCTCGGGGACGACGAGGAGGTCTGGTCCGCCTTGGACGAGTTGATGGAGACCTCGGGGGGACCGCCCGACATCGTCGTCAACGCGGCTGGAGTCTTCGGCGTCGCTTCGTGCGCGACCGAGACCGTGCGGTCGTTCGACGACCATCACAGAATCAACACACGAGGGCCCTTTCTGGTCGTGCGCGTGCTCCTGGCGAGGATGGTGGAGCGAGGATCCGGCCTGATCGTCAACGTCGGCTCGGTCGCGGGACGCAAGGCGTTTCCCGAAAACGCCGCATACGCCTCGTCCAAGTTCGGCCTTCGAGGGCTACACGAGGTGCTGCTCGAGGAGATCCGGGGCTCCGGCGTGAAAGCCACATTGGTCGAGCCCGCGGCGACGGACACCGAGCTCTGGGACCCCTTAAACCCCGATGGTGATCCGAGACTTCCGAACCGCGCCGACATGCTCCGGCCCGAGGACGTCGCGGAGGCCATCGTCTTCGTCTCGACGCGCCCTGCGGGCGTGACCATTCCGGTACTCCAGGTAGAGCGCGGCTGAGCCGCACCCTGGGCCTCTCTATCGTCCCTCCACCTTCGGTATGCAGCTTCTCCTGACAGATCGGCTCGCGTGCCCCCGTTGTGGACCGGGATTCGGTCTCATCCTCCTCGCGGATCACCTCGTCGATCGGCGTGTGCACGAGGGGACGCTCGGCTGCCCGAACTGTCGAGACTCCTTCCCCGTCACGGGCGGCTTCGCCGACCTGCGCGCACCTCCCCGGGGCGAGATCGGCGAGGGGCTCGCCGGGCCCGGTGCGGAGGAAGGGGGGACCGAGCCGTCGGAGGCCGGCCGACTCGCGGCACTCCTCGGCATGTCGCGGGGACCGGGCATCGTCGCGCTGG
Source organism: Gemmatimonadota bacterium (assembly GCA_039591515.1). Lineage (GTDB taxonomy): Bacteria > Gemmatimonadota > Gemmatimonadetes > Longimicrobiales > Gaopeijiaceae > UBA2589. The sequence continues at coordinate 1,304 of JBDHDM010000407.1, read as the reverse complement.
TGGGTGCCCCCGCACGATACGGGCGATCGCTCGCGGACATCGTGCCGGATCTCGACGTCGTGGTCGTCGATCCGGACGCGGCCGGGTGGCCCGAGCATCCCGGTGTCAGCCGGGCGGTGTCATGGCCCGGGCTACCCTTCTTCACCGGCGTGCTGCGTGGCGTGGTGGTCGACGGCCGGCTCGGGAAGGGCGTCCTGTTCGAGGCCGCCAGAGTCACGGCTCTGCGCTGCAGAACGGTCGTTACGGAGGCCTCGGACGAGGCTTCGGACGTCCTGGAGAAGGCCGGTCTACAGGTGCTCGTGAAGGAGGGCGGAACGGTCGTGGCGGCAAGGGGTTGAGCGTTGCGTCCCCGACCCTCGACCGTCTACCTTCCGGGGACCCTGGGGATGCCCGTCGGAGGCGCGCTCCGGTGGCGCCCGAGCCCTGAGACCCCTCTCGCATGGCGTTCTGGAATAAGATCCTGGGCAATGAGGACGCCCAGCAGGTCGACTACTACGTCGAGGGCCTCGAACTCCTCGAGGACGGCAAGTTCCACGAAGCTCTGACCTCGTTCCGACTTGCCCTCAAGGAGTCGCCCGGCGACGTGATCGTGCTTCAGCAGATTGCCATCTGCTACACCCGCATCGGGCTCGTCAGCGAAGCCGCCAAGACCTACCGCCACGTGCTGCAAAAGGACCCAGCATCGGCTGGAGCCCATTATGGGCTCGCCTTCATTCTGCTGCGCACGGACGCGCCTCACGAGTCGATCGAGCACCTCGAGGCATTCCTTGCGAACGCCCCGGCGGACCAGGAGGCGAGTGCGCATGTGGAGCACGCCCGTGTGACGTTGGCGCAGCTTCGCGAGCAGGGCCCCTCCGGGACGCGCGGGAGCGGTGCGAATGCCGGCCACTAACGAACGACGCGTACGGCTCGAGTGGACAGGCGAAGGACTCGCGTTCCGCGGCGGTCGGGAGGGAGGTGTGTCCGTCGGTGTCGACAGCGCGGGCACCGTCGGGCCCGCTCCCATGGAGCTTCTTCTTCTGTCCATTGCCGGGTGCATGGCGATCGACGTGCTGATGATCCTGCAAAAATCACGGGTGCAGGTCGACGGGCTCTCGATGGACGCGCTGGGGATTCGGGCGGATACGATCCCGAAGCGGTACAACTCGGTCGAGCTCGTCTGCCACGTCGAAGGCCCGCGGGACGAAGATCAGGCCAAGGTTGCCCGCGCGTTGGAGCTTTCGCGGGAGAAGTACTGCTCCGTGCTCCACACGCTGGACCCTGACCTCGCCGTCGAGATCCGCGTCGCGCGTGGGTGAGCGTGC
>JBDHDM010000406.1:0-3864 GCA_039591515.1 Gemmatimonadota bacterium | reverse complement strand
GGTGTCGGACACGTCGCGATGCAGCACCGCGCGCACGCCATGGCGCCCGTTCGGCAGCATGTGCACGCCCCGCTCGTGACAAGCCGACGCGAAGTCACCCGCATCCATCGAGACGTGAAAGCGCACGATGTTCGACTCGACTCGAGACGGATCCAGGGCAACGCCGTCGAGCACGGCCAGAGCCAGCGCGAGTCGCCTGGCATTGTCGACGTCGCGTCGTAGGTCGTCGCGGTGGTGCTCCAGGGCATGGAGGGCCCCGGCGGCGATCACGCCTGCCTGTCGCATGCCTCCGCCGAATTGCTGCCGGAAGCGTCGGGCCCGTTCGATCGTCTCGCCGGGCCCCGCCAGGGCGGACCCCACGGGCGCGCCGAGACCCTTGCTGAAGCAGACGTTGACGGTGTCGAACGGCTCCGCGTATACCTGCGCCGGAACGCCGGACGCCGCCGACGCGTGCCAAAGGCGTGCCCCGTCGAGATGCAGCGCGAGCCCGTGCTCGCGCCCCACGTGACAGACGGCCTCCAGCTGATCCAACGGCCAGACCGAGCCTCCCCCGGCGTTGTGTGTGTTCTCCAGGCAAACGAGCCTGGGGGGAGCGCCGAGCGTGGTCGGGTTGAATGGGTGTGGTTGCCCGAGCGCCTCGACCACCTCGTCCGGGCCGAAGACACCGTGTGCACCGTCGATGGGCCGCATCGTGACACCGCTGAGAGCGGCGCCCGCCCCACCCTCGTTGAGGATGATGTGCGCGTGCCTGTCGATGATGACCAGATCTCCGGGCTCCGTGTGTGCGCGCAGCGCGATCTGGTTGGACATGCTGCCCGTCGGCACGAAGACGGCCGCTTCCTTGCCCAGCACCTCCGCAGTGCGCGACTCGAGCGCGTTGACCGTGGGGTCGTCGCCGTAGACGTCGTCACCCACGTCGGCGCCGGCCATGGCCTCGCGCATCTCGTCCGTCGGCCGGGTCACCGTGTCGCTGCGTAGATCGATCATGTCCGTTCGATTCGAAGGGTCGGGCCGGACAGAGTCCGAACCGGAACACTCTCGGGCAAGCCCGCGGTCGGACCCGGCCCCCGGGGAGTCCACGACAGCCGGCAGACGTGCGTCCTTGACGTAGGCGGCCCGTGGCCGAAGATGGGACGATCGTCCTCCTCGTACCCGGAGACTTCGTGAAATCCAACGCCCCTGGTCTCACCCGCGTCGTGGGGCTGCTCGTACTCGTAGTCGCCGGAGCCTGTGGCGGGGCCTCCGACACCGACGAAGAGGTGGACCCGAGGCTCCGCGATCCGCTTCTGCGGCCCCAGCGGTTCCAGGAGACGGCTCCGGACCGCTACCGCGTGCAGCTCGAGACGAGCGCGGGCAACGTCGTGATCGACGTCCACCGCGATTGGGCGCCGCTGGGCGCCGACCGCTTCTACAACCTCGTCGAGGGTGGCTTCTACGACGACACCCGGATCTACAGGGTCCTGGAAGGCTTCATGGCGCAGTTTGGGCTCAACGGCAATCCGTACGTCAACCAGGTGTGGAAGTCTGAATACCTGGTCGACGACCCCGTGTTGGAAACGAACGCGCGGGGACGGGTCGCCTTCGCCAAAGGCGGACTCCACACCCGGACCACCGAGATCTTCATCAGCACGAAGGACAACGCGCCTCTGGACGGTGAGGGCTTTACGCCCCTCGGCGAGGTCGTAGAAGGCATGGAGGTGGTCGACGCCTTCTACGCCGCGTACGGCGACGGCCCGCCTCGAGGATCCGGGCCCTATCAGGCGATGGCGGCCGCCCGCGGCAACGAATACCTCGACGCCGAGTTTCCGGAGCTGACCCGGATCATCCGCGCGACGGTCCTGCCGGGAGGCTGACGCCTACTCCATTCGAAGCGAGCCGAGATTCTCGAGCGGAACGACGACGGTCGCGCGCTCCGCGACGCCGTCACTCAGTCACCGCCGCCGGCCGCAATCGCGCTCATGTCCGGGGGCTGACTCTGAAGCGCGTTGAAGAGCAGCTTGAACGTGCCGTGCGTCTGCGCACGATGCTGTGCCCGGAAGCCGAGCATGAGGATGGAGCCTTCTCCCTTCTCGACCGTCACGATTGCGGCCTTGTCAGCAATCGCCTCCTCGCCGAGGAGCCACCCGCTCTGGAGGACGTCACGCTCCGGATACGTGGCGAGACGGCGCACGTCGGAGCTCCCCGCACCCCGGATCGTCTCGTAGACCTGGCCACCGGCCAGATAGGTGGCCAGGGCGTTCCGCGGCATTCCGTACGTGTACGGGTGCGTGTTGTCGACCGACATGTGGAGCGTCGAGCCCGGGGACCAGAACTCGTTGCCCCACATTCCGGCAACCGCGTTCTCGACCGGGATGTCGAAGTCCTCGAGAGGCAGGTCCCCCGCCTGCGCAAACGTGACGAGTGTGCCCCCGCTTTCGACGAACGCCTCGAGCGCCGCGACCCCTTCCTCTCCGAAGCCGCTCCTGTACTCCGGGGGGGTGTCATTCGGATCACCGCGCCCACCGCGCCCGTCCACCATCATCTGCCGGGAGTCGGCCGGAAGGATGATGACGTCGAAGCGCTCGTGCAGGTCGCCCCGCAGGATCTCGTCGTCATTGACGGTCGAGTAGGCGAACTCGAAGTCCTCCAGGAGCCAGCGCGTCCACCCCTCGTCCATGTTGCCGCCGTAGTGTCGCTGGAACAGCCCCACGCGTTGACGCGCCAGCGGGTACGTCGACGCGGTCGCTTCGACCTCGAGGGCCTGGAAGTCCACCCCGGTCTCCTCGGCGATCTGCCGAACGACGGCGATGTTGGCATCCACGGAGACCACGAAGTCACCCTGCCGGAAACCCTCTCCGTCGCGCCACGCCCGACGTACGCTGGCTCCGGCCGTGAACAGTCGGTTGACGGCCTCGTGGGCATCGTTGAGCCGTCCGTCGAGCACATAGCCGTTGGCCCCGGCGGTGACCGTTCCGCTGGGATCGACGAGCGCTCTCACCCGAGTGGCCTGGACAGTCAGGGGCGAGGCTACGGGCACGACCTGCACGCCCATGAACTCCGCAAGGTTGTCCGAGGACATGTCGTAGGGGCGGATCGGGTTCCCGTCGCGGTCCCGCGTGTAGGAGTTGTCCGGATAGAACGTGCGGCCGAGGAGCCATCGCACGACACCTCGCTTCGGCTGCGCCGTCGCCACGAAGAACGAGCCCTCACCGTAGGCGCGCCCCTCGTGCTCGAAGGGGCGGGTCGCCCGATCGACCGTGATGCCCTGCAGCAGCAGCTTGTTCACCATCTTGCGCATGGTGAGCGGGTCGTGCTGGTCGACGGGAATCACGTAGCCCTTCACCTCGTCCTCCGCTCCGCGCTGCGTCTGTCGCGACGCTTTGTTGTAGGCGTTGCGAAGAACCGTGCGGCGGTTCGAGGCCGCCAGCTCGAGCGGCGAGAACGTGGCCAAGACCTGTCGCTCCACGATATCGCGCACGTGCCACCACCCACCTTCCCAGGGGCTCGGGAAGGTGGTTTGCTCGTCGTATTCCGGCAGCTGCCTCGAGCCCTGGAGCTGGTCCGGGTGCACATAGAGCGGGGTGGCCAGCCTCGCGCTCGCGGACTCGGTCAGCATGCCGGCGATGTTGTGGAACGGCGTGATCCAGTGGAAGCCGAAATGCCCCCAACCCGAGTAGATCGCGGCCCCGATCGCCCCGGGCAAATCGTTCTCGTCCATCTTGTACGCCATGTGCGCGCCGTACCACGCCATCTCACGCCAGACGAGAGGGTCCCCGCCCGGCCGGATCGGCTCGGCGTAGGGTGGCAGATAGATACGCGCCGTATAGGCACCCATCTGGTGGTGGTCGATGAACGCCTGTGGGATCCACTCGCGGAAGAGGAACT
>JBDHDM010000405.1:0-6315 GCA_039591515.1 Gemmatimonadota bacterium | reverse complement strand
CAGCTCGTCCGCTTGCCCGTTGTGGATCTGACGGAGCACGTAGGCGACCCCGTGCGCCGGATTCGGGCTGCCCTGCGTCTCGAGGTGTGTCCCGACCACGTGATGGCGTACGCCGTCGAAGTCGAAGCTCACCCGACCCCATCCGCGCACGAACTCCGCAATGCCGAGGTCGAGGCGGGCGGCGTAGAGGCCCTGCCCGGTGTCGTAGTCGTCGATGTCGTCTCGAACGAGCATGACCACGCGGTCCTGCACGGCGAGCGCGGGGAGCCCTTGTGCCGTGGGGGGACCCATGGGCAGGGCGATGGCCGTCGTGGGCTGCATCACCGCCAGCGAATAGGGAAGGTCGCGGGACGTGATCTCACCGAGCACGGAGCCGAGTAGGTCCGGGCCCGGAGCCGTGGGCGTGAAGGCGAACGTGGCCGGGTTGAGCAGGCCGGTGACGTACCCGACCGCCTCTTGCAGGGCGACGACGTGAGGCATGCGGACTTCGATCTCGTCCACCACCTCGGCCGAGCGGGCCGGGATGTCGCTCGCCTGGACCGACGCCCAGAACGTGGCGGTCGCCACGATGACGTCCCCGATGGCGCTGGGATCGGTCAGGTCGAGCTCGAAGAGCGGCCCGGTGTCTCCGCCCAGGTAGAGGTTTTGGGTGTACACCTCCAGGCGCTGCGGTTGGCCTGGATTCGCGTGCACCTTCGCGAATTCGGGCTCGAACGGGGACGGCGTGGCGACGTCGTCGGTACACGCGGCGCCGAACGCAGCGAGGGTGAGCGTTGCCATACGGAACACACAGGACGACTTGGACATTGCGACCTCCTGGGGAAGCGTCTCAGGACTCATAATGCGGTCGAGGAGCAAATTCGCTGTCGGGAGAACCTTGCACTCTACGTAGGGCGACGTAGACCGATGAGAAGTGGCGTATGAGGGCCGACCCTGGTTGCGGTCCGGGCCGGCCCGGGATGACTGCAACCGAATCCGGCCGCGGCCTGTCTCATGGGAAGACGAGCGGCTCGGACCGGAGGACCAGATGAGGGCGGGTAGACGAGTGGTGGTGGCGTTGGCGGTGGCCGTCGTGATGGGGGGCGTGGGAGGCGGTGAGGCCGAGGCACAGTGGACGCGCTACGACGACGCAGGGTGTGAGGACCGGCGGAGCGGTGGGGACGACGACCGCTATTGCTTGGCCCTCCATGGCGAGTTCGACGATGTAGGGCGCTTGGAGCTGGAGGGCGGCGCGAACGGCGGCGTCCAGGTCGAGGGCTGGAACCGCCCCGAGGTGGCCGTGCGAGCCCATGTGTGGGCGAATGCACGCAGCCCCGAGCGCGCCCGTGAGATCGCCGCCGACGTGCGCGTCTCGATGCGGGACGGGCGGCTCCGCTCGGATGGCCCCGACACCGATCGCCGGGAGAATTGGGGTGTGTCGTGGGAGGTCATGGTCCCGTTCGAGATCGACCTCGACATCGAGACGAACAACGGCGGCATCGGGATCACCGACGTCGGTGGGGAGATCGTTTTCCGAGCCACGAACGGTGGCGTGCACCTGGCGGGTGTGAGCGGAGACGTCCGGGGCCGGACGACCAACGGCGGGCTGCACGTGGAGCTCGATGGCCGTCGATGGGACGGCGCCGGGCTCGACGTCTCGACCACCAACGGGGGCGTGACGCTCGCGGTGCCGCCCGACTACTCGGCGCGGCTCGAGACGGGCACCGTGAACGGGGGCATCGAGCTCGACTTTCCGGTGACGGTCCAGGGTAAGGTCGGCAAGCGGATCGCGGCGACCCTCGGGGAGGGTGGTCCGACCATCCGCGCGGTCACGACCAATGGCGGCGTGCGGCTCGTACGCGGGGGGAGTGCCGTCCGCTGACGCGGGTCTCGAGGCCCGTCGCTGATTGAAGCTGCGGGGCCGCCGAACAGCTCGTGGTCGTGATTGCCCTGGCGGCGGGGCGCGGGTAACCTCGCGCATGCCGCCTGCTGCTCCGTTGTCCTCACGGTCTCCGGCCGTCGCGTTCGCTCTCGTCCTTCTCCTCCTGGCCGTTACCGGCCGAGAAGCGGAGGGCCAACGCGTTGCACGGATTCCCGCGTCGCTCGTCCGCGAGGTGATGCCCGAGGCCGACCGTTTCGACGAGGTCTCCGGTGATCCGCCCGTCGTCCGAGGGTACCGGACGGGTGCCGACGGCGTGGAGTCGCTTCACGGCTGGGTGTTCTTGACCTCGGATCTGCCGCCCGAGCAGTTCGGGTACAGCGGTCCGATCGAAGCGCTGGTCGGACTCCGCCCCGACGGCTCGCTCACCGGCGTTCGCGTGACCGACTACATGGAGTCGTACATGCGAAGCATGGGCGACTTCCTGCGTACGCCGGGGTTCCAGGAGCAGTTCGCCGGCAAGCACGTCGGAGACGCGTTCCGGCTCTGGGACGACGTCGAGGGAATCTCTCGCGTCTCCATCAGCGTGCGGGCGCTGTCGCGCGGAGTGCGTGACGCGGCTCGCCGCGTTGCGGCCGCCTACGGAGTGGCCTCGGAGTTCGCCTCGACCACAGAGATTGCCGATCCCGTCGGTCTGTCGTGGTACGAGCTGCGCCAGCTTGGTGTCGTCCAGCGCTTCGAGGTGACCGAGCCCGGCGAAGGCTCGGCAGGTATCGCGCTCGCCTACATCGAGAACGAGAGGCTGGGCGAGTATTTCTTCGGCCCGCAGCTGTACGAGCGCGCCCTCCGGTCGGCGGAGCGTCGGGGCGGCGCCGAGGACCTGTTCTTGTACGCGATCGACGGGTCGCGCCTCCGCCTGTTCCGGCAGCAGGGTTGGTCGCTCGTTCAGGGTGAGGACACGATTCCGGTCGATCCCCGCAGCGTCGTCTCGCTCGGACTGCCCTCTGGTGGGGTGGTCGCGGGTGAGGCCACGATGGTCGGCCTCCTTCTTCTCGACGGCTCCGTGGACCCGGCGCGGCCCTTTTCGTTCATCTACGACCTCGACGACCTGGGCATCCACTCTGTCGAGTACCTCAGCCAGGAAGCGCGCCGCGCGATGGCCGAGGCGACGGCGACCGCCTCGCCGATCGAAGGAAGCGACGAGGCGGGGGCGATCGAAGACGTCGAAGCCGCGGGATCGGGCGAGGGAGTCGAGTCGGGGGAGGGCGAAGCCGAAACCGAGCCGGCTCCGGACCAGCCCGGAGCCGATGCGGACGCGTCGGCCCCCGCAGGCGTGGCCGAAGCCGATGAATCGCCTGGCGGGGTCGCCGCCGGTGAGGGACCCGCGGCGAGCGAGGCCGAGGGACCGGCGGCCGACGAGCCGCCGGTGATCGCCGATTCGAGCCGCCTCCAGGCGGCGCCCGCCCTCGATTTCGTCCTGACGGAGGACGAGTCTCTGCTGGAGCGCACGCTCGCGGACACCTCCTGGTTCCGGGTCGGCCTGATGGTCTTCGTGCTCGGGCTCGGAACAGCCGCTTTCCTCGCCAAATCGGAGGCGCTGCGCTGGGTCTCGCTGTCGGTCACGCTGTTCGTGCTCGGCTTCTACGACGGCGGTTTCCTGTCGGTCTCGCACATCACGAGCGGGATCTGGGCCGGCGTGGGCGTCTACACACGTGATCTGCCCCTCCTCCTCATCGTGGCCTTCACGCTCTTGACCACGCTCGTGTGGGGACGGGTGTTCTGCGGCTTTCGGTGAAGTACGGTGTGCTCGCGGGCGTGGTCGTGCCGGCGCTCGCGGGGAGCCGCGCGAGCCTCTACCAGTTCGTCGAGCCGTTCGGGACGGTCTTCTTCCGAAGCCCCTCGGTCCTGCTGTGGGCCATCGCCCTCGGCTTTCTCGGGGCGTCCGTCGTGGTGCCGCGTTTCTACTGCCGGTACGCGTGCCCTCTGGGCGCGGCGCTCGGCCTCCTCTCCTTCGTCTCACTCCGACGGATTCCGCGCGTGGAGCAGTGCTCGCTTTGCGCCGTGTGCGAGCAGCGGTGTCCGACCGGAGCGATCCGGCGAGAGGTGGTCGACTTTCCCGAGTGCGTGCGCTGCAACGTCTGCGAGATTCAGCTCCTGGAGAAGGCGGGCGTATGCCGGCACGAGATGGATGACGTGCGTCCCCGCCTCGTGCAGATCCGGGAGGTGTCCGGTGTCTGAGCAGGCTGGGCTGCCGCGGAGGGAAGCGCTCAGGATCGGCGCGGTCGTCGGACTCGGCGCGGCGTTCGGCGGGGCCATCGGCATCGATCTCCTCCGTCGCGGGGGGATGCGGAGGGTGGCGCAGACGCGTACGCGAATGGGCACCGTGGTGACGATCACCGTCGTGCATCCGGACGAGCGCGGGGGCCGAGCCCTCGTGGAGGGGGCGTTCGCCGAGATGGAGAGACTCGAGGCCGTGCTCACGCGTCATCGTCCGGAGGCGCCCCTGGGGCGGCTCAACTCGGAGGGTCGAATCGCGCGGGCTCCCGCGGAGCTCCACGAGGTGCTCGGTGCCGCGCGCGCGCTTGCCCTGAGCACGGAGGGCGCCTTCGACCCCACCGTGCTGCCGGTCCTCCGGGTGTGGGAGCGCGCGTGGGCTCGAGGAGACTCGCGGCCCCACGCGTCCGACGTCCACCAAGCACGTGCGCTCGTCGGATACGAAGGCCTGAGCGTGCTCGGCGACGGGCTGGTGTTGGACGACCGCCGGATGGGCGTCACCCTCGACGGAATCGCCAAGGGCTTCATCGTGGATCGCACGCTGGCTCATCTCGTGGCCGGGGGAGCGGACCGCATTCTCGTGAACGCCGGCGGCGACATCGCGTCGGGAGGCCCGCGATCGCGAACGGAGCCGTGGACGGTGGCCCTGCAGGACCCCCGCGACGCGCGCGCGATGTCGGGATTCGTCCGACGGCGACTACCAACGCAGCTTCACCGAAGACCGACGCGATCACCACATCATCGACCCCCGGACTGGCTACTCTCCAGTGGACGTCGCCTCGGTGACGGTGACCGCGGCGAGCGCCATGCAGGCCGATGGGCTCTCGACCGCGTTGCTCGTCCTCGGACCCGTGCACGGGCGCGCGCTGGTCGAGGCCGCACCCGGGGTCGGGGCGATGATCGTGGCCAAGGACGGGGTCGTGGTCCGGAGTGACGGCTTCGACCTCCTGGGCGCGTAGGTGGCAATGGGCAGGATGAGCGCAACGTGCGGTTCGCTACGACTCGTGCTCTCGGCCGTCCTCTGCGCGGTGGGCGCTGGGCCGGTGTCCGGCCAGGCCCTCGACACGCTCGGTCTCCCGCCGCTGTTCGCCGACGACGAGCCGCTTCCGCTCACCATCACCGCCGACGTCGGGGCGCTTCGCGGCGACCGCCGGGAGTCACCGGATCGGCCTGCCGTCTTCACGGTTCCCACCGTGGGCTCCGAGCCGCGACTCGGGGCCGCCGCCGAGGTTTCCGGGGAGGTGCGGACCCGGGGTGCGTTCCGACTCGACCCCGCCAACTGCTCCTTTCCCCCGCTTCGCCTCGAGGTGGCGGCGGGTGCGGGTGCCGGGACGGCGCTCGAGGGGCAGGACGACCTCAAGCTCGTCTCTTCGTGCCGGCCGGGTCGGACGACGTTCGACGAGCTCGTGACGCTCGAGTATCTGGTCTACCGGACGTACGCCCTCGTCACCGACCTCAGCTTTCGCACGCGCCGGATCGTCATGACCCTCGTCGATAGCCGGAGCGAGGCCGAGGACGCCACAAGGCCTGGATTCCTCATCGAGGAGAACGACGCGCTGGCTCGGCGTGCGGGCGCGACGGTGTTCGAGCTGGAGGAAGGGCGCATCCTCCCATCGTGGGGGCTCGAGCCGAGGTCGATGATGACGACGGCCGTCTTCCAGTACATGGTCGGCAATTCGGACTGGTCCGACGTCGCCGGGCACAACGTCGAGCTCCTGGAGCGGGCGGGAGCGGCCCTCGTGGTTCCGTACGACTTCGATTTCACCGGTCTCGTGGACGCCCCGTACGCCGTTCCACCGGCGATGTTCGGGCTGAGCTCCGTGCGTGAGCGCATCTACCGCGGGTGGTGCGCCAGCGCGCTCGTCACCACGATGACGCTGGATCGCTTCCGTGCCGTCGAGGCGGACGTCATGTCTCTGTGGACGGGCTCGGAGGCTTTGAACGATGACACCCGCCGACGCGCGGTTACGTACTTGGAGGAGTTCTTCGCCGCGATCGAGACCGACGAACGCGCCGAGCGCGTGTTCCTTCGCGACTGCCGCCGGCAGGAAGGCTGACCACCGCGGGCGCGAGCGCGTCGACCCGCGTTCGGCGGGGTGGATTCGCGCAGGGGAAATAGGCAACGTCACGTCCCTTCGGGTTGTCTGACATAGAGAAGACGGCGGAGGCCTCGAGGCGATCCG
>JBDHDM010000404.1:0-3876 GCA_039591515.1 Gemmatimonadota bacterium | reverse complement strand
AGGACGACGTCGTCGTGACGGAAGCGGGTCACGAGGTACTCACGGCCGCCCTCCCCACGGAGTGGAGCCGTGTGGAAGCCCTGGTGGCTGCGGAACCGTGACACTCCTTCTCGACGTCCTTGGAGCACCAGGTCCTCTCGTATCGGTCGAGCTCCGCCCACCGAGCCGGCGCCTGGACGCGGCCGACGGGATGTCGGCCTGGATCGATCTCCACCACTCGCTGGGGCGACTGACCCGCGACGACCTCTTCGTGTTTCTCACCGACAACGCCGTGGGGGCCGCGGAAGAGGAGAGCCTCGCCCATGTCGGCGCGAACATGGGGGGAGAAGTCGATCTTCGGAGGATCGTACCGATCCTCACCTGCAAGCACTCTCTCGAGTACTGCCGCACCTTCGCCGCTCGAGCCGTCTCGCAGGGATTCGAGTCGCTCACCGTCCTCGGGGGCGACCAGTCGGTCCCGCCCCCGCGCTGCGTCCCCCACGGGCGGGACCTCCGCGAGATTCTCCAGGATCGTCTCCCTGAGCTGGCGTTGGGCGGGTGGGTGAACCCCCACCGAGACGCCTATGAGCAGCTCGGCTTCCTCGAGTCGGACGACGCGTTCGCGGCGTATGGGCTGAGCCAGGTCGTGTCGCATCACTCGCTCCCCGCCGTGGAGCGCTTCTTGAGCGCGCGCGAGGAGCTCGGCTCCACGAAGCCCGTTGTCTTCGGCGTCTTCTACTACCGCTCGGCGAACCCACGCACGCTCCGGGCACTTTCGTCCTTCTTCCCGGTGCCGGCGGACGAGCTCACCGCGGAATTCGAGGGGGGCGCGACTGCGGACGAAGTCTGCGCTCACACGATCCGCGCCCTTCGGAGCGTAGGGGCGGAGAAGATCTACGTGAGCAACCTCGGCGAGCGCTCCGCAGCTCGACGGCTGCGCCGCGTCCTCGCTTCGGTCTGAGCCGAACCGGGGGCCTGCTTCAGGCCGTGGCCCGTACGCCGCTCTCGCGCAGAACGCGAAGCGGAATCTCCACGTTCCGGTGTGGTGCGGTGAGGTGGAATCCGCGAACGAGCGTTCGGGTAGCCTCGATCATCTCGAGTGCGATGTGGACACCCTCCTCGATCGCGGCGGCCGAACCCGACTCCTGAGCCCGGCGCATCCGCTCCACGATCTCCGGTGGCACGTGGACCCCGGGCATCTCGTTGGCGAGGAACTCCGCGTCCCGCAGGCTCGTGAAGGGCCAGATCCCCGCGATGATCGGGATCTCAGAGGCTCCGGCTGCGTCCAGGAAGCGGTGGAGTGCGTCGGGATCGAACACGGGCTGTGTGATCGCGAAATCGGCCCCGGCCTCGACCTTGTACCCGAAGCGCGACAGCTCTCGCTCGAAGTCGACGGCCCCTTGGTTCACGGCGACTCCCTGCACGTACTCGGTCGGGCTCCCGATGGAGTTGCTCCCCGGGTCGACCCCCCGGTTGAGCCTCCGAACCACGTTGGTGAGGCCGATCGAGTCGATGTCGAATACCGCGGTGGCGTCCGGGTACGGGCCCATGGCCGGAGGGTCTCCCGAGACCACGAGGATGTTCCGGATGCCTGCCGCCGCGGCCCCCAGCAGGTCCGAGATCATCCCGAGCATGTTCTTGTCGCGGCAGGTGTAGTGCACGATGGTCTCGAGCCCCACCTCGCGCTCGATGATGAGCGCGGCCGGGAGCGCTCCCATCCGACTCCGCGATCGCGGGCTCTCGACGATTCCGACCGCGTCGACGCCGGCGACCTTGAGCTGCCGCGCCGGTTCCGTGATGACGCGGGGGTCCCAACCGTGCGGGGGGAGGATCTCCACGGAGGCCACGGTCTCTCCACGGGACAGCTTGCGACCCCACGCGGAGCGCGCGCCGAGGGGAATCGGCTCGGCCAGCGCCGGGGACTCGACGTCGGTGCGGGGGATCGAAACCGAGGCGTTTCGAGGCTGCACCGCGGCGACGGCGTCGCACATCTTCTTGGTGTGGTCGGGGGTGGTTCCGCAGCAACCCCCGACGAACCGGCACCCGACGTCGATCATCCGCCGGGCGTACTGCGCCATGTACTCGGGGCTGGCCAGGTAGATCTTGCGATCACGCACGGTGCGCGGAAGGCCGGCGTTCGGCTGTGCCGAGACAGGCAGATCCGTCGCCTCCACCATCTCTTCGATGGCGTCGAGCATGACGGCCGGGCCCACGGAGCAGTTGAGTCCCACGACGTCTGCGCCGGCTGCCTGGAGCGCAGCCGCGAGCTGCGCCGGACTGGAGCCGAAGGCCGTGCGCCCGTCCTGACCGACGGTCATCTGCGCGACGATGGGCAAGTCGCACGCTTCGCGGGCAGCCCGGATCGCACACTCGATTTCACTGAGGTCGGCGAACGTCTCGAGGACGAAGCCGTCGACTCCCCCGTCGAGCAGCCCGCGAACCTGCCGTCCGAAGTAGCCGACGGCGTCGTCGAGCGAGGTCGGCCCCCACGGCTCGATCCGGACGCCCAGGGGTCCGATGGCACCAGCTACGGCGACGGAGCGATTCGACACCGCGTCGGCCACACGACGAGCGAGACGGGCCGCGGCCGCGTTCAGCTCCTCCGTTCGCTCGGAGAGCCCGTAGGACGACAGCTTTATGGGGTTGGCCCCGAACGCGATCGTCTCGAGGATCTCGGCGCCTGCGGAGACGTACTCTCGGTGGATGCCCTCGACCAGTTCGGGTCGGCTCAGGTTGAGCTCGTCGTAGCAGACGTTGACGAACACCCCGCGGCCGTACAGGAGGGTGCCCATCGCCCCGTCGAAAACGTGGACGCGGCCGTCTTCGATGAGGTCTTTCACGACGGGCTCCGGGGGGCGTAGCCCAAGTTGGGAGCCAGCCACCGCTCGGCCTCCTCCACGGTCCACCCTTTCCGAGCCGCGTACGCCTCGACCTGGTCCCTCCCGATGCGGCCGACCCCGAAGTAGCGGGCTTCGGGATGGGAGAAATACCACCCGCTCACCGAGGCACCCGGACGCATCGCGTAACTCTCCGTGAGCTCGATCCCGATTCGTCCAGAGACGTCCAGGAGCCGGAAGAGTGTGCCCTTCTCGGTGTGGTCGGGGCAAGCGGGGTATCCTGGAGCCGGTCGGATGCCCCGGTATTCTTCGCGGATCAGCGCGTGGCTGGCGAGCGCTTCGTCGGACGCGTAGCCCCAGTACCGTGTGCGGGTCCTCTCGTGCACGAGCTCCGCAAGCGCCTCGGCCAAGCGGTCGGCCAGGGCCTTGACCAGGATCGCCGAATAATCGTCGTGCCGGGCCTCGAGCTCGGCGGCGAGCCGCTCGGAGCCGGCGCCGGCGGTTACGGCGAAGGCCCCGATCCAGTCACGCACTCCCGAGTCGAGCGGAGCCACGTAGTCCGCCAGCGCCAGGCTCGGACGGTCCCGGGTCTTGGAGAACTGTTGACGGAGCCCAAAGAGCGTGGCGAGGGGACGCGCCGCCGGCTCGGGTGAAGCGTCGGGAGCGAACACGAGGACGTCGTCGCCCTCGGATTGCGCCGGGAACAGGCCGACCACGGCTCGCGGGGAAACGACCTTCTCGAAGTCGAGACGATCCAGCATCTCCTCCGCGTCCGCGAGCAGCGTGCGCGCGTGCTCCCCGACGGTCGGGTCGTCCAAGAGGTCCGGGTATCGTCCGTGGACCTCCCACGCCTGGAAGAACGGTGTCCAGTCGATGTAAGGGCGCAGCTCCGAGACCGTGACATCGTCGACGACGTAGACCCCCGGCCGAGCCGGCGCGGGCGGCGCGTACGTCGTCCAATCGAGTGGGGCTCTGCGGATGCGGGCTTCGTCGAGCGAGAGGAGATCCCTCTTGGCCTCGCGGCCTGCGCGCCGAGCCCGCTCGGCCTCGTAGGAAGCGC
>JBDHDM010000403.1:0-3877 GCA_039591515.1 Gemmatimonadota bacterium | reverse complement strand
GGCACCCTGAGGAAGAAGAAGAACGCCATCAGGTCGTCGGGCGCATCCCGCATGTGGTCGCGGAAGAAGCGCAGAAGCTCGGTCGCGCGCTCGGCCGGGTAGATGACCTGTCCCGCGTACACCTCCGGGCCGACCTCGTGCAGCGCGTATTCGAATCGTGTCACGATGCCGAAGTTGCCCCCACCGCCGCGCAGGGCCCACAGGAGATCCGCGTTCTCCTGCTCACTGGCGCGTAACACGTCACCCTCGGCGGTGACGACCTCCGCCGCGACCAGGTTGTCAACGGCGAGCCCGTGCTTCCGCGTCAGCCACCCGGCCCCGCCGCCGAGTGTGAAGCCAGCGACCCCAACGCTCGAGACCGTTCCCGCAGGCGTGGCCAACCCGTGCCTCTGGGTCGCCTCGTCCACGTCGCGCCACGTGGCTCCAGGCTCCGCGGTCGCCCGCCGACCGACCGGGTCCACCTCGACTCCGCGCATGGAAGCGAGGTCGACGAGCAGCCCTCCCTCTCCTACCGTGTTGCCCGCGTAGTCATGGCCGCCGCTCTTCACGGAGATCGGGAGTTCCTTCGCCCGAGCAAAGCGCACCGCGGCTGCGACGTCGGCCGTCGAGCTGCACCGGGCGATGACGGACGGTCGACGATCGAAGCGCCCGTTCCATACGGCGCGGGCCTCGTCGTAGCCCTCGTCCGACGGCAGGAGCACCTCACCTCCGATCGCGGCGTCGAGCTCCGCCCTCAGTGATTCACCGCTCCGGTCGCTGGAGTCCAAGGCCACGCTCCTGAAGGTGTCTAACGTACCGTGAACGTCTCTCGCGCAAGGCCGAAGTTGCCGCGCTCGGAGTCCATCGACAGGACTTCGATCGTCACCTCACCGGGCTCGAGCGCCGGGACCGTCCCCTTGTGCATGCTCGTCTCACCTGCGTACGCCAAGGGAGTCTCGCTCGTCACGGCACCGTCCCGGAGAACCCGGGCGACGATCTCGTACCGATCCGAGTCCCAGATCCCACCGGGAGAAGTCGGACAACCGCACAACATCGTCACTCGGGCGAGCACGTCGACGGGTTCGCCCGCCGGAAGCACACCCCCGGCCTCGGGCTGGCGGAGCTCGACCGTGAAGCCGAGCAGCTCGAGAATGATCCCGTCACCCAGCACGTCCCGCCCCGGCACGAGGAGCGCCGTGCTCGTCACGCGGCGAAGCGCGTCAGGCGTCCCGAGTGGCCCCTCGGCCGTGATCTCGACCCAGGTCGGTGCGGAGAGCTCGAGCTCGGCGAGGAAGCCGGCGGCGCCATCGGTATCGAAGACGCTCCCGCCTCGCTCCCGTGCGCCCATGATCAGCGACGTGTCCCCGGTGCCGCCCTCCTGTATCCCCTCAGCGAGAATCTCACCCGATTGCGCGTCCCGGACCGTGACGCGTGCGCCCCCCACACCCGTACCGATGATCTTGGCGTCGTGGGAAGTCACGCGAACCATGACCTGCGTGGTGATCGCTTGGGCCCCGACCGGGGTCGCAGACGTGACCAGCGCCGGAGCGGCGCCACAGGCCGCCAGGGCAGCCGCGCCGCACGTGGCCAGGATGGCGCGGAAGCGATGCCGTGTGATTCCATTCATGTCAGATGATCTCCATCGCCGAGAGCGGGACCCAACCGACCTTGCCGTCGTCGAGCACGACCTCCGCCCACGAGCCGGTTGTCTGGTCGAGACGGACGCTGGTTCCCTCGTGGACCTCGAAGAGGGTCAGGTCGTCATCTTGGGCCGGAGCGGAGCGCACCGCCACCGCGTCGACCATGACGACCGCACGCTCGGCGCGGCCGATCCCGAGCTCGCGCGCGACCAGATTGGCACCGAGCAGGACGACGACGACGACACCCACAACCGAGATCCACGTCCCCATGCGGTGCCCCGTGTCCCCTCGGGCAAGAAACCGGAGAACGATGCCTCCCGTCGTGCCGAGCCAACCGAGGGACACCAAGACCAGGAGCAGGCTGCGCGGTAGCAGGTCGACCCACCACGTCGCGACGGAGAAGAGCCAGAAGACGGGCAGCGGCTCGATCGCGTCGGTCGTGAGCGTCCTCGCGAGCTCCAGGTTGGCCTGGGCGTCGGCTTCCCCGGGATCCAGCACCAGCGCCCGTTCCCAATGGAGGATCGCCGGTCCGAGCTCACCGAGCTTGAAGTACGCGTTCCCCAGGTTGTACTCCAGCCCGGCGCTGGTGAAGCCGGCTTCCTGCACGGCCTCGTACGCCTCGATGGCGGCCGGGAAGTCGCCTTCCTGGTACGCCTGATTGCCGCGGAGGACGATCTCGTCCTGTGCGCCGACGGCAGCCGGCAGCAAAAACGTGACGATCAGGAGCGGCGTCGCCGACCTCATCGCATCCCCCGATCCAGCGCAGTCATCAGCTCGGTCACGCCCCCGAGAAAGCGCGACCGTTCCTCCGCATCGTCGGCAGGCGGCGCGAAGCGCTGCCGATCACAGTGCTCGAGACACTGAAGTACCCGATCGCGCACGTCTTCGTCGATTCCCCTCGAGGCGAGCGCAGACCCGACCTCGGTGGTCTGGAGGCCCGCCTCGGCGAGGTTGAGCCGGTCGGCGACCAGCCCCCGCACGGCCCGAGCCACTTCTGCGTAGAACGCCCGGGGGTCATCGCCGTCCGAGAGACGTCGAGCCTCGGCCAGGCGCTTTCGAGCCACCCGCCCGGCCTTGCGTCCACGAGCATACGCGACGTCGCCCGCGAGAAGGTCCTGATGGCGTCGGAGCACCACCGCGCCCGCCACCGCTGCCATCGGAAGGAGCAGAAGAAGCCAGAAACTCACCCCGACGAAGACCGGCCCACCTGCGGTCCGCCTCAGCTCCAGAGAGCCCAAGCGAATGAAGCGGATGTCTTCGCGGAGCTGCGCCACTCCACCCCTCGTCACCGCCCCCGGGCCATCCACCACCTCGCCGGACACGACGAGCTGGAGCGCGCCGCCCGTGGCGGTCCGGTACGCCTCGGCCGCGCGATCGAAGTAGACGACGTCGATCGAGGGAATCTCCCGGCGGCCCGGCGCTCGCGGGATGAGCACGTACTCGAACGTCTTCGAGCCGGCGAGTCCGTCTCCCGTCGGCCGGACACGCTCCGTCACCTCGGGCGGGAACACCTCGAAGTCAGGAGGAAGCGCGAGCTCCGGTGCAGGGATGGCGCGGACGTTGCCGTCACCACGAACGTCAACCGTGAGGGTGACGGCCTCGTTCGCGTCCACCGAGTCACGATCGAGGGTGGCCGTGACCCCGAGGCTCCCCACGAGCCCACTGAAGCCTTCGGGGCGTGGCGTCGGAAGCGGCCGGACCTCGACCGTGAGCGGATCGGACGCCACCGTCGTCTGGACGGTGGTGGTTCCGAAGAGGGAGCTCCGACCGAAGAAGTCCTGGAGCGAGTCGCGTCCACGCCGCACGCGCACCTGAGCCTCGATCCCGATCGGATCGATCGTTCGGCGACCCGCCCCGGTGGGCACCAGGGCGACGCGGCGAACCAGCGCGGTAGCGTACTGCACACCGTCTCGGAGTCGCTGCTCGACTTCGGGCTGCCCCGGGGGAGTCAGATCCTCGACCCAGAAGCCCTCCGGCTCCGGTACGTTCGTGACTCCGAAGTTCGTCACGTCGACGCGGGTCCAGATCCGATACTCGACCAGGAACGGCTGCCCCTCGCGAACCGACGCTGCCGACGCCTCCGCGGTGATGAATAGGTCCGTCGCAGCCAGTCCGGTCGCCGGGTCCGGCTCTCCCGGGACCGCAGCACTCACGCTCACTTCGATCGGCTCGGTCGTGAACGTGCGCCCCGCCGCCTCGACCGTGAACGCTGGGATGCGGAAGGTCCCCTCGGTCACCGCTTGATAGCGGTATTGGAG
>JBDHDM010000402.1:0-4619 GCA_039591515.1 Gemmatimonadota bacterium | reverse complement strand
CGGTTGACGATCCTCGGGACATGCGTCGCCTGCTCTCCTGGGGCGTCGACGCCATCCAGACGGACCGTTTGGACCTGCTCTCCGAGGTGCTCGTGGCAGAGTGGGGCCGGCCCCCCCCGCCTCGGGCTCGGCGCGCTCGGTCGGACGAGGCCGAACGGTCGGCTGGGGCGGGACCGCCTGGTGAAGGTGGCCCCCCGGGCGGCGTCGATGCCTGAGTCCGACGCGATGGCCCGGCGGATCTCGAGGCCCACGCCGGAGACCACCACGCGGTTCGTGAGGCGACTCGAGGGTGAGCTCGCCGGGCTCGAGCCCTCCGCCCCGAGCGGTGCGCCCCTCGTCGTGGCGTTTTCCGGCGGGCTCGACTCGTGCGTGCTGCTGCACGGCCTCCGCTTCGGAGGAGCGGCGGGGAGGGAGCTCGTCGCCGCGCACTTCGACCACCGGATGCGTCCGGGCGGTGCACGGGACGCGGCGTGGGCGCGTGGCGTCTGCGCGGCCTGGGGTGTTGCGTTTCACGTCGGCGAGGCGACCGCGATCCCCCCATCCGAGGACGCCGCGCGGCGGGCGCGTTACGACTTTCTCTTGAATGTGCGGGACGAAGTCGATGGGGCGTGGCTGCTCACCGGGCATCACGCCGACGATCAGGCCGAGACGGTCCTCTTCCGCGTGTTGCGCGGGACCGGAATCGCGGGGCTGCGGGGGATCCCGGCCCGTCGGTCGCCGGCGGTTGCCCGGCCGCTGCTCGGGCTCTGGCGAGAGGAGCTTCTCGCGTACGCCCACGCTGTCGGTCTTCGGTGGCGCGAGGACACCACCAACGAGCACCTGGGGTACGCTCGGAACGTGATCCGGCACAAGGTCTTGCCGATGATCGAGGCGCAGCTCGCACCCCACGCCCGGCGGGCCCTCGTCCGTCTGGCCGAGCTCGCCGATCGCGACGAGGCTGCGTGGGCGGAGCTCATGCCCCGACTCCTCGAGGAGTCGGGCTACCGCGACGGGTCGCTCGACGCCGAGGCCGTGGCGCGGCTGGGTCCCGGCCTGCGGGCCAGAGTCCTCCGCCAGGCGGCTGCGCTTGGTGGACGGCCGCTCGACGAGCGGGCGACGCGGCGGGCGGTCCGGTTCGCGGAGCTGGGACGCAGCGGGACGCGAATCGAGCTCGGAGGGGGCCTCGAGCTGCAGCGCGAGCTCGACCGGCTCGTGCTCGCGCAGGCGAGCCTCGGCGAAGAAGATCGGCCACTCGCCATTCCCGATCCCGGTCCCGGGGAGGGGGTGGCGCGCCTCGGAGGACGAACCGTCCGCGTGCATTGGTGGCCCGGCCTGGCGGACCGACCTCTCGACGCCGAGCCGAGCGAGAGCGGGACCGTGCGAACCTCGCTGACCACCGCCGGTGTCGAGTTCCCCCTGGAGGTCCGGGGGCGTCGCCACGGGGACAGACTCGCGGATCGCCGCGGCGGCGGGCGCGTCAAACGGCTCCTTCAGGACGCTCGGATCCCTTCCCGGCGCCGGGATCGAATCCCCATCGTTTCAGATGCGAGCGGACGGATCCTGTGGATCGCCGGCGTCGCGGGCGCGGACGCTCCCGGAGACCACGCGGCCGAGTCGATGACCATCACCATCGAGCGCTGAGATCGTCATGAGTCACTCACGAGACCGACGTCTCGGCGCGCGGACCGTGGAGCGGATCGTCTACGGGGAGCAGGAGATCGCGGCCCGGGTCGATTCGCTCGCCGGGGAGATCACCGACGCCTACACGGCGCAGGACCGACTGTTGGTGCTCGGGCTCCTCAAAGGATCGTTCGTCTTCATGGCCGATCTCGTCCGGCGTCTCGAGCTGCCTCTGCACGTCGATTTCATGGTGGCGTCGAGCTATGGCGACTCGTCGACCTCGAGCGGGGACGTGCGCCTGCTCTACGATCCGGCGGCGGAGCTGGACCGCCGGGCGGTGCTTGTCGTCGAGGACATCGTGGACACCGGCGCCACGCTCGAACGGCTCGTTCCGCTGCTCCACGAAAGGGGCGCGAGCCGTGTAGATGTGTGCACGTTGTTGCACAAGCGCCTCCCCTCGGCGAGGGTCGACGTGCGTTGGGTGGGCTTCGATGCACCCAATTGCTTCCTTGTGGGGTATGGACTCGACCACGCAGAGGACTTTCGCCACCTGCCATACATCGCGAGCCTTGAGTAGGGACCTACGGTCCCAAGCTCGACTCGATACACCAGATACGAATGGCACAAGAACCCCTCAGGCCTGACCCGAATCAACGCATGGGACGCATCTCCAAGAACGCGGCGTTCTTCGCACTCCTGGCGCTCGCGGCGATGTTCGCCGTACAGAGCTTCCGGGCCCAGGAAGCGGCGCCCGCCCGCATCACATACTCGCAGTTCATCGAATACCTCGACCGCGGCGTCATCCACAAGGTGATCTTCCGAGACCGCTCGGTGGAAGGCGAATTCAGCGCGCCCACCATGATCGAGGGAGAGGAATACGTACGCTTCGAGAGCATGACGCCCGGCGACGTGGGTGAAGGGCTGTTGGCCCGGCTCAGCGCGGAAGGCGTCGTCGTGGACGCCGAGGCGCCGGAGGCCGGATGGGGGACCTTCCTGCTGACTGCCTTGCCCTGGCTCCTCTTCATCGCGTTCTGGATCTGGATCTTCCGGACGATGCAAGGCGGCGGCAACCGCGCCTTCCAGTTCGGTCGGTCGAAGGCCAAGCTCATTTCTCCGGACACACCGAAGGTCACTTTCGCCGACGTCGCCGGCGCGGACGAGGCGAAGGAGGAGCTCCAGGAGATCATCGAGTTCCTCAAGGACCCCGCCAAGTTCTCCCGACTCGGCGGACGCCTTCCGAAGGGGGTCCTGCTGGTCGGGCCTCCGGGTACCGGAAAGACGCTCTTGGCCCGCGCGGTCGCTGGGGAGGCCGGTCGGCCGTTCTTCCAGATGTCGGGATCCGACTTCGTCGAGATGTTCGTCGGCGTCGGCGCCTCGCGCGTCCGAGACCTTTTCGAGCAGGGCAAGGCGCACGCGCCCTGCATCATCTTCGTCGACGAGATCGACGCGGTGGGCCGGCACCGAGGCGCCGGCCTGGGTGGTGGGCACGACGAGCGCGAGCAGACGCTCAACGCGCTCCTCGTCGAGATGGACGGTTTCGAGTCGAACGAGGGCGTCATCCTTCTCGCTGCGACCAACCGCCCCGATGTCCTGGACCCGGCGCTTCTTCGTCCGGGCCGCTTCGACCGCCAGGTCGTGGTCGACGCCCCCGACGTCAAAGGTCGGGAGGGGATCTTGCGCGTTCACGCCAAGAAGCTGCCGCTCGGGGACAACGTGGATCTCTCGCTGATCGCCCGCGGAACACCCGGCATGAGCGGCGCGGATCTCGCCAACATCTGCAACGAGGCAGCGCTTCTGGCGGCGCGGCGCGACGGTGATCGCGTCACGATGCTGGACTTCGAGCAGGCCAAGGACAAGGTCATGCTCGGAACGGAGCGGAGGAGCCTCGTGCTCAACGAGCGCGAGCGCCGGCTCACCGCCTATCACGAGGCGGGACACGCCGTCCTCGGGCTCAGGATCCCGGGGCTCGATCCGGTTCACAAGGTGACGATCGTTCCACGGGGAAGGGCGCTCGGGATCACGGCGAGCCTCCCCGCGGAGGACCGACACTCCTACACGAAGGAGTGGATGGAGGGGCAGCTCGCGATGCTCTTCGGCGGCCGGGTGGCCGAGGAGCTGATCTTCGGGCCCAACGACGTGACCACGGGGGCCGGCAACGACATCGAGCGGGCGACTGCCATGGCGAGGCGGATGGTCACCTCCTTCGGGATGAGTGACGTCATCGGGCTCGTCGCCGCGGAGGACCGTGTCGGAGCACACGCAGCGGATCGTCGACCAGGAAGTGAAGAGGATCCTCGACGAAGCCCACGACCGTGCTCACGAGGTGTTGGGCGAGGAAAGGGAGCTCCTCGAGTCGATCGCGCAGGCGCTGCTCGAGCGCGAGACGTTGGACCGGACCCTGATCCAGACGCTCGAGCGTGGCGAACCGCTGCCCCCGATCGAGGTAGACCCCGGCGAGCCCGAGCCGAGCCTCGAAGCGCCCAAGGCCCCGCCCGCGGCGGAGCCGGCGGCCCGTCCGTTCGGCCTGGGTGGAGAGGGCCCGTTGCCCGGCCCGGCCCCCGGCGTCACGGAGGGCCCCGACGAAGGCGCCTTGCCCTGACGGGGCGAGCGGCCACGTAGGACGGAGGGGAGGCGAGCCTCGAGCTCGGCTCCCCTTCGGCGTAGGTGGGGGTCCGGTGTAACTTCAGCGCGTGGAGGCGTTCGAACGGGCGATCGGCGGCGGGAAGCGTTCGAACGGGCGATCGGCGGCGGCGCGGCGCCTCTGACCGCGGGACCGACGGGGGGAGTTGCAGACGTTGGACGGGATCATGGAGCAGTTCCGGTTCTTGCGACCCGGTGGGACGGACCTGATCGAGATCCTGATCGTCGCGTTTCTCCTGTATCGGGTCCTCCTGGTGCTCCAGCGTACTCGCGCGATGCAGATCATGCTCGGCGTGGTGGTGCTGGCCTTCCTCTACGGCGTGGCACGGCTCCTGGACCTGATCTTGATCCGGACGATGCTCGAGGCGGCCTTTCAATAC
>JBDHDM010000401.1:0-3901 GCA_039591515.1 Gemmatimonadota bacterium | reverse complement strand
CCGGGCAACGAGACGCTGGGAGCCGAGTTCTTCGCGGAGATCTTCGACGCCGAGGGCATCGCATACGAGATGGCCGCGCCAGCGCCGGGGGGGGGCGGCGGCTGGGCGCGCCTGGAGGGCGGAAACGAGCCCGGAATCGTCCTACTGCACCACATCGACGTCGTCCCGGCCGATGAGCGGTATTGGACGACGGACCCACT
The DNA here is from genome assembly GCA_039591515.1 of Gemmatimonadota bacterium. Taxonomy (GTDB): domain Bacteria; phylum Gemmatimonadota; class Gemmatimonadetes; order Longimicrobiales; family Gaopeijiaceae; genus UBA2589. Next base: position 3,701 of record JBDHDM010000401.1, on the reverse strand, counting down.
CTCGGGGGAGCTGCGCGACGGGTACGTCTACGGTCGAGGGGCCTTGGACACGAAGACCAGCGGGATTCTCCACCTCGCGGCATTCCTCGCGCTGCACCGCACCCAGACCCCTCTCAATCGAGACGTGGTCTTCATGGCGACCGCCGACGAGGAGGCAGGGGGCTTCTTCGGGGCCGGTTGGCTGGTCGAGAATCGGCCCGAGGCTTTCGACGACATCGGCTTTCTGCTCAACGAAGGGGGTGGGGGCTCCGCCGTCGGCGGAGCGGTCAACTTCGGGCTGGAAGTGACCCAGAAGGTGCCGTACTGGTTGCGGCTCACGGCCACCGGTGAGCCGGGGCACGGGTCTCGCCCGCTCGAGACGTATGCTTCGCTGAAGATGATCGAGGCGCTGGAGCGGTTCCGGTTGCACGAGTTCGAGCCACGCATCATTCCCGCCGTGCACACGCACCTTTCCGGCGTCGCCCAGCGACATCCCGAGCCGTGGCGGAGTCACTTCTCGGACATGGCGAGCGCGATTCGGGACCCCGGCGTGCTGGAGGAGCTGCAGCGCTACAATCCCGGGCTCCACGCGCTCACACGGAACACGTGCTCGATCACGCGCTTCGAGGGAAGCAACAAGATCAACGTCGTGTCGCCCGAGGTCAGCGCAGAGATCGACTGCCGTCTCCTTCCGGATCAGGAGCCGGAGGCTTGGCTCACCGAGGTCCGCTCCGTGCTGGGGCCGGACATCGACGTGGAGGTTCTGATGGGCTTCACGCCGGCCGTGTCGTCCACGGACACGGATTTGTACCGGACCGTCCAGGAGGTGACGCTCGAGACCTTCCCCGAGGCGGGGTTCGTGCCCCAGGTCGTGGGTGGCTTCACCGACAGTCACTTCTTCCGTGATCTCGGCATCACGTCATACGGCTACACCGCGACCGCGACGCCCGCCGAGGACGCCGGTGGAGTTCACGGCAACGACGAGCGTGTAACCGAGGAGAACGTGCGAAGGGGCGTGGAAATGACGCTGCGCATCCTTGAGCGCTTCGCGGCGACCCGACCCGTGATGGAGGACGACTGATGGCCGACCGGTACCACTTGGAGTCGATCGAGCCCCGAGAGCTCATTCCGGGGCACCATGGGCGATTCGTTCACTCGGCGCACACCACGCACGTCTACTGGACGATCGACGAGGGTGCGCGGCTCCCTGAGCACAGCCACCCGCACGAGCAGGTGGTGAACATGCTGGAGGGCACGTACGAGCTGACGGTCGACGGGGAGCCCCTCGAGCTGAACGCGGGGGATGTGCTCGTCATCCCAGGTGGCGCGACTCACTCGGGGGCCGCGAAGACGCCGTGCCGCATCCTCGACGTGTTCTCGCCCGTACGGGAGGAGTACCGGTGACCCGGCCGGCCGTGCTTTGGCTCGCCGCAGTCGCGATCATCGCGGCCTCCGCCGTAGGGACGTTCACCTCGGAATCGGGCGGCTCCGGTGTGGGCGAAGCGGTCACTGCGACCCCGGAGATCGAGCGGTGGCCACCCGTCGCAACGTTTTCGATCCTCGGATACGACCCGGAAACAGGTGAGGTCGGGGGCGCGGTCCAGTCACGAGTGTTCTCCGTCGGGAACGGTGTCTTGTGGGCGGAGGCGAACGTCGGCGTGGTCGCGACCCAGGCGGTCGTCGACGTCAGCTACGGGCCGCAGGGCCTCGAGCTGCTACGCAGCGGCATGGCGCCGAGCGACGTCGCTCGCAGACTCATCGAGGACGACCCCAATCCACGACCGGATCGGTGGTCTGTCGAGGGGCGCCAGTTTTCGGTGATGGATGCCCGAGGCAACGTCGCGACGCACACGGGCCCCCGCGCCTCGGCTTGGGCCGGGCACCGGATCGACACGCACGTCTCCGCGCAGGGGAACATCCTCGCCGGCGAAGCGGTCGTCGACGGCATGGTCGAGGCCTTCGAAGAGACCGAAGGTCACCTGTCCTTCCGCCTGCTCGCCGCCCTCGAGGCGGGACAGGCCGCGGGGGGCGATACGCGAGGGATGCAATCCGCCGCCATGATCATCGTGAAGGAAGACGGCGGCGTATGGCTGAACAATGACGTCGTGCTTCGGCTCCAGGTGGACGACTCGGCGGAGCCGATCCTGGAGCTCCGCCGCCTCGTCGAAATGGCGGGCCGGCAACGAGATCGTATCCGGGGGCGCTGAGGCCTCCGAGGCACTGCCAACGACGGAGGGCCGCGGGGCGTAGGCCCCGCGACCCTCTTTCCCTCTATCCTGCAGAAGGGTCGAATCAGCCCCGATCGATCTCCACCAGGGACTGGGTGAGATCTGCTTCCAGCCACATCGTCACCTGGCGATCACGGTCGTTGTTCAGCAGGCTCGTCTTGATGCCGTAGTCGTCTGGGATCGGCGACCAGACGGGCGTGCTCGGGAAGATCTTGATGCGGTACTCCTGCACCGCGACCTCCTCGGGCACCTCGATGGTGCGGAATTCTCCGCGTGCCACGCGACCCAGGTTGTGTAGCCTGCCCTGCGCGTCCTCGGCGAACACGCGAACGGCCGACAGGTGGTTGTTCACCACGTAGATCTCGGTGTCATACCGGGCCTCCGGCGGCGCGTTATCCGTGGCTTGCACGGGCGCGGCTGTTGCTACTGCCAGGGCCGTCATCAGGGCCACTCGAGTCATCCCATTCATCATCATCCTCCTCACATGAGTGGTCAGGAGCCCCCCTGGGCTCTCTGAGCGCGTGCGCCCGACTGCTGAATCGGCTGCACACTGCACGGGTTCCCTGCAGCGGAGCCCGTCATCCTAACAGACGACCGTCAAGCCGGGAGAGTTGCACCACGACTTGTCAGCCGACGCACGTACCCGGTATACGAAAAGGCGGGGCCCGGTCTTTCACCGGGCCCCGCCATGTTCGTCTTTCCGGCGCCGATCAGCCCTCAGCAATGCTCCTCATAGGCGACTCTCAAGTCGGCCGCGATGTCTTCCGGGGGGCGCCCTTCGATCTGGTGCCGCTCCATGAAGTACACCAGGTCTCCACCCTTGAACAGCGCGACGGACGGGGACGAGGGCGGATATCCGGTGATGTAGTCACGTGTACGGTCCGTCGCCTCCATGTCCTGACCCGCAAACACGGTCGTGAGCACCTCGGGCTTCTTCTCGCCCTGGAGGGAGAGGTACACGCCCGGCCTCATCATGGCGGCCGCACATCCGCAGACAGAGTTGATGGCCACCAGGGTCGTCCGTGTCTCCGTGCCCAGGAGCGTGTCGACGTCCTCCGGGGTCCTCATCTCGGCAAAGCCGACGCGCACCAGATCCTCGCGCATCGGGGCGACCATCATCTCCGGGTACGGCATCTATCACCTCCAGACCAATCTTGGCGAACTCACGGTACCGGATTGGTACCCGATGGAATGATATATCAAGATTGAAGCCTGTCCACGTCTCCCGTTGCGGACAGCCGCCGAGTACGGCGACCTTGTCCCCCAATGAAGAACACGACCGAAATCGTTCGGCTTCGCGTCAATGGCGACCTCCACGAGGTCGGTATCCCTTCGCACTTCACGCTGCTCGAGACACTCCGATATCGACTCGGATTGACCGGCTCGAAACAGGGGTGCGACAAGGGCGACTGCGGCGCGTGCACGGTCCTCGTAGACGGTGCACCGACGCTCGCCTGCCTCACGCCGGTGTGGGAAGCGGAGGGCCGCGAGGTC
>JBDHDM010000400.1:0-3929 GCA_039591515.1 Gemmatimonadota bacterium | reverse complement strand
CGGGCGGGCCCTGCGCCTGAAGCTGCGAGGCGAGGGCGAGCAGAAACGGGATCACGGTTCGCGCTCGCATCGTCGGGTGCCTCTGCCGCTCGGGACGTGGTGGTTCGTGGCGTGGTCGTTCGTGGCATGACGCGTGGGCAAGTTGCCTGGGGGCAAGACCCTCAACAAGACGAAGGCCGGCCCGGACGGTTGGACCGTAGCCCCTCCGTGGCTTAGTATATTCCATCGTGATATACTGGTGCCGGGAGACGGCTTGGGAGGGTGAGGACGTGAAAAGACGACGAGCGCCGGAGGAGTTTCTGCCTCTGAATCCGCCACGCTACCACATTCTGGTGGCGCTCGGTCACGAGACGAAGCACGGCTATGCGCTCATGGAGGAGCTGGAGGAGCGCACAGGAGGGCGCGTCACGTTGTTGCCGGGTACGCTCTACACCGGAATGGCCCGGCTCCTGGCCGACGGCCTGGTCGAAGAGGTGGACGGGCCCGAGTACGCGGTCCGAGGCGGGAAGCGCAGGTTCTACCGCGCCACCGATCTGGGCCGCGCCGTGGCGCGTGTCGAGTCGCAGCGTCTCGCCAGCGTGCTGGCCGTGGCGCGGGAGGGTGGGCTTCTTGACACGGATGCCGCCGAAGAGGGTGCGTCGTGACGGACCGAGACGATCACGGTCCTGAGGGTCGCCCCGAGGGGGCCGAGCGCCTCTGGCATGCAGCCTTCACGGCCGCCGCGACGCTGGCGTACCCGCGGGCGCACCGCGCCCGCTTCCTGCGCGAGATGCAGGTGTGGTTTCTCCGGGGGTTGAGGTCCCGGGAGGGGACCCCGGGGAGGGTCTCGTACGTGACACGAGCCGTCGTCGACGTGCTCCGAAGTGGAGCCCGCATGCGTGCCGGGCCCCTCGTCGAGCGCGAGTCGGGGGCCGAGGGCCTGGGCTGGGACGTGCGAGCGGCCGTTCGGTCGATGCGCCGGCGCCCCTTCACGGCCGCGGCCGTCGTGCTCACCCTGGCGGTGCCGATGGCGGTCAACACCGCCGTCTTCGGTGTCGTCGACGCCGCGCTGCTGCGCCCCCTCCCGTATCCGGACGCGGACGAGCTGGCCGCGGTCTGGGTACGACAGAACGAGGATGGGGTTGACCGGGCGCGACTCGCCGGCCCGGAGCTGCGCTTTCTCTGGGACGAGTCCCGCACGCTCTCGGCACTCGGCGGAATCTGGTCCCGATTCGGGACGTTGGGCGGCGAACCAGGCCCGGAGCACGTCGACGTGGGTTACGTGACCGGCGCCTTCTTCCGCGCGCTCGGCGCGTCCCCGGCCCTCGGTCGGCTCGTCGCGGAGCAAGACGACCTCGAGGGCGCTCGCAGTACCGTCGTGCTGTCACACCCGCTGTGGGTGCGACGGTATGGAGCCGATCCGGACGTGATCGGGCGTCGCGTCGACTTCAACGGCACGCCCGTCACGATCATCGGGGTGCTTCCCGAGGACTTCCGAGTCCTCCTCCCTCGGGAGGCGCGGCTCGCCAACGAGCTCGACGTCTTCCTCCCGTGGGGCGGCGGATACGCAGAGATGCCACTGGAATGGAGGTTCTTTGCGGCCGTCGGTCGAAGTGCACCAGGGCTGACGCTCAACGACGTGCGCGAGGAGCTCGACGGGCTGGCGACGACCCTCGGCGGGCGTTACGCGGGCTACGGTGACGCGCCCCTCGAGCTCGTCGTGGAGCCGCTGCACCGGGAGGTCACCGCGCCGCAGAGAGCGGGGCTTCTCACCCTGCTCGCCTCAGGCCTTCTCCTGCTCCTGGTCGCTTGTGGGAACGTCTCACTGCTCCTGCTCGCCCGGACGATCAGGCGTGGGCCGGAATTCGGGGTGCGGGCAGCCCTGGGAGCGGGACGTATCAGGATTCTCCGGCAGGTGACGCTCGAGCACCTCGTTCTCTTCCTGGCCGCGGGTGTGGTGGGCGTGCTGGGAGCGCCGGCGGCGTTGAGCCTCTTCGGTGCATTGGTGCCCGACGACATTCGCTTCGTCCACCAGCCGGCGCTGGACTGGAGGGTGCTCGCGGGCACCTTCTGGACGGTCGTAACGGTCGGCCTCGTCTTCGGGGCGCTCCCTGCTTCGGGTGCGCGCCGCGACGCGAGTTCCTCGACGATCTCCACGAGGTCCGCGACGGCCCGTCGGGATGCCGTCGCGCTGAAGGGGGCGCTCGTGGCCGGAGAGGTGGCCCTGTGCGTCATACTGCTCGTCGGCAGCGGGCTGCTGCTCCGCTCCTTCCGTGCGCTCCACGACATCGACGCGGGCTTCGAGGTCGAGGGCGTCCTGACCGCACGCCTCTCTCTGCCTTCGGGGGAGTACTCGTACGGCGATCCGGCTCGCATCTCGGGCTACTACGAGGAGCTTCTCCGCCGTCTCGGCGCTGCTCCGGAGATCTCGGATGTGGCGATCACCGAACAGCTTCCGCTCGTCGCCGGGAGTGGGGACGCCGAGCCCTACGCGTGGCTCGTGGCGGAGGGCGAGACCGAGTGGGGACCGACCCGGGCTCACGTGCGCTCCGTCTCCGGCGCGTACTTCGAGACCGTGGGCGCGGAGCTGCTGGAGGGCCGGTGGCTCGACCCGCGCGATGAGCTCGACGGGGAGTTGGCCGTGATCGTCGACGACCGTCTCGCCGCGCGGGCCTGGCCCGGGGCGTCGGCGCTCGGGCAACGACTCAAGGTGCCGCTCTTCCTTCGAGAGGACACCGAGCCACACTGGGCGCGAGTGGTTGGAGTCGTCCGTCACGTCAAGCTCACACCGCTCCCCGAGCCGGGCCCGGAACAGGTCTGGATGCACCACGTCCAGTCGCCGCGCCGCTCGGTGTCGGTGGTGCTGCGCGGTACCGGTGGGCCCGAGGCTCTGGCGGAGCCCCTGAGGCGAGTGGTCGAGTCGCACGATTCGGATCGGCCACTCTTCGAGGTCCAGCCGATGGCGGCGATCGAGGACCGCTCGATCGCCCCGACCCGCTTTCTGCTCGGGCTCACCGGCACCTTCGCAGCACTCGCGGTGGTGCTCTCCGCGCTGGGCCTTTATGCCCTCGTGTCGCGGACGGTCTCGGAGGCACGGCGAGAGATCGGCATCCGCATCGCGCTCGGGGCACGTCCGGGCGACGTCGTGGGCGGCGTACTCCGGTGGACGCTCCCCTACGTGGGTCTCGGCGCAGTCGCGGGGGTGGCGGGTGCGACGCTGCTCGCTGGTAACCTGCGCTCTCTGCTGGTGGGGGTCGCGCCCCGCGATCCGTGGACGACGGCCGCGGCCGTGGCGCTCATGGGCGCCGTGGCGACCTTGGGGGTCGTCGTCCCCGTCTTGCGGGCGGTCCGCACGGACCCGACAGAGGCGCTGTCGGGCGACTGAGCTGATGGCCCGATGGGCCGCGGGTGCTCGTGGCAGACCCCTTGCTGCTCACCTGTCGGTCCGAACCAGCTCCGCGACGTTCTCGCAATCCGTCAGGATCTCGGCACCGCGCGCGCGGGCCTGCTCGCCGTATCTGGCGGCGGCTCGATAGCTCGTACAGAAAGCGACCCGGACGCCGAGATCACGAGCCTCGAATGCATCGAGCAGGTCGAAGCCCGCCTGCTCGACGTAGGTGCCATCGGGGCCTTCGTAACGTCCCATGTCCGAGACGACGACACCCATGGCCGGCACCCACAGCGCGAGGGCCTCCTCCGTCGAGTGGGCGAGGGTCACCTCGACGCCCATCCCCTCGAGCCGCTCGACGGCGTCCACGTTGTTCTCGGGGTTGTCGTCCACCCAGAGAACGCGCCGCACCAGCGGGTCGGGAGGGAAGCCGGCGAGTCCACGAACCACCGCGGCTGCCACGACGCCGACTCCAAGGGCTGCCAGAGCGACCCGGCCGCGCGGAAGCCAGCGACGGGGGGAGGAGACGTCCGGACGGCGCGGAGCGGCCGGAGGGGATCGC
>JBDHDM010000399.1:0-3933 GCA_039591515.1 Gemmatimonadota bacterium | reverse complement strand
CGTAAATGAAGCAGAGTTGATACGCGACGTTGCCGATGAGGCCCAACGCGACGATTCGCCCCGCGTCGGCTCGCTCAGGCAGCGCCGGTCCGGGGGTCGCTTTCACGACGAGGGCCAGCGCGAGGACGGCGAGAGGGAATCGCAGCGCATTCAGGCCGAGGGGGTCGATCTCGTCGAGGACGACCTTCACCACCGAGAAGTTGATCCCCCAGATGACGGCCAGGGCAACGAGCCCCAGATCCGTCGACAGGTCCCGTTCTGGCTCACTCATGCGTCACCCGGCGCGTAGCGTTGTGTCGCGCCGCAGCGCACGCATAAGTTGGACCGACCGCCAGCCACCCGCCACAACATCGTACATGCCCGCTGGGAATCTGCTGAAGCTCGAAGATTATCGAGACAGGCGGCTGCACCGTCTCGCAAGGGCTCGTGCCCTCGTTGCCTTCGACCCGACCCGCGAAGCGCTCTTCGAGCACCTCGTGGAAGTGGGACGCTTGAGCAGCTCGGAGCGTGTCGCTGCGGTGTGGATGGACGAGTATGGGCCCGGCCTCGTGCACCCGTACCTGGTCGTGGACACCCTCTGCGACCGTCCCCGCCGCTCGTTCTCGCCCGAGGTGCTCCACCGGGCATGGGAACGGGGCGTCCCGGGGGTCTACGACCGGGCAGCGGACTCCGGGAGCTCGTTGACGGGCGCCTTCTCCATCGCGCTGGGGAGCGATGGCGAGCGAGGTTGGTTCGTGGTCGCCGAGTCGGCGAAGCGTCGGGCGGCGCTCGACGACGTTTCGAGGCACCGGATCATGTTCCTCGCCGGCGCTTGCTCGGCACTGGTGCTGCACCGGGACCTCGATGAGACGGAGGCGGCGGAAGATTCCGGGTCCTTCGCGGGGTGGGAGATCCTGCGGGACCTGGACGGCTTCGAGAGCGACGAGAGCCGTTCACGCGAGGTCCACGCCCGCTTTCTGGTGGGCCGGCTCGTGCGGATGCTCCTCGAGGACGACCTCGTCATCTCCGCAGAGTCCCGCGCGGAACAGGCCGGGGCCGCTCGATCGGAGCTCGGCGCGGCTCTCGAGGAGGCGGTCGGTGAGGCGCGAGTGCTCGAGCAGGTTCTCGAAGCCTACGAGGCCGCCGACCTCGACGGCCTGATCCACTCGGTCGTGTCCATGGGGTCGGCCGCGGAGCGGAAGGACCATGTTGCGGGTGCTCTCGAGCTTTATCGGTGTGCGTACGAGGTCGGGTGCGCGCTCGGCGACGTCCGTGCAGCAGTCGATGCGGCCCGAGCCTCGGGGCGTGTGCTACGACGCCGAGCGTCCTGGGAACAAGCCGACGAATGGTACGGAATCGCCCTGAACGTGTCGCGAAGCGCCGGCATGGGCGATCTGGCCGCTCGCTCGCTCGCGGGACTCGGGCTCGTGCGGCGGGAGCGGGGAAATCTCCCGGCCGCGCGGGGGACTCTCGAGGAGGCGCTCGTCGAGGCCGAGGGCTCGGGGGATCAGGAGGCCCTGGCGAGCATCCACCACGACCTGATGGGGCTGGAACAGCTGTCCGGGGATCTGTCGCGTGCGCTGCAGCATGGGTGGCGGGCGCTCCAGGGCTACCCGAACGATGCCGCCCGCACACGCTGCATGGCGGGGATCGCCGGCGTCCTCATCGAGCTGGGGGACTGGAGCGCCGCAGAAGACGCGTACACCTTGGTGCTCGAGGCCTCGCCCGACGTGTACTATCGGGTGTACGCCCTCGACGGGCTGGCCTACGTCGCGGCGCTGCGGGGAGACGCTTCCGGGTACGATACATGGACCCGGAGGAGCGACGCCTCGGGCTGGGAGCAAGGACCCGCATCGGCGAAGGCGGAGATCCTGTGCTTCCGTGGTGTCGGTTGCCACGCCCTCGGTCGGCACGAAGACGCGACCGCGTGGTTGGAGCGTGCGGTGGCCTTCGCCGAGAGCCACGGCTTCAGTCGCGTGCTCTTCCGTGCCGAAGCGGCGTTGGAGGCCGTGCACGCCGACGACGGCCCCGCGACCGCGGCGGCCCGAGGCCCGGCGCCGCCCGAAGTCCGCGAGGGACTCCGGGCGTTGCGCCGAGCCTCGACCCTTACCGGAGTCTGAGCCGACGAAGGCTCAGTTGCCCGAGTCCGGCGTGTAGTTGCCCGAATCCGGCGTGTAGTTGCCCGAGTCTGGTGTGTAGTTGCCCGAATCCGGCGTGTAGTTGCCGGAATCCGGCGTATACGGCTCGGTGAGCGAGGTGCCGCACGCTGCGGTGCCGACGACGACGAGAAAGGCGAGCACGGAACGGCGCAGGGTCTTCATCGAAGAGTCCTCGAGTTGGGTTCACGGGCGCCCGGGCGAGCCGTGAGGGACGCTACGGGCACCTGAACTTCCCAGGGGATCCCCGACCGCGTAGTATCACTTTCCCTGTCGGGTATGTCTTTTTCGAAGATCGATGGATCTCGTCGCCATTCTGAGCCGTGACCCCACCGTCAGCGTGGGCCCGCCGAGTGGAGGGCGTGGATCCGTGGCGCTACGCGCGCGGACCCCGGCGCGCTTGCTTCGGCTGGCGCGCGAGAGACCGGTTCTCGCGGTGGTCGTCGACAGCGAATCGGTGACGGACGGATGGCAGGTCGAGGCGCTCGTGCAGGAGGTCCGGCGGCGATTCCCCAGCCTCGGTCTGGTGTTGGTGGCACGCCCGAGCTTGTCGCCACTGGTGCTGCTGCAGCTGGGTCGAGCGAACCTCGGCGGGTTGAGAGTGCTGCGGTTCGGCGAGCTGAGGCGTGGGCTTCATTCCAGCCTCACCCGTGTCGGAGAGCTGAGCACGAGATCCCTGGTGATGCGATCGGTCGGCAATCAGCTCCGCGCTCGGGAGCGCGACGTCCTTCGAAGCGCGCTCGACGGGGCCGCGCTCGGTTGGGGGGCGGACGAGCTCTCTGCGTACGTGGGCTGGAGCAGGGCCCACCTCGGGGTCCGCCTCCGCGAGGCCCGGCTACCGCCCCCGGGCCGGCTGCTGCTCTGGGCTCGGCTCCTTCACGCGGCGCGCTGGATTCCCGAGCCGGGGCGGAGCGCGGAAAGTGTGTCTCGCCAGCTCGGCTACGCGAATGGCGCGACGTTCCGACGGTTGTTGCGCAACTACCTGGACCGGACGCCGACGCAGCTCGCGGCCGACGGTGGCTTTCGCGTCGCGTTCGGCGCCTTCCTTGACGTTTGCGGTCTCCATGATAGCCTACGGCACCATCGTTCCGTCGCCTGACGAGCCTGGGGCTCGGCGATCCCCTTTTTCTGTTCTGCGCGCATGAGAGAGTTCACCGACACACAGGGGCGCACCTGGGTCGCCTCCACCGTGGAAGAGGAAGGAACCGACTACAAGGGACGGTTCTACCTGGTCCTCAGCTCCAAGGACACGGGAGAAGTGGCCGAGCTCCGTGACGTGCGGTGGAACCGCCGTCGCTCCGCTCGCCGAACGCTCGAGACGATGTCCGTCGTCGAGCTCCGCCGGCGCCTGAGGTCCGCGGTCGGCCGAGGGGTTGCGGGGCCGACGGCCTGACTGCCTCGACGGACCCTCCCTCAGCCTCCGCCGCCGCGCTGAGGAATGTCGAGCCACTGCCCCGCCACGATCCTGTGTAGCTCGACGCGGGGATTCACCCGTAGGATCTCGTCGACCGTCACCCCGTAACGGTAGGCGATCGCGGTGAGGTTCTCACCCCGTGCCACCCGGTGGCGGTCGGTCGCCGACAAGACACGCCGACTCGGCGGCGGAGTCTCCGCAGCGACAAGGGGTGCCTCTCCTGCGGCGCGGCGGAATTCCGCGAGTCGTGTGCCGATCTGATTCTCGACACGCTTGGCCCTCGTCTCCGAGGGGGCGTCGTTCACGATGATCGAGAAAGCGAGCCGTTCGCCATCCTGAGACCGCACCATCCCGCTCAGGGCGGACACACCCTCGATCGTGCCG
>JBDHDM010000398.1:0-6552 GCA_039591515.1 Gemmatimonadota bacterium | reverse complement strand
GCTCGCGGTCCTGGTCGACGACCGGGAGCTCCGAGGCGCTCGGCTGGCCCTCGCCCGTGCGGTCCAGATCGTGCTCCGAAACGGACTGACCCTGCTCGGCATCGAGGCGCCGACCCAGATGATTCGAGAAGACGAAGACCACAACCAAGGCTCGTGATGTCGATTCTGTGCGTGGGTAGCGTGGCCCTCGACTCCGTCGAGACGCCGTTCGGTTTGGCCGAGCGCGTGCTCGGTGGATCCGCGGTGTACTTCTCGGCGGCAGCGACGGTCTTCACCCCGGTCCAGGTGGTCGGCGTCGTCGGTGACGACTACCCGCTCGCCGACCTCTCCTTCCTTCAGGAGCGCGGCGCCGACCTGTCGGGGATCGAGGAGGCTCCCGGCGAGAGCTTCTTCTGGTCGGGCCGGTACCACTACGACCTCAACACCCGCGACACGCTCGAGACGAGGCTCGGCGTGTTCGCCGATTTCCAGCCCAAGATCCCGGCGGAGTTCCGGGATGCCCGACTGGTCTTTCTCGGCAACATCCACCCGGATCTCCAGCACGACGTCCTGGACCAGGTCGCATCACCCGAGGTGGTCGCGTGTGACACGATGAACTTCTGGATCGAGGGCACCAGGGACCGACTCCTCGAGCTGCTCGGCCGGGTGCGGATCCTCATGGTCAACGACGAGGAGGTCCGGCAGCTTGCAGACGAGCCCAACCTGCTCAAGGCGGCGCGCTGGGTGCAGGAGCGGGGCCCCGAGTTCGTGGTCGTGAAGAAGGGCGAGCACGGCGCGATCCTGTTCGCCGACGACTGGCTGTTCTACGTGCCCGGCTATCCGCTCGAGGAGGTGTTCGATCCCACCGGCGCCGGAGACGCGTTCGCCGGCGGATTCATGGGATACCTGGCCCGCGCCGGCCACCTCGGCCCGGCGGAGCTGCGACGCTCCATGGTGTACGGCTCCGCCCTGGGCTCCTACGCGTGCGAGCGATTCAGCGTGGAGCGACTCAGGGATGTGGGGCGCGAGGACGTGCACGATCGGGTCGAGGAGTTTCGACGGATCACGGCGTTCGAGAGCGCCGTTCCGGTGGAAACGCATGTCTGACTTCAGGCGGACCTCGGGTGAAGGCCTCAGCTATGCCGACGCGGGGGTCGATCTCGATGCGGCCGAGCGCACCAAGGAGGGCCTGAAGGCACTGGTCGCCTCGACCCGGGATCGATTCACCCTCTCGGAGCTGGGTCAGTTCGGCGGTCTCTATCAGGTGCCCGACGACCTGGAGCAGCCGGTTCTCGTGTCGAGCGCGGACGGCGTGGGCACGAAGCTCAAGCTCGCGTTCGCCACGGGCCGTCACGATACGGTCGGGCAGTGTCTGGTGAACCACTGCGTGAACGACATCCTCGTGCAGGGCGCGCGACCGCTCTTCTTTCTCGACTACCTCGCCACGGGCGAGATGGACGAGTCCGTGGTGCAGGAGGTGGTTCGAGGTGTGGCGATCGCCTGTCGCGAGAACGGGTGCGCCCTCCTGGGTGGAGAGACCGCCCAGATGCCGGACTTCTACAGGAAGGACGAGTACGATCTCGCCGGCTTCGTGGTCGGGGCCGTCGGGCGCGAGCGCATCATCGACGGTGCCGCGATCCGTGACGGCGACGTGTTGGTCGGGCTGGCCTCCTCGGGCCTCCACACCAACGGGTATACGCTCGCGCGCAAGATCGTCTTCGAGGTCATGGGCCTCGACGTGGAGGACGAGCTCGAGGGTACGGGGCGAAGCGTCGGCGCGGAGCTGCTCGCGGTGCACCGGAGCTACCTGAGCGCGTTGAGAGGCCCGCTGGATCAGGGTGTGGTCCGCGGGCTCGCCCACGTCACGGGCGGAGGCATTCCCGGCAATCTGCCACGGGTCCTGCCCGACGGCCTGGGGGGCACGGTCGATCGCTCGGCCTGGCCGGTTCCAGCAGTCTTCGAGGTTCTCCAGGAGGCCGGCGGTGTCACCCGGGGCGAGATGGACCGCGTCTTCAACATGGGCGTCGGGATGATCGCGGTCGTCGCCGAGAACGACGTCGACACCGTGCTCGCTGCAGCTGGCGAGGATGGCATCGAGGGGTGGAGAATCGGCACCGTTCAGCGCGGAGAGGGGGTCACGTACACGTGATCCGCGTCTCCGGAGCGGGGCGGCGCGCGCTCCGGGCGGTCGCCCCCCGGGTCGAGTGGGACGGCGTCGTCACGCGCGGGCTCGGGGCGCCCGGCCTCGTCATGCTCGCCGGCGTGTTGATTGCGCTCGGCGCGCGGCCCGACGCGGTGGCGGCCCAGACACCCGACGCGCTCGCGCAGGCATGTGTGTCGCGAGGCGGCCTGATGCCGGCCTGCGCGGCCGGGACAGTGGCGGGGCAGGCTCTCCAGGGCCACCTCGGGCTCCTCGGCGGATTCGGCTCGGAGGTCTCGGGCACCGCGACGACCCTCGCGACGCGCGTGGGGGGTGGCCCCCGCCTGTCGTTGACCGGGCGCGCAGGAGTCGTCGACATGGGGCGGCCCGACCTGGGCGATCCCGCCGGAGCCGGGGAGGACGGGTCGCTGGTGTGGGCGATGCATGCGGATCTGGCGATCGGGCTCTTGGACGCTGTGGGCCGGATCGCCTTCCTGCGGCTCCCGACTTCGGAAGGCTTCGACGGGGGAACCACCGCGTACACGGCCGGGCTGCGTATCGGGATCTTCCGCGAGGGCTTCACCATACCCGGCGTGTCGGTGTCCGTGGCCCGTCGCTTCGTCGGGACCGTCGAGCTGACCGAGGGGGTCGATCCGGTGTCCGTGCGGGTCGATCCGACGGTCACCGCCTACCGTGCCACGGTCGGCAAGGACCTGTTCGCCGTCGAGTGGCTCGCGGGGGTCGGATGGGAGGACTACGGCGGGGACGTGAGCGTGCGTGTGCCGGACGGGCTGGGAGGGTCGGTCGTCGCGTCCGGGGAGCTGCCCTCGTCTCGACGGTTGTACTTCGCGAGCGCCTCCATGACGTTCTCGATCGTGCTCAACGTATCGGTCGAGGCGGGGTGGGCGGATGGCTTCTCGCCGGTGGCCGCGTACGATGGGGCGTACGATCCGACTTCCGGCACACCGTTCGGGAGTCTCTCCTTGCGCTTGATCCTGTAGACGGAACGGGCCCATGAGTGATGTCACTGAACAGGACGCCGCCTACCTCGAGCGAGCAGCGCGCCTTGCGCATGCGGGCTGGGGGCAGGTGCATCCGAACCCGATGGTGGGTTGTGTGCTCGTGCGCGACGGCCAGGTGGTCGCAGAGGGGCATCACGCAGTCTTCGGCAGCCCTCACGCCGAGATCGTCGCGCTCGAGCGGGCGCTGACGCGAGCGGAGGGGTGTACGGCCTTCGTGAGCCTCGAGCCGTGCAATCACCACGGAAAGACGCCCCCGTGCACTTCGGCGCTGATCGACGCCGGCGTGCGCCGGGTGGTCTACGGGGCGGCCGATCCCGGCGCGGCGTCGGGTGGGGGTGGCGAGGCGCTCCGGGCCGCGGGGCTCGACGTGGTGGGGCCGGTCTGGCCGCCGACGCGGGCTCGGGCCGAGAACCCGGAGTTCTTCCACGTGGCCCGTCACCAGACCCCCTTCGTCGCCCTCAAGCTGGCGATGACCTTCGACGCGCGGATCGCCGATGCGCCGGGCGTCCGCACCAGGGTCACCGGGCCGGAGGCCGAAGTCGAGGTCCATCGCATCCGGAGCGGGTTCGACGCCGTCATGGTCGGGGCGGGGACCGTCGCCGCCGACGATCCACGCCTCACGGTCCGACTCGGTCCGCCGGGACGGGAGCCGACCCGGCGCGTGGTGCTGCTCCCCGACGCGCGCCTCGCCGTGGGGGCCGGCCTCCTCGAGGACGTCGCTCGGGCGCCTCTGCACGTCTTCTGTCACGAGCGGGCCTCGGAGACGGCCATGGAGCATCTCGAGGCCGCCGGGGCGCACGTTCATCCGGTTCCCGGTACGCGGGACGCGCTGGATCTCGACGCGGTGCTGCATGCCTGCTGGGAGGTCGGCATGCGCTCGATTCTCTGCGAGGGAGGACGCACGCTGGCCTCCGCCCTGTTCCGAGAGCGTCGGGTCCACCGGTTCTACCTCCTGCTGGCTCCGCGGACCTCGGGGGAAGGAGGTGTTCCGGCCTTCGCCCCCGACGCAGACGAGCTCGACTGGTCGGACTTCGAGCCGGTCGGGGCCCCGATCACGCTGGGCCGCGACACGCTCATCGTGCTCGATCGGCAGGAGGGATAGGCCGTGTTCAGCGGTATCGTCGAGGCCCTCGGCCACATCCGGGAGGTCCAGGACCTCCAGTCCACCCGACGGTTCCGTGTGGAGGCGCCGGAGCTCGCCGCCGGCCTGGAGCTCGGAGCGTCCGTTGCGGTCGACGGCGCGTGCCTGACCGTGACGGAGCGGCACGAGGCTTCCTTCGCCGTCGACGTGATCGGCACCACGCTCGAACGGACGATCGCCGGCACCTACCGAGACGGCGGTCGCGTCAATCTGGAGAGGGCCGTCCGCGTCGGCGATCGCCTGGATGGCCATCTTGTTCAGGGGCATGTGGATGCGATCGGTGAGCTCATTCGATGTGTGAAAGACGGAGAATACTGGTTGATGGACTTCCGCCTTCCGGAGTCCGTGTACGGCGAGACGATCGAGCATGGGTCGATCGCGCTCAACGGAGTCAGCCTCACCGTCAGTGAACTCCTTCCCGCGAACGGGGTTCGTATCGGCGTGATTCCCTTCACGCACGAGCACACCAACCTGGGTGACCTCACGGTGGGCGATCCGGTGAACGTCGAGGGTGATCTGATCGGGAAGTACGTCGCCAGAATCCTGGCCCAGCGCGGTCTCCAGAATGCCTGACACCAAGTTCGATCGAGTCGAGGACGCCCTCGAGGACATCCGCCAGGGGCGGATGGTCATCGTGGCGGACGACGAGGACCGAGAGGACGAGGGCGATCTGGTCATGGCGGCCTCCGCCATCACTGCGGATCACGTCAACTTCATGGCCCAGCATGGGCGGGGACTCATCTGCGTGACGCTCACACCGGAGCGCGCGGACCGCCTCGACCTCCCGCTCATGACGGAGCGGAGTACCGATCCCCAGGGCACGGCCTTCACGATCTCGGTGGACGCGCACACGCGGTTCGGTGTGACGACGGGCATCAGCGCCCAGGATCGCGCCAAGACGATCGAGATCTTGGCCGACGAGGCGACCCTGCCCGGGGACCTCCGGCGGCCGGGGCACGTCTTCCCGCTGCGCGCCAAGGCCGGGGGTGTGCTTCGTCGCGTGGGGCAGACCGAGGCCTCCGTGGATCTGGCGCGGCTCGCCGGGCTCCCGCCTGTGGGCGTGATCTGCGAGATCCTCGACGAAGACGGTACGATGGCCAGGCGGCCCCGCCTCGAGCTGTTCGCTGTCGAGCACGGGCTCAAGTTCATCACGGTGGCACAGCTCGTCGCGTACCGACTCCGCCGCACGCGCCTGATCGAGCGGATCGCCGAAGCGGGCATGCCCACCGAGCACGGCGACTTCAAGGTCGTCGCGTACCGCAGCATCCTGGACGGTCGCGAGCACGTGGCCCTGGTGAAGGGCGAGCTGGAGGGGCGGGAAGACACGTTGGTGCGGATGCATTCGGAGTGTCTGACCGGCGACGTCTTCGGCTCCATGCGCTGCGACTGCGGCGAACAGCTCGAGGCCGCCATGCGCCGCATCGAGGAAGAGGGTGTCGGCGCGATCGTCTACCTGCGTCAGGAGGGGCGAGGCATCGGCCTCGGCAACAAGCTGAAGGCGTACCACCTTCAGGAGGAGGGCCTCGACACCGTGGAGGCCAACGAGGCTTTGGGCTTCAAGCCGGATCTCCGTGACTACGGGATCGGGGCGCAGATCCTCCTCGACCTCGGCCTGCACACGATCCGGCTGCTCACCAACAACCCGAAGAAGATCGTCGGCCTCGACGGGTACGAGCTGGAGATCTCGGGCCGCGAGCCGCTGCAGGTCGAGCCCGGCGAGCACAACGAGCGGTACCTGGAGACCAAGCGCTCGAAGCTGGGCCACCTGTTGTGAGCACCGACGGCTCACCGGTCGACGCCCTCCGTGGAGCGCTGGACGCGGCCGGCCTTCGCATCGCGGTGATCGTGGCCCGGTTCAATGCCGACATCACCGACCGGCTCCTCGAGGGCGCGCAGGAAGCGCTGGCGCAGCACGGCGTTCGCGAGTCCGACGTCGAGGTCGTCCGCGTACCGGGCGCTTGGGAGCTGCCGCAGACGGCGGCTCGCGCCACAGAGGCGGGGCGTTTCGATGCCGTCGTGACCCTCGGATGTGTGATCCGGGGGGAGACGCCCCACTTCGACTACGTGTGCCAGGAGGCGACGCTCGGCCTGGGCGTGGTCGCGCGTGACGCCGACGTTCCCGTGGTTTTTGGCGTGCTCACGACCGACGATCACGCGCAGGCGGCAGCCCGGGCGGGCCGGGGGCGGGACAACAAGGGCTACGAGGCGGCGGTCGCCGCCCTCGAGATGGTCTCCGTGTACCGCGGCCTCGGGTCCTCGTGACCGTGCCG
>JBDHDM010000397.1:0-3980 GCA_039591515.1 Gemmatimonadota bacterium | reverse complement strand
GTAGCCGTACAGATCGGCACTCACCCGGTAGGCCCCGGATTCGGGGATGAGGATCGAGTACTGCCCAAGCGTGTCCGACAGCGTCTGAGTGACGACCTTTCCGCCTTCCTCGGTGAGCGTGACCATCGCGCCGTCGACTGGTACGCTCGCGGCGCCATCCATCACCGTGCCGTGCACCCCTTGGGCAGAGACCGGAGTCACCCACAGGAGGCACAGGATCGCCGGAATTGTTCGGAGAGTCATTCGTGCCCCGCTTACTGCCTCACCACCGTGAGGCGGCCCACCTCCGTCCCGTTCTCGGTCACTCGAACGACGGGTGTGGAACTGCCGAGAGGGGCACCCAGCTCCCAGATACGCAGCTCGGGATCGCCCTCCGGTGTCTCGCCACCGGTCGGCTGCACCAGGAAGCCTCGAAAGAAGTCATCCTCGAACGTTCCTTCCGTGTAGGCGTCGTACGCGCCTTCGACCCAGTCACCCACGACGAACGCGGACAGCCCGACGAAACCCGTCGGCCCTCCGTCGTTTCGGATTTCGTCGTTCAGATAGAGCTCCCACGTAACGTCGACATCGACCGAGTCCGGCCCCGACGCCACCCTGCCGCTCATGCGGTAAGTCCCCTCCCGAGGGTCGTCGATGTTGCCGACCACGCGCAGCGTCGTCTGGGCGGCCGTCATGCTCGAAAGGAAGCCGTACCCGCCCTCGATGCGGTTGACGAAGCCCCGCCCGGTGATCGGGTTGTTCGCCGACCGGATTTGGTCGTGGAACACCTCGTCCCCGAACCCCACCGTAACCGCCACGTACCGCCCGGCATTGAACAGGCTCGGGAGGTCGTCGTCGAGGTCGGAGTCCTGAGTCAGCAGGTTGATGAGGTTGCCCGGCAGCTCGAGGCGGGTGTCGTCGACCCACACCTGCCCGCTCTCGAACGCGAGATAGGAGCTCGACTCGAAGAAGCGTCGATCGTGGATCTCGGTCAGCAGGACCCTTCCAGAGGTCGCCTCCACGTCCACTGCCAGCGTGTCCGTGTCGCGGTTGAACTCGAACAACGGGCCCGGGACGTCGATCGTCTCGCCATCGGCGGTGATCGTGATCGACGAAACCCCCGGGATGACCGTTCGGCCGACCGCCACGTGCTCGCCGTCGCCGACGAGGATCTGGATCGTGTCTCCCGCACGCATCGCGGGGCAGCCGACCGGACCGAAGTACACCCCGGCTCCGCGTTGCTCAGCCGGTCCGGCCTCCTCCGTCATCTCGACCTCGGCGCCGCACGGGTCGCCAGGGAAGCTGAGGTTGGACAGCCTCACGTCCGCGCCCTCGACGGGAACCGGAAGACCGCCGCCGGGGAGGTACTCGCTCACGCCGCTGCCCGCGACCGTCCCGTTGAAGGATCGTTCGACCAAGACGAACTGTTGGTCGTGATCGGTCCGCAACACGCCCTGCACCAGGAGTAGCGTCTCCGGCGGGTCGGTGATCGGCTCGACCGGCGTCTCGCCGAAGCACCCCGCCGTGCCCAACGCGAGGAGCGCCAGCCGTAGGTTACGCGCGCTCAAAACTTGAACTCCACACCGAAGGTCGGAAAGAACGGCATCTGGCCCAGCGTCTCGCGTGTGCCCGGCGAGTTGGTCAGGTCGAAGACGTACAGGAAGACGTTTCTTCGGTTGTAGAGATTCACGAGCTGCACGAACGGGTGGATGTCGCCTCCCCACAGCCGCTTGTTCCAGCGGAAGCTGATATCCAGCCGCGAGTACGCCGGATAGCGCTCGGCGTTGAGCACCGGGTCTGCGATCACCTCCGTGTCCTGGACCCCGCCGAAGCCGTTGGCCGCGACGTGGTAGCTGCGATGCTCCCACTGACCAATGATCGGCGTGTACGGCATCGCGGTTCCGAAGCCCCAGCGCGTGCTCATCTCGCTTCCCAACGGGCCGGGGCCGGTGAGCACGATGTTGATCATGTGTCGGCGGTCGTGGGCCGGAGCGAACGTCTGGAAGGGATCGGTCCGCTCCGACTTCCCCAGCGAGTACGACACCCAGCCGTTCCAGCGACCCGAATACCGACGAAGCATCGCGTCGACGCCCCAGGAAACCCCGGTCATCTTGACGAACTCGTCCCCCTGGACGGTGAGATCGTCGGTGATGTTCACGTTGAGGATATCGTCGAATGTCTTCCGATATCCTTCCACCGTGAGCGAGAGGTTCGGTCGCAGCCACTGCTCGAAGCCGAGCACGAGATGGTCGGAGCGGCCGACCGGCGTGAACTCGTCGGCACCGATCCAGAAGTCCACGAAGGACCAAGGCGCGTTGTGGTCACGCAGCGAGTGGATCGCCTGATAGTACCGGCCGGCCGACCCCGTCAGCGCGAAGTCCTCGGTGAGGAACGCCTTGGCGGACATTCTCGGGGACCACACCGTCTGCCCCGCTCCGCCACCCACCGACTCCATGCGCACGCCCGGGCGGATGATGAAGCGCTCGTTCGGCTTCCACACGTCATCGACGAAGAACGACCACACCCGCGGCGCGTAGTCTTGATCGAGGTACGTCGCGGCGAGTGCTTCGCTCCGGATGTCGTAGCTCATCGCGTAGTCCTCGACGCCCCCTCCGATGCGGATCTCGTGCGACCGTCCGGGCGTGAGGGTGAGCGCGGCCTTCCCCGTCCGCAGGCGCACCTCGTTGTCGAGGGAGACGATCGACGGATCGAGACCGACCCGAGTGGAGAACTCGGTGACGCTGCCGGAGACCTCGAGCGGGAGCCCGAGGACCGACTCCCTCCAGGTGAGCCCGCCGAGGCGGTTGCCCCAGTCCACACGCAGACGGAGCGGTCGACCGTCCGTGTCGCTCGCCCCGCTCGCCCAGTCGAGGATGTCCCGGCCCCAATAGCCGGTCGCCTCGAGCGTCCCACCCGTCGGTAGCGGAAACGAGAGCTTTCCGACCGCGTCCGCGAAATAGTATGGAAGCTCGTTGGAGGTGAACGTCTCGATGACCTTGTCGGCGTACGTCCGCCGGCCCGCGATCAGGAACGACGAGCCCTCGATCGGGAGCGAGCCCTCGACCAGAAGCTTCGACGACAACAGGGACACCTGGCCCATCACGCCGAAGTCGGGGCTCCCTGACCGGGTGCGCACATCGAGGACCGAGCTCAGGCGGCCGCTGTAGCTGGACGGGAAGCCTCCCTTCAGGTACTCGACCTCACCGACCGCCTGGGCGTCGAAGGTGCTGAACACGCCGCCAAGGTGCGACGGGTTGAAGATCGTGATCCCGTCGAGCTGGATCAGGTTCTGATCGACCTCACCCCCCCGTGCGTTGTAGCCGACGGTGAAGTCGTTGACCGCACCGGTGCCCGGAAGGAGCTGAATCGTCCGAATCACGTCCGCCTCGAGGAAAGTCGGCGTGTTCTGGATGTCGCGGGTGCCGATCGTGACGGCAGAAGCCTGCGCGCTCTCCTCGAACCGCTCCCGCGCGACCGCTTGCGGTGAGGTCTCGACGGTGAGGCCGGCGAGTTGAACAGCGGCTTGCTCGAGGTAGACGATCAAGACGGTCTGCGTGGGCGTGACCACCAGGGAGTCCGGGACCACCCCGAGCCGGCTGAAGACCACCGTGAGCGAGTCCGAGGGCAGGCTCTCGAACGTGTATCGTCCCTCTGCGTCGGTGGTCGCGCTCACCCCGATCCCGATCACCTCGACCGCAACGCCGGCGAGAGCGGTGCTGTCCTCCGCGGCGAGCCCGCGCCCCGAGATCGAACGGGTCTGCGCCTCTGCCGGCCCCCCCAGAGCCATCACGAGCGCCGCGAAAAGTGAGCCCCCGCGCCACTGATATCGCAACTCCCACCCCCCATGCGTCCGCGCCCACTCGCGGCTGAACGTCATTCGGTATTCATACCGAGTGTCACGTCGAAGGATGACAAGAGGCGTGCCACGCGGCGACCGCCGGTCCTACATCAGCGAGAGCGCGGCAGCTCTTGGAACTCGCCGACCTTCGAGCCTGAAACGA
>JBDHDM010000396.1:0-3983 GCA_039591515.1 Gemmatimonadota bacterium | reverse complement strand
CTCGCGCTGTACGACGACGTGGCAAGGGGCCGTGCGTTCGGGGCGTTCGTGCGCGATGCCGGGGTCACCTTCCTGGGGGTCGTGCCGAGCCTCGTCTCGGACTGGCGCGCCTCACGATGTATGGAGGGGCTCGATTGGAGCACGATTCGTCGCTACGCATCGACCGGAGAGGCTTCGGACCCGACCGACGTGCGGTACCTCTCCACGCTCGCGGGGGGCAAGCCCGTGCTCGAGTACATCGGGGGCACCGAGATCGGGGGTGGCTACCTGGTGGGCTCGCTCGGGGCGCCGTGCTGGCCCTCGGAGTTCACCCTCCCAGCATTCGGGCTCGACGTCGTGCTCGTGGACCAGGACGGCCGGCCCTCCGATGAGGGCGAGGCCTTTCTCGTTCCCCCTTCCGTGGGCCTGTCCTCTGAGCTCCTCAACGGCGACCACGACGCGGTCTATCACGAACGCGTGCCGATGCCCGGCCTACGCCGCCACGGAGACGCTCTCACTCGGACGGAACGGTCGACCTACAGGGCGCTCGGCCGCACGGACGACACGATGAACCTCGGCGGCATCAAGGTGTCGAGCCGAGAGATCGAGGACGCCGTGCGGCAGCTCGACGACGTCCAGGAGGTTGCCGCGGTGTCGTGGAGCGGCGGGTCGCGTGGCGCAGAACGTCTCGCGCTCTACGTGGTCCCGGCGGTGGGTGTCGAGAAGAGCCAGGATGCGTGGCAGCGCGCCGCGCAGGCGGCGGTCTCGACCCGGCTGAATCCGCTCTTCAGGGTCGCCCTCGTGCGCACGCTCGCCGCCCTTCCCCGCACCGCGTCCAACAAGGTCATGAGGCGGGCCCTCCGCGCACGACTGGCGTCGGAGGAGTCCGATCTTCCGCCCTCCGGGGAAGTGTAAAGAGTTCTTTCATTCCGGCCCCAGGCGTAAAAAACCTTACCGATGTGAAGACCCCGGGAGATCGACCCGATCATCCTATCTTGCTCTTCCGCAACGCCTTACAGAATTCGCACGAGTGCGGCACGCCTCCTGCACATCCTATCGGTCCCCCCCAGTATGCCTCTCAGGCATGACAGGAGATCGCATGAAAGGCAAAGTGCTATTGGCCTCGTTGGTCTGCGGACCCTTCATCGTCCTCGGGTTCGGCCTCTATACGCCGGCATCGATCGCGAGCGAAGCCGAAGAATCGACGCCCACGCCGGGCCTCGAGGCGGAAGCCGACGGCAACCTCAGCGCGACCTCGACGGGTATGTTCGAAGGATGCCCGGCCGACTTCTGGCGCGGAACGCCGGAGAACGGAACCGAGGGAGGGCGCTGGCTCTGGAACGACGTGATCGATCCGGACTGGTACGCCGCCGGTGGCGAGGATGCCAACCCAAACATCTGGATCTACGGGTTCAACACCTTCTTCACGCCGATGCCGGAACTCGCCGCGTCGACGATGATGTCGCTCCTCGACGGCTCAGAGCACGTCGAGGACTACGAAAAGGCCGCCGGTGCGCTCGTCGCGGCGTACCTCAACGCTTCGTGGGGAATGGCCTACCCCTACTCGAAGGACGAGCTCGCCGCCAAGTGGGACACGGCCGTGAAGACGGGCAATTTCTTCGACCTCCGCACGGAGCTCGAGCGGGCGAACAATGGGGTGGCGGGTTGCCCCATCACGGTTTCGGCAGAGTAACGACGCAGCTGGTCGTCACGGTTCCTCACGGAATCGTGTGACCCACGACGCCGACGGCCCTTGGTCGTCGGCGTCGTTCTCGCGTCACTCTGCCCTGAAGGCGGTGGCCGGGTCCACGGCGGCGGCACGACGCGCGGGGGCGAAGCAGGCCAAGCCCGTCACTGCCAGCACGAACACCGAAACGAAACCGTACGTCACGGGATCCAGCGTACCGACCCCGAAGAGCCGACTGCGAATGAGCGTCGTCGCAGCGACCGAAGCGGGGACACCGACGAAGAGCCCGATCGCGGCCAGGCGCAGTCCCGACTTGAGCACGGCGCTTGCGACATCGTCCATCGTCGCACCGAGGGCGATCCGGACCCCGATCTCCTGCTGCCGGCGGGCGACCTGATACGCGAGCACCCCGTACAGTCCCACCAGCGCGAGCAGCACCGCGACCGTCGAAAAAAGCCCGATAACCGTCATCACGGCCCTCCGGTCCGCGACCGAACCCGCGATGACGTCGTCCATGGTCGAGACCGCCGAAAGCGGAACGTCGGGATCCAGCTGCCTCAACGTCTCGCGCACCGCCGCGGTGACGGCCGGCCCTTCATCGGACGTGCGAACGGCGAGCCGCATGGAGCGGGACGGGCGCTGGTGATAGGGGAAGTACATCGCCCCCGAGACACCGGATTCGAGGGAGGACGTCACGATGTCGGAGACCACGCCGACCACCTCACGCAGCTCCGGCTCTTCGCGGCCGACATCTACGGCCACGGTGCGTCCCAGAGGGCTGTCCTCCCCGAAGACGGCGCCGGCCGTTTGCTCGCTGATCACGATCACCGGCGATGAGGTCGCCTCGTCCGTCCGCCCAACGTCGCGTCCGGCGACGATCCGGATCCCCATCGCTTCGAAGTAGCCAGGCCAAACCGAGCGTTGGTACGCCAGCGTTTCCTCGCCGACCCCGAAACCCCCGGGCTTGGAGATCGACACGTCGTTTCCGGGATCGCGGATCGGGAGCAACGTCACGAGGGCGACGTCGGTCACTGCCGGAACACGTCCGAGCTGCTCCGTGAGGTCGGAGTAGAACTGCGCGAGGGCGTCCGCGTCCGGGTAGGCGTCCACCGGCACGGTCACTTCGGCGGTGAGGAGCCGCTCGCTGTCGAAGCCCGGATCGACGGCGCGAAGAGCCGCGAAGCTGCGCACGAGGAGCCCCGACCCCGCCAGCAAGACGACGGTCAAAGCCACCTGCGCCACGACGAGGCCCCGCCGGAACACCGTCGCCGATCGACCGCTGGTCGCGCGGGCACCCGTCCGCAACGTCCTGGCATGACCGATACGCGCGACCCGCCACGCCGGAAGCGCACCGAACACGAAAACCGTCACCAAGGACAGGCCGATGGCGAACGCCAACGTCGACGCGGACAGTCCCGGCTCGACGGGCCCGAGCTGGTCCATGGACACGAAAGCGACGATCCCCCGCTGGAGCCAACCGGCGACAACGATCCCGATGAGGCCCGCTCCGATCGCGAGAATCGCGTTCTCCGTGAGCAGCTGGCGCGCCAGCCGGCCCTGACCCGCGCCCATCACGGATCGGATCGACATCTCTGCCTTGCGTGTGCTGCCCCGTGCGAGGAGCAAGCCAGCGACGTTTCCGCACGCGATGAGCAAGACGAGCCCCACCGCGGCCGCGAGCATACCGAGCACGGTCCGATAGTCCTCGACGAGCGCATCCCGCAGGGGTGCGAGATGCAGTCCCTTGTCCTCGTTGGTCTGAGGGTACGCCTCGGCGAGCCGGGCCGAGATGACGTCGATCTCGGCCTGCGCCTCTCCGACGGAGACGCCTGAGTCGAGGCGGCCGACCAGCAGGAAGTTGTGGAACTGACGCGCGGTCGCCCAACCGTCGTCCTCGCGAAAGACGATGAAGACGTCCACGTCCTGCAGGAAGCGGAAGCCCGGGGGCATCACACCGGCGACCGTCACCGGCGTTCCGTTCACGGAGACCGCACCGCCCACGATCGACGGATCGGCGCCGTGGGAGCGCTCCCAGTATCCGTGTTCGAGCATGACGATCGGTGGAGACCCGGCGGCACCGTCCTGGTCGGTGAAGTCGCGCCCGAGCAAAGGCGCTACGCCCAGGGTGTGGAACGTCTCGGGGGAAACGAACATGGAGCGCACACGGTGGGGGTCCCCGGTTCCCCGTACGGTATGGCTGATACCGAACGGTGTGACCGCGGCGAGCGACGAGAACGAGGCGGCTTCCGCCCGGTAATCGATGTAGTCCCGGCCGGAGACGACCCACCCGAGCTCGCCGGAGCGAGTGACTCGCCCC
>JBDHDM010000395.1:0-6869 GCA_039591515.1 Gemmatimonadota bacterium | reverse complement strand
AGATCGAACATCAGCTGCATGTGCTCTTCGAACGAGTCGGGAATCCCGGACGGCGCCTCTGGCATCTCGCGCTCCTCCCCGCTCGCGTTCCGCTGCTCGACGAGCTGAATGCGGCGCTCCAGCTCACGCACGTACGCGAGGTACTCGTCCATCGCCACTCGGTCGACGGCCCCGAGCGACGTCCTCAGGCGCGCGACCTCTTCGACGATCCAGTCGAGGACACTGCTGTTGGTCCGCCGACGGGCAGCCCGGTCGGCCTCCGTGTCGCCGGCCCCGAAGAGTCGCTCGAACACCGCCCTCGGCTCCCGGATCGCAGGAAGCGGCTGGGACGGCGAAGCCCATGCGAGCGACGTCGTATAGGCGCAGTGGTAGTTGTACGCGCAGCCGCCGCCGCGGTCGATGCCCTCGATACACATCTCGAGCGAGGGCAGCGCGGTCCCAGCCCCGGCTCGACGCGCGTGGAGCTGGTCGAGCGAGGTGCCCAGGAAGATGTCCGACCCCTGGGTCTGCTTCGGATGCGCCTGCGTAAGGAAGACCGCCGTCGACCGGTCGTGGTCACCACCGATCTCCTCCGCCCGGTAGGGCTCGGCCATCCGGCAGTCCGTGTTGCTGACGATCGTCAGGTATTCGCGGTACGCCTCGAGCGGCTTGAGCTGGCTGTCGGCGGAAAACTCGAAGTCGCGCCCGACGCCCGCGGGCGCGAACAGATTGCGCACGTCGCCCCAATCACTCCCGCCTGCGCATCCCATTGACTCCTCGATGCACAGAAGGCGCGTGAACTGCGATTGGCGAGTGACGTCCCGCCAAGCGCGACCCGCCGGTACCATGGCGTCGAGGAAGGGCAGGGCGACCGACGCCCCCATTCCGTGGACGAAGCTCCGCCTCGAAAGATGCTTGCCAGTCAGGAAGTGCATTCGCTTCTGCTCCTAATGCGTTGAGTGCCCTGCGGCGCCATCGGCGTCCTGGGCGGTCGTCTGCGCCCGCATCGTGCGGAACGGAGCGCTCCGCAACACGCCGAGAACGAAGGCGGACATCCGGTAATCTTGCGTGGCGGCGTCTCGGGCGATGGCGCGCACCGCTGGCTGATCGAAGTACTCGACCCTTCGTCCCATCGCGTACGCCAGGAGATTGGCGGCGAAGTTGCGCGTGAGCGGGATCGGCAAATCCAGCAGCACGTCCGACAAATCCATCGGCGTGGACAGCTCGGTACCGTCGTAGAACGTGCCGCGCGTATCGAGCGGCATCCCGTCTTCGCGGATCCTCCACCGACCCACGACGTCGAAGTTGTCGAGCGCGAGCCCGATCGGATCCATGAGCCGGTGGCAGGCGTTGCAGGTCGGGTTGGCACGATGGATCTCCATCCGCTCCCGCGTGGTGAGACGACGGCCCTCCGATGCGGTGGCCGTCTCCTCGAAGTTCGGGACGTTCGGCGGCGGGGGCGGGGGGGGCGCGCCCATCAGCACCTCCATGACCCATTTCCCGCGCAGAACCGGTGAGGTCCGAGCCGACATCGACGTGAGGAGCAGCACGCTCCCGTGTCCGAGAATCCCCCGACGCCGTTGGTCCGAGTACGCCACACGCCGGAACTCGCTCCCCGTCACACCGGGGATTCCGTAGTGGGCGGCCAGCCGTTCGTTGACGAACGTGTAGTCGGCGGTGAGCAGCCCAAGGACGCTCTCGTCCTCGCGGACCAGGCGATCGAAGAAGAGCTGGGTCTCGCGGATCATGTCGTCGCCCAGCTGGCCGGAGAAGTCCGGGTAGAGCCAGAGCTCCGGTTGGTTCTTCTTCACATCCTGCAATCGGAGCCATTGCGAGGCGAAGCGGGTCGCGAGCGCCTTCGAGCGGGTGTCGGCGAGCATCCGGCGTACCTGCCGCTCCAACTCGGCATCGTCGGAGAGCCTTCCCTCCGTGGCGGAAGCGAGAAGCGCTTCGTCCGGGCCGGTGCCCCACAGGAAGAAGGACAGACGGCTCGCGAGGTCGATGTCGGACAAGGGAAAGCGCGCGCCGTCTTCGGCATCGGTGGGAAGCTGCTCGAGCCTGAATACGAACGACGGGCTAGCCAGTATGGCCTGCAACGCCGTCCGGACACCGATCTCGAAGCCTCCCTCCTCACGGCCCTGTTCGTAGAACCGCATCGGGCCGGTCAGGTCGTCTGCATCCACTGGGCGGCGGTACGCGTGGGTGGCGAGCTCCTCCACGATCTGTTCGGCGCACGGACGCTCCTCCGCCTCCGTGGTCGGATAACACCGGAAGATCCGCTCGCGGC
Organism: Gemmatimonadota bacterium; assembly: GCA_039591515.1. Lineage (GTDB taxonomy): Bacteria > Gemmatimonadota > Gemmatimonadetes > Longimicrobiales > Gaopeijiaceae > UBA2589. The sequence continues at coordinate 4,603 of JBDHDM010000395.1, read as the reverse complement.
TCGGTGAAGGGGAGACGCCCGACGGCTCGATGGGGCCCGTCACCATGAGGTCGGCGAGGTGCGGCAGAGCCGTAATGCCGTAGTTCGCCCACTGCTGCGCATCCTCGCCACCCACGAACGACCAGTCGAAGGGGCTCAGCCTGTCCTCGTAGGGGCCTTCCATCCTCCGGACGAAAGCCGCCGCCACCTGTCTCTGCCCTGCCCGGACGAAGACCGGCTCCGTTCGGATCTCGACCTCGTTGCCACCGTTGTGCGGGAGCCCGAGAAGCGCGACCCCCTCGCCATCGATCGAGATGTCGACGTCCTCGAAGCCGGTCCCTCGACCGAAGAGGGTCTCGATCGTGAACACGTACGCGCCGTCGGACGGGAAGTTGTGGGTGACCACCATGCCGCCGCGGGTGCCGTACGGCGTCCCTTCGACGTAGTCCCACGCGTGTTGTGAGACCTCGATCGGGTTCGTGTACTTCACCGACTTGTTCACCGCGGCCGGGTCCCCGATCGCGATGCGGCTGACCTCGGTCGCGGCCCTCAGGTAGGCCTCCAACAGCGTCGGTGACAGGCCTTGGGCCGCGGAGAGGTTATCGAAGTTCCCCAGGTAGGTGTCGGCGGGCAGCCACCGGGGCAGCCACCGGCCGGCGTCCACCTCGAGACCGAGGACATCTTGGATCACGCGCTCGTATTCCGCCCGGTTGAGCCGTTGGAAGCGGCGGACGCCTGGCTCGGGATCCGCCGCCGCAGCCTCGTCGATCACCGCCTCCATGGTCTCGACCAATGTCAGGAGCGTGTCGGCCTCCGGTCGCCGCGCGCCCGGCGGGGGCATCATGCCGGCGCGAAGCTTGACGATCATCTTCTCGGCGATCTGTGCCGCCTCGAGGGCAGAAGCAGGGTCGAAGCCAGCCAGGTCGAGGTTGCCGGTCATCCGCCGCTCGTTGTGGCAGCGGACGCAGTAGCGCTCGACCACGTCGGAGAGTGCGCCCGGCGCCTCGGAAACCCCCACGTGCTCACCGAAGAGCGGTGTGAGGACCTGTGCGGGTGCAACCTGGCTGGCCCGCTCGCCCTGATGCGTCCCCCTGGGGCCCAACACGTCACCCTTCAGGGTCGGGCCCACGATCGTGAGCACGATCCCGAGAAGCCCGGCGCTGGCGGCGTAGGTTCGCATTGCAAATCTCCCTAGATTCGCCAATCTACGCCACGATTCTTCGCCGGGCCACAAGATTGCGGCGATGCTGCGACAGTCCCCTCGCCGCTCGACCCCGGCCCCCGATACCGCTCGCGGTGCCGCGACGTCCGCGTCGCGCCCGACCCCGAAGCTGGAAGGCAACATGACACCCTCCGCCGTCTCACTGCCCGACACCCAGGTTCATCGGCTGCACGCCGACGCCGTGGGGGACGACTTCGAGATCTGGATCGCGACACCGCAGCCCGGCTTCGTGCCGAGCCCGGTCACGCCCCGCGTGCTCTACCTGCTCGACGCCAACCTCTTCTTCGGGACCGCGGTCGAGATGACGCGTGTCATGCACAAGCTATACGGCGAGCTTCCGCCACTGCTCGTCGTCGGCATCGCCTATCCGACCGACGACGGGTTCCGTCAGGGCATGCTCCGGACTCGGGACTTCACCCCCTCGCAGGACCAGGGCTTCGCGGAGATGGCGGCCTCGTTCCCGGCTCCCGAACCCCGTGAGCCGGTGACACCGGCCATGGGCGGTGCCGAAGCCTTCCTCCGATTCCTGCTGGATCAGGTGGACCCGTTCGTGCGCGAACGCTTCGACGTAGCGGACGACGGCGCCACACTCTTCGGCTCCTCGATGGGAGGGCTCTTCACGACGTATGCCCTCTTGAACGAGCCCGACGCGTTCGACAACTACCTCGCCGTGAGCCCGGCGCTGTGGTGGAACGATGGCGAGCTCATGAGAGTGGAGCCCCAGGACCCCACGTCCGGCACGAATCCACGCGTCTTCTTCGCAGCCGGGGGGCTGGAAGAGGCGCCCCACGTTCCCATGCTCGCCCGATTCAGGCTCATCTCGAACGCGCGCGACATGGCGGGGCGACTCGTCGAGCTCGGGTGGCCGGAGGGACAGGTCACCTTCGAGGAGATCCCCGGTGAGACCCACACGTCCGTGGTTCCCGTCGCGCTGACCCGAGGCTTACGCGCTGTCTACCGTTCCGGGCGGTGACGCTACCCGCCACAGCGGCGAGACGGACGATACAGAAAAGCCTTGACGCACGCGCGGATAAGGTGGGAGTTGGAGTCGGACGTTGAGGTGCTCGACCTTCACACCCTCACAGGGAGGTCCGAATGAACGTTCGGCTGACGCTCCTCGCCGCCGGGCTCCTGGTGCCGCTCGGCGGCGCCGCACCACTCACGGCGCAGATGTGGTTCCTCCCCGACTACGTGGTTCCGTCGGCCGGAGACGCACCGTCCACCTGGCTCGCCGGTACCTACGGGCGCGGGTTGAACGACGACTCCGGGGAAATCGACGGCTTCGGCTTCGTGGCAGGCAGAGCCGGCGAAACCGTTTCCTTCATGGGAGGGGTCGGCCAGGGGCGGAGCGACGGTGAAAGCGAGACCACGCTCGGCGGCTCCGTCGCGTTCGACTTCGCGAAGGGTGAGTCGCTGACGGTGGGGGTCCAGGGCGGGGTCGGTTGGTTCGGAGCGGAGTCCTTCGACGCATTCCGTTTCCCGCTCGGAATCGCCTTCAAGGGGAGGGTCGAAAGCCCGAGCGCCACCATCATTCCGTGGGGCATGCCTCGGCTCAATCTCCAGCACTTCCGGTCCGACGGCGAGAGCGAGACCGAAACGGACCTGGGCGCCTCTGCCGGTGTCAGCTTCACCTTCTCGGGTGGCTTCGGCGTGCATACCGCGCTCGACGTTCTCTTCGTGGCCGACGAGAGCGGCAACCGCGAGCCCATCACCTTCGGCATCGGTGCACACTACGTGATCGGCGGCGGCGGGGGCTGAGGCTCCCGCCGACCCGGGCTGCCTCGCTCGCGGCCCGGGATTGTCGGCCGGCCCCGTCCGCGCTACACGTTTCATTCGTTCAAGACGAGGCGAGACCCCTGCATCGATCTTGATGGCTCGGGGCACGCCCGGGCGTGCCGATCGGGTGGAGCGTGGGGAACGGGAGAGGAAGACCGATGTTGAGATCCGTACGGTTGGCCGCGCGTAGTCTTGTCCGGACACCGGGCTACGCGATCGCCTTCATCCTCACCCTCGGGCTCGGGATCGGGATGAACACGGCGATCTTCAGCGTCGTGAACGGCGTCCTGCTCGCGCCGCTTCCCTACCCCGACGCCGACCGCATCATCTACGTGCGGCAGCCGGCCCAGGCCGCGGGCATCGCCAACGTCTCCTTCTCCTTCCTCGAGGTGGAAGACCTGCGCCAGGCCCACACGATGGACGAGGTCGTCGAGTACGGCGATTGGACCTTCACGGTCGTGGGGGAACAGGAGCCACACCGGGCGGTGGGGGGGCTGGTCACCTCCAACTACTTCGACGTCCTCGGGCTCCAGCCTCGAGCCGGCCGCGTGCTCGGCCCGCAGGACGACGCCGACGGCGCCGAGCCGGCGATGGTGCTCACCTACGACTACTGGACCCGGGTCTTCGGCGCGGACGAGTCGGTCATCGGCCAAACCGTGCGCCTCCTCGCCTTCTCTCAGCCGAAGACGACGCGTATCGTCGGCGTTCTGGAGCCCGGCACGCACTACACGGGCACGCGTAGACAGGACTTCTTCGTCAACTACGCGACCAATGATCACTACCAGAGCGCGACCATGGAGGACGCGCGCGCGCATCGTATGACGGACGTCTTCGCTCGCCTCGCGCCAGGGCAGACGACGGAGTCCGCGAGCGCCGAGCTCGCTTCCATACATGCGGCGATGGTGCGCGAGTATCCGGAGGCGTACCCCGAGAGGATGGGCTTCGGGATCACGGCCGCCCGCTGGCAGGACGAGCTCACGCGCGAGGCTCGCCCGACGTTCCTCGTCCTCATGGGCACCGTCGCCTTGGTGCTCCTGCTCGCCTGTGCGAACGTCGCCAACCTGACGCTCACGAGGTTGGTACGCCGCGGACGCGAGCTCGCCGTGCGCGCGGCGCTCGGCGCGGGTCGGGGTCGGCTGCGGCGCCAGCTCCTGACCGAGAACCTTGTGCTCTCCCTCGCAGGTGCCGTCCTGGGGCTGATCATCGCGGTCTTCGGTCTGGATCTGCTGGTCCAGTACGCCAACCGCTTCACCGTGAGGACCGGAGAGATCGGGATCGACGTCCCGGTCCTCGTCTTCACGATCGGGGTGGCGGTGGGTGTGGCCCTCCTGCTCGCGTGGGCGCCGTCGCTCCCCGGGGCCGGCGGTCTCGGCAACGCGGCGGCGGCGGCGAGCTCGGCACGAGGCGTCGTGGGATTCTCCAAGAAGCACCTTCAGCGAGGCCTCGTCGTGAGTCAGCTCGCGCTCTCGTTCACACTGCTCATCGGGGCTGGACTCATGGTCCGGAGCCTCCTGAACCTCGCGCGCGTGGATACCGGCATCGAGTACGAGAACGTCATCGCGATGGAGGCGCCCAACACGACCGGCCTCTCGGCGCAGGCGAATCTACCGCTCCTCGATCAGGTGC
>JBDHDM010000394.1:0-5416 GCA_039591515.1 Gemmatimonadota bacterium | reverse complement strand
CACGGCTCTCGTCCTGGAGGATCTCGTGCACCTTGGAGCCCGAGGCGCGGACGGCCGGCACCGTGCCGGCGGCGATGCTCGCGAACGTCGTGATCGCCACCGTGAAGAGGATGGCGGGGCCGTCGAGGCGGATGTCGATCCAGTACGGCTTCTGTATGTCGAGTATGGCAGCGTTGAACAGCTCTACGCCGACCCACGCCATCGCGATGCCGACCAGCCCTCCAGCGACGGCGAGAAGCGCGGCTTCCATCATGAGCTGCCGAATCAGGCGACTCCGGTCGGCGCCCAAGGCCGGCGACTTCGCGTGACCGGACCACGGCCCGCGCGAGGAGAAGATTGGCGACGTTGAAGCACGCGATCAGCAGGACCCCGAACACGGCGAAGAGCATGACCCACAACACGGCGACGATCGCCGGCGGCATGATGAGGTCCTCGTAGGTCTGGGCCCAAACGCCGATGCCCTCGTTGGTGTCCGGATACTCGGCGGCGATCCGTGTCGCGATCCCCTGCATTTGCGCATCGGCCTGCTCGAGCGACACACCCTCGAGAAGCCGGCCGACGACCCCCACACGGCTTCCTCCTCGTACGGCCTCCAGCGGGTCCATTCCCAGGGGCAGCCACACGTCTTCTTCGAACGGGAAGTGGAAGCCCTCGGGCATGATGCCGACCACCGTCGCCCGCTCGGAGTTCACCCGGATCCCACGGCCGATGATGTCGGGGGCTCCGGCGTAGCGGTTCTGCCAGACGTCGTAGCTGAGAATGACGACCCGCTCTCCCTGCCCGGTGTCCTCGTCCGGACGGAAGACGCGACCGAGGACCGGGACGGCGTCGACCTGCTCGAAGAGGTTCGCCGAGACCCTCGCCCCCACGAATCGCTCAGGGGGCGCCCCCTCGTCCGCCAAGTTGACCGTATTGCCTTGGATGATCGCGGCGAGGCCGCGGAAGGAGGTCTGCTCCTCACGCCAGCCGATCAGGTCGAGGAGCGGGATGCCGTTCCCGCGACTGCCCTGCGACGGGTTGTCCTCGGCCAGCGAGATCAGCGGTGTGCCCTGGTCGAAGTCGAGACCCCGCAGGATGGAGCCGTACACGACGCTGAAGGTGTGCGTGGTAAGCCCTACCCCGAGGGCGATCGTCAGTATCGCGACGATCGTCAGCCCCGGCGTTTTCCACAGCATGCGGACGCCGTAGCGCACGTCGGTGATGAAAGAGTCCACGGTGCGCCTCGAGTACCAAGTGGTCTGGGAGGGTGTCGGAGCCTACGCATGCCCCGGCAGGGGGGTTTCAGGGGTCGCGACCCGAAATCGCCTCCGGACCCCCACGCATCCAAGGCTCCGACCGTGGGACGAACCCTCGGCCGCCCTCCGTCCGCCAAGTTGGGTGGGGAAGGGGAGCCCCACCTGCCGCGTGCCCCGCGCTTGTGTGCTTCACCGTTGCTCGGCAAGATCGCGTGACACGGCTTGGACCGCGTGCGCGAGCCCACAAGACGGACGGATGACCTGTGCCCAGATTCACAAGCCTGACGACGAGCCGCCGGGACGGGTGGAGAGCCGCCCGCCTCGCCACCGTGATGGCCGCACTCACCGTGCTGGCTCTTCCCTTGCCGGCCCGAGGTCAGGCGGATCTCGGACCTTGGGATCGGATCTCCGTCATCCAGATGCCGTTCACGGGGGCGAGGAACGTCCCCGAGATCTCCGACAACCCGTCCTACCTGTACCGGAACGGGATCTCCGATTCGATCGGTGCGATGGGGTTCAGCTTGGAGCCGAGCCAGACGGTGAGCCTGACCGCGGCCGATGATCGCGAGTACGGCTCGTGGCACCGCATGGGCCTGGCCAACGGACATCTGGCGGACATGGTCGCCGAGAACTGGCGCTCGGGCGTCCTGACGGTCGGCCTGCTGGGGAACTGCACCTCGGTGATCGGTGTGTTGGGCGGCTTGCAGAACTCGGGTGCCGAGGGCGGTCTGCGTGACGTCGGACTCGTGTTCATCGATGCGCATGGGGACTTCAACGTGCCGGAGACCACGCTTTCGGGCATGCTCGGGGGGATGCCGGTGGCGGTGTCGGCCGGGATGGCGCTGCACAACCTCCGTCGGGAGTCCGGCCTCGACCCGGGAATCCCGACCGAGCACATCGTGATGGGCGCGGTTCGTGACCTCGATCCGTTGGAGCGTGAGCTGGTCGAGGAATCACGGATCCAGCACCTGTCGACGGAGGACCTGGCCGATCGGCCCGAGCTGGTGCGGGCTCAGATCGAACGGCTCGCCCGATCGACCGATGTCATCTACGTTCACATCGACATGGACGTGCTGGATCCGCGCGAGGTGCCCGGACACCCGCTCACGGTACCGAACGGTCCCACGAGCCTGGAGCTGGCCTCGGCGCTGACAGAGATGTTCCGGCACCCCAAGGTGGCGGCGCTCGGTATCGCATCGACCCCCGCCAACGACCGAGACCCCGACGGACTCTCGCTGACGGCCGCGTACAACCTCGTCAAAGGAGCCCTCAGCGGCGTGCAGCAGCGCGGCGAGCCGGGCCGGGACGGAGGCGCGCACTCGGACCCGACGTCCACCAGCCCTCGCATCGACGACTCGGGAGAGACGAGATGATGAAGGCCGCAGGCACGGCCGTGCTCGCGGTGCTCGCGATCGCGCATGGGGGCGTCGCCGCACAGGAGGCTCGTCCCGAGGACGTGTCGACGATCGACGGGATCATCGGCGCCTACTACGAGATCGTATCCGGCCCAGCCGGCGAGTCAGCGGACGCGGACCGGGACCGTAGCCTTCACCACCCCGATGCGTGGGTCGCGATCGCCGGCACGAACCCGGAAGGTGAGGCCATGGTCAACGTCATGACCCTGGACGATTACCACGGAGAGAACCGCCCACGAGAACAGGGCTTCTGGGAGTGGGAAACCGATCGGGTCGTGAGCCGGTCGGGAAACATGGTCCACGTCTGGAGCAGCTACGCGTCCGCCCGCACCGAAGGTGGCGAGCCCTTTGCACATGGAGTCAACAGCATCACGCTGTTCCACGACGGCGCACGATGGTGGATCATGGGGTGGATGTTCGACGCGTCCGCAGGGTAGAGCCTCGCATGGTCCCTCCCGACACGTTCGAGGTCTTCACCGACTTCGTCTGACCTTGGTGCTACCTGAGCGCCGGGCGCGCTCGTAGAGTCGAGGCCGAATACGCGGTTTCCGTGCGATACACCTACTTCCCTCTGCATCCGGAGACGCCGACGGAGGGGCGGCTCCTCACCTCCCTGTTCGCGGGCCGGGAAGCGGGCCTGGAGGAGATGACGCGCCGACTCCGCGTCCTCATGGCGAAAGAGGGACTCCAGTACGGAGATCGCACGCACACCTACAACAGCCGCCTCGCGCAGGAATTGGCGGTTGCGGGAGACGCGGCCGGAGTCACCGACGCGCTCCACGACGCGCTCTTCGCTGCGTACTTCGTGGACGCGCGCAACCTCGCCTCGCCCGAGGTCCTGATGGAGATCGCTCGCAGGGTGGGGCTGGATGAGGCGGAGGCGCGGCGGGCGATCGAGGAACGGGCCTACCGCAGCGAGGTCGATGAGCACTGGCGACGGGCCCGGATGCTCGGGGTCACGGGCGTGCCGACTTTCGTCGTCGGCGGATTCGGTGTGGTCGGTGCGCAGCCGTACGAGGCGCTCGAGGGCCTGTTGCTCCGCGCCGGGGTTGCCAGAAGAAACGAGCCCGACACGCCTCCGGGCACGGGCGACTGAGCCGTCCGGCTCAGCCGACCCCTTGGCTGGTCGAGGCTACCCGACGCCCTGGATGTACTGCCGTAGGTGCGTGTTCTCCGCCTCGGCCGAAGCGCGGCACGCGTTTACGAGGTCACCGATCGAGATGATCCCGACGAGTCGATCGGCGTCGATCACCGGTAGGTGTCGAATCCGATTCTCGGTCATGACGTCCATCATCGTCGTGAGTGAATCCTGGGGACTCGCGGTAATCACTTCGCGGGTCATGACGCTACCGACGGTCATCGAGCCGAGCTGTCCCGGTGCCCGAGCCGTGAGGCGAAGGACGTCTCGCTCCGTGATGATTCCTGTCGGCCGCAGACCCACGACTTCGCTTCCTTTGCTGCGAAGGATCTCCTCGATCTTCATGGCTACCTCCCGCGGCGGGGACCAGAGAATGACTCATTGTGCATCGTCCTCGCCGTGCGCGCCAAGAGCGAGTGCGCCGGAGCAGGAAATCCGCAGCGTTGTGACGCGATTCCGGCCCCCTAGCCCTCCTCCCGTAGCGCCGTGACCGGGTCCACGCGGACGGCTTTGCGCCCGGGCACACCGCATGCCACGACCGAGACGAGAAGCAGAAGTGCGGAGACCGCGGCGAGCGTCGTGGGGTCGGTAGGCTCGATATCGTATAGAAGGTCGGAGAGCACCCGGGTGAAGGTCAGCGCGCCGACGACGCCCACGACGAGTCCCGTGGCGACGAGTGAAAGGCCGCGGCGCATCACCATCGCGAATACCTCGAAGGGCGACCCGCCGAGGGCGAGCCGGACCGCGATGTCTCCGCGCCGTTGTTGGACACGGTAGGCGACGATCCCGTAGAGCCCGACGGCGGCCAACACGAGCGCGATCAGCGAGAAGGAGCCGAGAAGCGCGGTGAGCTGGCGCGGCCGGGCGAGTGACTCACTCAGGAGCTCGTCACCAGACGAGAACTGGGTCAGCGGGATCGACGAGTCGACCTCGCGGATCTCCGCCCGGGCGAGGGGGATGACGTCCCGCGGGTCACCGACTGTGCGCAGGTGGAGCGTGGGCGTGGCGAGCCGGCTGCGGCCGCCGGGGCCGTACACCGCTCCCTCGTCTGCTCGGTGAAGTCCGAGATAGGGAACCGTACCGACGACGCCGACGACGGTCGTCAGAGGGCACGTGGTGCACCCGCCGGAGACCATGCGGCGTCCGATCACCTCCTCGCCAGGGAAGAAGCGCCGAGCCCACGCCTCGTCGACGAGGACGACGGGTGCACCCGAGTCGAGGTCGGACGGTTCGAAGAGCCGCCCCTCCAAGAGGACGATCCCGAGCGCCTCGAAGTACCCGTTGTCGACGATGACCCAGGGTACGGCCGGCTCCGCCACCCCGGGAGGTGTCGGCCGGTCCTCGAGATCGAAGTTGTTGATCATGCCGACCTGCGTCGGCGGACGGCCGTTGCCGAGCCCGACGCTGCTCACCCCCGGCAGCGACTCGAGGCGTGCACCGACCTCGTCCCAGAATGCCCGTCGCGCCGATTCGTCCGAGTAGCGCCCCGACCCGAGGGGGACCGGCACGCTGACCAGGCGCTCCGTCTCGAAGCCCGGATCGATCGCGTTGAGCCGGACGAGGCTCGAGGCCAGGAGGCCGGCCCCGGCGAGCAGGGGAACCGCGATGGCGAGCTGGGCCACGACGAG
>JBDHDM010000393.1:0-9427 GCA_039591515.1 Gemmatimonadota bacterium | reverse complement strand
CTCGACGAGACCTGGCCGACCTACACGCTGGAGTACCTGGACGACGAGGGTGAGACGGCGACGATGGAGCTCCCGATCACCACCGCGGACTGGGCCGCCACCGAGGTCCGCTTCCGCAAGAACTTCCAGAGCGTGGGTGAGGATCAGTGGGGGGACGACATGATGCCCTTCCACGAGTTCATGGCACTACCCCGCGAGGATCGCCTTGGACGCCGGCCGTTTATCTGGACGATCGACGGGGACAAGCGGCTCGAGCGGCTCCGGGTCTCCGCGCAGATGGTCGAGCTGGCCGACGATCGCCTGAACTTCTGGCATCAGCTGCGCCAGGTGGCCGGGCTGGACGTACCGGGGGCGGTCCATGACGACGTCCAGGCGGAGCTCGAATCGGAGCTGGACTCGCGGCTGGAGGCCCTGAAGGAGGAGTACGAGAAGAAGATCGTGGAGCTCAAGGCCGCGTATCCGCGGGTCGTTGCCCGACGCATGGCGGAGGGCCTGCTGAGCTTCAAGGACGGAGAAGCGACGGTCGCCGACATCCTGGCGGAGGCAGCCTCCGCCGGACTCGCACCCGTCGGCCCCATCGAAGGAGCGAACGCGGTCGTCGTAGTCGGAGACGAGCAGGCGCCCTCCGGCAACGGGGCCCCCGTGGCGACGACCGGCCCCACCCCCGCCGCGACGGCGACGACGCCCCAGGCCGCTCTGCAAGGGGGGGCGTCACCAGCCGAGCCCGCCACAGCGGCCGTTGCCGACGAGGAGGACGACGACGACTTCCGGGCGGAGCCGTGGATCGAGACGGCCCGGTGCACGACGTGCAACGAGTGCACGAACCTGAACGGACGGATGTTCGTCTACGACGAGAACAAACAGGCGTACATCAAGGACCCGCTCGCAGGGACCTTCGCCCAAATGGTGCAGGCCGCAGAGCGGTGTCCGGCCGGTATCATCCATCCGGGCGATCCACTGAACCCGAAGGAGAAGGACCTGGAGAAGTGGATCGAACGGGCGAAGCCCTTCAACTGAGGCCGATCGGGTGATGAAGGCGTTCGGCGTCACGTTCCGGCACGGAGTCCATCCTCCGGATTCCAAGGGCCTCACCGACCACCTCCCGGTTCGGCGTCTGCCCTTTCCCGAGCGGGTCGCTCTGCCGCTCCGGCAGCACGCCGGCACGCCGGCGCGCTGCCTCGTCACTCCCGGGGACCGCGTGGAGCGCGGGGACAAGATCGCGGCGTCGGACGGTTACGTGTCCGTGCCGATCCATGCGTCGGCGGCGGGTACGGTTGCCGCGATCGACTGGTGGCCCCACCCCGACGGCTCGCTCACGCAGACGGTGTTGATCGACGTCGAGCGTCACAGCCCTCAGATTCCCCGCCAGCGTGCCGTACCCCGGTGGGAGGGCCTCACCCCCGAGCAGCTCCGACTCGCGGTTCAGGAGGCGGGCGTCGTGGGGCTGGGAGGGGCGGCGTTCCCCACCCACGTGAAGCTCTCGCCTCCCGAGGGCGCGCGGATCGAGTGGCTCCTCGTGAACGGGGCCGAGTGCGAGCCGTACCTCACCACCGACCACAGGACCATGGTGGAGCATCCGGAACGGGTGCACCTCGGCATCCGGATCATGATGCGGTGCCTGGGTGTCGACCGCGCGGTGATCGGCGTCGAGAAGAACAAGCCGGACGCCATCGAGGCGCTCGAGCGCACGCGGCCCGAGGACCTGGACGTGTCGGTGCTTCCGCTCACGGTGAAGTATCCGCAGGGCGCGGAGAAGATGCTCATTCAGGTCGTGACGGGGCGTGAGGTGCCGTCCGGTAAGCTCCCGATGCATGTGGGCACGGTGGTGCAGAACGTCGGGTCGATCGCGACGATCGCCGAGGTGTTCGAGACGGGGCTCCCGCTGATCGAGCGGATCGTGACCGTGACGGGTCCGGGGGTGGTCAAGCCGGCGAACGTCATCGTCCCGGTCGGGACGATGCTCGGCGACGTGCTCGATTTCTGCGGTGGCCTCACGGATCGTGCGGCCGAGATCGTGTTCGGCGGGCCGATGATGGGAACGTCACAGCCCGATTTGCGCACGCCGCTCATCAAAGGCACGACCGGTGTCGTCGTCCTGACGGAGGCGGAGGTCAAGCCCAAGCAGGCCTATCCGTGCATCAAGTGCGGGCACTGCCTCGACGCGTGTCCGGTCTTTCTGAACCCGTCGCAGCTCGGAATTCTCGCGCAGGCGGGTCGCTACGAAGAGATGCCGAACATCCCGCTGTCGCAGATGTTCGCCCTGTCCCGCACGGCCCTGCGGAAGCGCCAGGTCGCGTGATGGCGGACCGTCGCTTCGAGCTCACCGCGTCGCCACACATCAAGGGTCCGGACTCCACGCCGAGGATCATGTGGTCGGTGGTCGCGAGCCTGGTGCCGGTTGTCGGTGCGGCGATCTACTGGTTCGGTCCGAGCGCCGCGCTCGTGATCACCTCGGCCACCTTGGGGTGTGTCCTGACCGAGCGTACCTTCGGCCCTGGCGGATCCCTCCGGGACGGGTCGGCGGCGATCACGGGGCTGCTGCTCGGGCTCACGCTCCCGCCGTGAATCCCGTTGTGGATGGCCTTCTTCGTAGGCGTGATCGCGATCGGCCTCGGCAAGCTGGTGTTCGGCGGACTGGGCCAGAACGTCTTCAATCCGGCGCTGCTCGGTCGAGCGATGCTGCAGGCCGCGTTTCCCGACGACATGACCGCCTGGCCGGCAGCGACCGAACGGTGGGCTCAGCTGCGAGGCGACAACTTCGCGTTGCCGTTCATGTCGGCCGACGAGGCGGTCGCGGTGACCGGGGCGACGCCTCTCGGTCAGATGAAGTTCGAGCAGATCCCCACGGAAGCGGTCGACCTCTTCCTGGGTGCCACGAGCGGATCGACAGGGGAGACCGCGGCGTTGGTGATCGTCGCCGGGGGCGTGTACCTGGCGCTGCGCAAGCACCTCAATTGGCGCATCCCGGTCTCGATCCTCCTCACGGTCGCGGCGCTGTCGCAGGTCGTGCACACCCTGGCACCGGAGCGGTATCCGGACGCCGTCTTCATGCTTTTCAGCGGCGGCTTGATGCTCGGTGCATGGTACATGGCGACCGACATGGTCACATCACCGACCACCAACGGAGGGTGCTGGCTGTTCGGGCTCGGTATCGGGACGCTCGTGGTGGTCATCCGACTGTGGGGCGGCTTACCCGAGGGCGTGATGTACGCGATCCTGCTGATGAACGCGCTGGTGCCGTTCATCAATCGGGCGACTCAGCCGCGCGTGTTCGGGACGGGGCGGGAGGCCGTCGCCTCGTGAGTGAGCGTCTGCCGATGGCCGGCCAGGGCCCGGATGCCGAAGCGCCCCCGCCCCATGCGGCAGGTGATTCGGGCATCGATGAGCGCGGTCCGGTTCGACTCGAAAGCTCCTCGGTGCGGCTGGTGGGCACCCTCGCCGTCGCCGGGGCGCTCGCGGGGCTGGCGATCGTGACCGTCTTCCAATGGGCGGATCCGCTCATCGAGGCGTGGCGGGCGGAGGTGCTGTCGGCAGCCGTGACCGAAGTCCTGCGCGGGGCCGAACGATACGAGACGGTCTTTCTCACCGACGGCGGATTCACCGCGACCCCCGCATCCGATACGACTGATCTGGACCGGGTTTATGTGGGATACGGTGCGGGCGGCGAGCCGGTCGGCGTGGCGCTCGTCGGAGCCGGGGCGGGTTTTCAGGACGTCATCCGCGTGATCTTCGGCTTCGACCCCGAGACCGGTGACGTGATCGGCATGCAGGTTCTCGAGAGCAAGGAAACGCCCGGCCTGGGGGACAAGATCGAGAAGGACTCTTCCTTCGTCCGCGAGTTCCACGGCGTGGCGGTGCCTCTGGTGGGGCTGAAGTCGGGCCGCGAGACGGGTGCCGACGGAGAGGTGACGATGATCACAGGTGCCACGATCTCTTCGCGCGCCATCATCGACATCATCAATGCGCGACTCTCGGAGGTCGGGGGTGCCGTGGAGGCGTTCTGGGCGACCTCGCCAGGAGGTGGTGGATGAGTCCGCGCCAGACGACGCCTCAAGAGGTCTTCCTACGGGGTGTGTGGCGAGAGAACCCCGTGCTCGTCCAGCTCCTCGGGCTGTGCCCCGCGCTCGCCGTGACGAACACCGTGGCCAACAGCCTGGCCATGGGCCTCGCCACGTTCTTCGTGCTGCTCGGGTCGTCGACCCTGGTGGCGACGTTCAAGTCGTGGATCCCTCGCGAGGTCCGCATCAGCGCATACATCCTCGTGATCGCCACGTTCGTGACGATTGCGGATCTCGTGCTGAATGCGGTCGTGCCGGAGATCCACCGTGCGCTCGGAGCGTTCATCGCGCTCATCGTCGTGAACTGCATGATCCTGGGTCGCCAAGAGGCGTTCGCCTCCAAGCAGCCCGTGGGCCGCGCGATCCTGGACGCCGCGGGCACCGGACTCGGCTTCGTCATCGCGCTGACGATGATGGGTGGGTTCCGCGAGATCCTGGGCTACGGGTCGTTTCTCGGCGTGCCCCTCTTCGGCCCCGACTTCGAGCCGTGGATCGTCATGATCCTCCCGGCCGGCGGCTTCTTCGCCCTCGGCTTCATCCTCCTTCTCTTCGCGTGGTGGGAAGGCCGGAAGGTCGAGACGGTGCGGCCACGGCACTGGCCGCACAGCGTGACCTCCGAGGTCGTGGGCGCCGAAGGAGGTGCGGACTGATGGGCGAGCTCCTCTGGATCCTCGTCTCGGCGATGTTGGTGAACAACTTCACCCTCATGCTCTTCCTCGGCCTGTGCCCGTTCATGGGTGTCTCGGCCCGCGTGTCGACGGCGCTGCGGATGGGTGGAGCGAACATCTTCGTCCTGGTCATCACCTCGATGGTGGCGTCGTTCCTCAACGCATTCGTGCTGCCGTACGCGCCGTACCTGCGACTCATCTCGTTCATCGTGGTCATCGCGTCGCTGGTGCAGATCGTCGAGACCGTGATCAAGAAGGTGAGCCCGGCGCTCTTCCGCGAGTTGGGCATCTTCCTCCCCTTGATCACGACGAACTGCGCCATCCTCGGACTGGCAATCTTCCAGACCAACCGAGGCTACGACTTCGTTCAGGGACTCTTCTACGCCGTCGGCGGCGGTCTCGGCCTCACGCTCGCGCTCGTTCTCATGGCTTCGATCCGTGAGCAGATCGAGGTGACCGACGTACCGGCGATGGCACGCGGAATGGGCCTCGTCCTCATCATCGCGGGGAGCCTGTCGCTGGCCTTCATGGGCTTCGCGGGGCTGCTGTCGTCATGATCGAGGCCACCGTCGCCATGGCCGTCATGGCCGGACTCTTCGTCGCGTTCGGCGTCCTCCGCGTCGCCGACCGTGCCTCCGGCGACGGCGACTGCGGAGGCTGTGCGGGCGGGTCCGGGTGCTCGAGGAGCCCGGGCTGCTCGGGCGGCGATCTGGAGCTCCTCGCGATGCAGGAGGGATCTGGTGAAGACACCGGACCGACGGACCTTCCTCAGGCTGGGCATCGGGGCGCTCGCGGTCGCGGCGATCCCGGCCCCGCTCCGCCGTGGGCGGGCGCTCGTGCGAAGGCGGATCCCGGTCATGGGCACGGTCGCCGAGGTGGCGATTCCGGCACGGGATCCAGTGTGGGCCCAGCGGGCGATCGACGCCGCGTTCGCGGAGCTCCGTAGGGTCGAGGCCGCCATGAGTCGATTCCGTCCGGACTCCGATGTCGGTCGACTGAATGCCTCGGGCGACGGCTGGGTCCGGGTTTCGCAAGACACGGCCGGGGTGCTGCATGCGGCCAGGGATTGGTCCGTCCGGTCGGGTGGGCGCTTCGACCCCTGCCTCGGCCGTGTGACGCGGCTGTGGGACGGGGTGGAGCGGGGCACGGAGGTCCCGACCGACGTGATCGAGGCCGCAGCCCACCAACTGCTGCGCCGGAGCGGCCGTACGGGCGAGCCCGGTGGGCGGTACGCTCCGTGGAAGGTCCTGGAGGTCCAAGCCGGACATGCCGAGGGGAGGGCGCGCCTGGATTCGACCGAGGCGGTCGACCTGGGCGGTATCGCGAAGGGCTTCGCCATCGACCTGGCCGCAGAGGCCCTACGCGGTCACGGGGTCATCGACGGCCTCGTCAACGTGGGAGGCGACCTCGTCGCCCTCGGCTCCGACGTCTCGGACGAGCCGTGGCTGATCGGGGTCCGCGCCCCGGACGATCCCTCGGGCCTGGCCACGACGTTGGAGGCCACCGACGTCGCGATTGCCACGTCCGGCGATTACGTCCGCTACTTCGAGTCGGCCGGCCGCCGATATCACCACCTGCTGGACCCGACGACCGGGGCGTCCCGGGCGACCACGATGCGGTCGCTCACGGTGTGCGCCGAGCGCTGCATAGACGCGGACGCGGCGGCGACGGCGTTGTTCGGTGCGGCCCCCGAGATCACACGAGCGGTTGCTCGTGGCTCCTCCGGGGGCGTGCGCGTCATCCACACGATCGAGGAGGTGAGAGCATGAAGTCCGAAATCGCCTATTGCTCTGGCTGTGGACACAAAGTCCGGCTCGTGTTCACCGATCCGCCGCCGCACGACGGCCATGCCAACCTGCCCGACGGCGCCGAGATCGTGTGTCTCGACTACCGGGAGTCGTGCGCCGGCGGGAAATGCCCCACGACGGGCAAGGCGGGGCTCGTGATGGGCGTCCGGCTGGCCAAGAGCCATCTCAACGACGAAGCTTTCGAGACCGTCCACGCCCGATGCGAGGGGTGTGGGCAGAATTCGGATCTCGAGGTCATCGACGACGACTTCGCGCTTTGCACGCTCTGCAACACGACGAATCGGTGGGTCCGGATGAAGCTCGCCGACGAGACGGAGGTCGTGCTGACGAGTCGGTGAGAGCGACGAAGGCGGACCGGGCCAGACATGGAAAACACCCGAACGGAAAACTCCTTCTTCTACGCCCTGTTGGTCGCCCTCACGGCAGGCTTCTTCTTCCTGCTTCGCGGGCTGTTCCAGCCGATCTTCTGGGCCGCGATCATGGGGGTGCTCTTCCTCCCCGTGCAGACGCGCATCGAGGCCCGGCTCGCCGGCCGGCGCTCGCTCGCCGCCTTCCTCACGGTTCTGGTCATCTTGGTCACCGTCTTGGTGCCGACGCTGCTGATCGCGGGGGCCGTGGCCGATCAGGGTGTACAGCTCTACCAGAACCTCCAGCGGGGTGACGTCGACCCGGGCGCGGTCCTGGAGCGAGTCGAGCAGATGTTCCCCCCGGAGGTCTCAGACTGGTTGAGCCGCGTCGGCATCGAGCCCGACACCTTCCAGGACCGGATTTCGCAAGCCGCCGTCGACGCGAGCGGATTCATCGCGGGTCTCGCGGTGAGCGTCGGCCAGAACGTCACGCGCTTCGCGCTGCTCTTCTTCATCATGTTGTATCTGTTGTTCTTCGTCCTCCGGGACGGCGAGCAGCTTCTGAGTCGCCTCATGTGGGCGCTGCCGCTCGGCGACGAGCGAGAGCGGAGCCTGTTCGCGAAGTTCGTCGAGGTGAGCCGCGCGACGATCAAAGGCACGCTCGTGGTCGGGATCGTGCAGGGCACCCTCGGCGGGGTCATGTTCGCGCTCCTGGGGATGCAGGGAGCCGTCTTCTGGGGAGTCGTGATGATCTTCCTCTCGATCCTCCCCGCCGTCGGTGCGGCCATCGTCTGGCTTCCGGCCGGAGTCATCCTGCTGCTCAGCGGCAGCATCCTTCGTGGTCTCGTCCTGCTGGCATTCGGCGCGGTGGTGATCAGCCTCGTGGACAACGTGCTCCGACCGATCCTCGTGGGGCGCGACACGAAGATGCCCGATTGGCTCATCCTGCTCTCGACGCTCGGCGGCCTGACCACGTTCGGCGTCTCGGGCTTCGTCATCGGTCCGGTGATCGCCGCGCTCTTCCTTGCGGTGTGGACGATGTTCGGCGAGAGCGAGGAGGCCCTGGGTTGAGATGCCGTGGGCGTCGGCTCAGATGCCCAGAATCCTCCGGGCGTTGCCCCCGAGCACCTTTTCCTTCTCGTATGGAGACAACCCGAGCGCCTCGATCGAGTCGAGCATCCTCTCGAGGCTCCCGATCATGTGTGGGTAATCGCTTCCCGCGACGACGTGGTCGATGCCCGCGAAGTCGATGGCGAGCCGCAGGCACCCTGGGTCGAAGTTGACGGTGTCGTAGTAGAAGTCTCGTAGGTAGTCGCTGGGTTTGCGGCTGAGGTTCTCGCGACACCGGGGAAAAGCCTCGTAGCCGCGATCGAAGCGCTCGGCCAAGAACGGGACCGCACCGCCGGTGTGGCAGAGCACCCACGTGATCCCCGGGAAGCGCTCGGGGACACCGGCGAATACGAGGTGGGCCGCGGCGAGGGTCGTATCCATGAGGAAGCCCACGAGCGGCATGAGCATGTAGTCCTCCATCGCCTCGACGCCCAGCGGATACGTGGGATGGATGTACAGAACGGCCCCCGCTTCGTCGGCCTGCTCGTAGATCGGCCAGAAGCGCTCGTCGGCCAGGGGCACGCCGTTGGCGTTGCTGAAGAGCATCACGCCCGGCATGCCGAGGTCACCGACCACACGCCCGAACTCCTCGGCGGCGGCAGCCGGGTTCACGAGCGGGAGGTGCCCGAGGGGAACGAAACGGTCCGCGTGCGCCTCCCGACCTTCCGCCAGCCCATCGTTGATCACCCTCGCCATGGACGCGGCCTGTTCGGGGGTCTCGATGCTCGTGCCCGGGGCGGTCATCGTGATCACTTGCATGTCGACCCCAACGGCGTCCAGCGCCTCGACGCGCGCGTCGAGATCACGGTGGCCCGGGACCAGCACGTTGTAGTCACCCGGGGAGTGAAGGACCGGATTGCCGTCCGCGTCCTCGGTCACGCGGAACGCGCTCTCGCCCCGCCTGACGGCGTCGACGAAGGCGGGTGGGAAGTAGTGGTTGTGGAAATCCACGGTCATGAGGCTGCTCCGCGGTTCGGTCCGGCGTGGCTTCGACGGGTCCAGATGTAAAAGACCGGGGCGCCGAGCGCGACCAGGCCGAGGCCCTGTAGGCTTCCGGCCGGATCGGCCAGGACCTCGTGCACGGCCACAGCGAACGCAGAGGCGGCGAACACGATCGGCAGGGCCGGATAGATCGGAACGAGGTAGTCTGGCTCGGCGCCACGACGGCGAAGCACGATCAGCCCGAGCGCCATGGCCCCGAAGAAGATCCACTCCGTGTAGATCACTCGGGTGAAGAGCTGGCGATACGTTCCGGTCCAGATGAGGACGGCGGCCCAGATCGCCTGCAAGAGAATGGCTCGGTGCGGGGTGCGATGCCTGGGGTGCAGCGCGCCCACCCACGAGAAGACGTTCCCGTCCTGTGCCATGGCGAAGTAGACACGAGGCCCGGCGAGGACGATACCCGCAAGGGCTCCGAGCGCAGAGAAGACCACCAG
>JBDHDM010000392.1:0-4004 GCA_039591515.1 Gemmatimonadota bacterium | reverse complement strand
GGGATTCGTCGCGTTGGCGCTCCGGGCTCGGCTTCGAGATGACTCCCGCGCCGAATGGCTTGGTAGCCGTCGTCGGCGTTAGTCCAGCCTGTGTCGAGCCATGAGGAGGTCCATGCGAACGCAATCGGCGACCTGGACCATCCACGCCCTGGTGGCCCTGCTCTCCGCCGTCGGGGTGGGCTCTGCCCCGGCCCATGGCGGACCCATCGGAGACCCGGACCCACGCCCCAGAGTGCTCGGCTGCGACGGCGGCGAGATGGGCGTCGGCGTCGGCGGCATGACTCGAGGCTGCCGGTCGGATCAGGGTGCGCGCTGGTTCTTCGTGATCCCGCACGCACTCGAGCTGGCGTACCGCTTCGATCCGGTGACGCGCGACCTGACGCCGGTGCCGATCGCCGCAACGACCGTTCCCGAGCGCGTACGCGAGGCGTGGGAGAAGTTTCGGGACGAGTCCTCGCGGGTCTTTCAACCGCGCAGCAGCCGCTGGTCGGTCGACTCCAGAACGTCGCTGCACCGGGGCGGGCGTCGCTACGAGATCCAGGAGCGGGCGATCCTGGTGCAGGAGGGGCTCGACTTCCGGCTCCACGCCATGCCGCGCCCGAGCTGGGCCGAGGTGGATGTCTGGGCGGGCGCCCTCCGCTCGGGAGTTCCGGTGCCCGGGGCGGGTCCGTTCCTGCACTGGCTCTACGGGGAGAGGCCTCCGGTCTCACGCCTGGGACCCTACGCGGAGTCCGACGGCAGGCTCTTCTTCGGGCTGTACGGTGGCTTCTCGGAAGGAGAAGGCGCGTTCGGGGGCCTCGCGATCTTCGATCTCGATACGGAGTCGTGGGACGTGCTCCGACCCCCGCAGCTGTTGGACGCCACCGTCACCGAGGTCGTTCCGGCAGGCGACACGCTCTGGATCGGCACCGTCCATCCCGGTGAGTACGGCGTGTACCCGGCAAGCGGGCTGCTGCGTTTCGATCTCCAGGACTGCACCTGGACCGGCTTCACGACGGAGAACAGCGACCTGGCGGGCGACCTGGTGTGGTGGCTCCGCTGGACCTCGGATGGCCTGTGGATCTCGACCGAGAACGGGCTGAGCCGCCTCGATCTCGAGGACGGAAGCTTTCGCAACTTCCTCTGGTCGCCGGCCCCGGCGGGCTCGCCGATCGCGTTCGAGCTGACGGCGGACACGCCATCGCGGAGAATCCCACCGGCGCAAGGGCGATCGATCCGCGGGCGTGCCGTGGCTGGTGTTGGTGTGACCCCGTTCGGGACAGCCGCGGCCGCGGAACGCCGACGAAGGGCCGCACGCTCCTGCTGGAAGTCGCTCCCCCCGGCCACGCAATAGCCCATGTCGATGTTGCGGGTGGAGAGAGATCGCCGATCCGATAGGCTGGCCACCAGATTCGGAGCTCCGGCGGAGCGTATGACGGGGACCATTCATGGCCGAGAACATCGAGTGGCCGACGAAGAGTCGGGAGCTTCACAATCATCACTTCGACTCGACCATCTGGAATGATCTGTCGTTTCGGGACGATGACATCGTCATCTCGACCTATGCCAAGGCGGGCACCACCTGGATGCAGCAGATCCTGGGACAGCTGCTGTTCGATGGGGATCCAGACCTCGAGGTGGCCGAGATGTCTCCGTGGCTCGACCTGCGGGTCCCGCCCAAGGGCGTGAAGCTGCCGCTCGTGGAGGCACAGACCCACCGGCGCTTCCTGAAGACCCACCTCCCCGTCGACGCGCTCCGGTTCTCTCCGAAGGCGCGGTACATCTACATCGGTCGCGACGGACGCGACGTGGTCTGGAGCATGTACAACCACCACGTCAACGCGAATCAGACCTGGTACGAGGCCCTCAACGATACGCCCGGGCGAATCGGGCCCCCGATCGAGCCGCCTCCGGACGACATCCGGCAGTACTGGCGAGACTGGATGAGCCGTGATGGCCACCCCTTCTGGCCCTTCTGGGAGAACATTCGGAGCTGGTGGCAGATTCGCGACCTCCCCAACGTGGAGCTCGTCCACTTCGCGAACCTAAAACGCGACATGCCGGGACAGATCCATCGCATCGCGAAGTTCCTGGAGATCCCGATCAACGAGGCGCATTGGGAAGCCATCCTCGAGCACTGTTCCTTCGCGTGGATGAAGCAGAACGCCACCAAGAGCGTTCCTCTGGGCGGAGCCTTCTGGGACGCAGGTGCAGAGGTGTTCATCAACAAGGGCCAGAACGGGCGTTGGAGGGACACCCTGACGCCGGAGGAGTCGGCGGAGTACGAAGCGCGCGCCGACGCCGAGCTCGGAGCAGAGTGCGCTCGCTGGCTCGCGACCGGAGAAGGAGCCGTTTGAACGGCCGACAGGAACGAGCCCGGGACGGCTCGCCCCTCTCCGATCACGCGACGCCAGCGTCCTCCTCGGGACGTTTCGGCTCGACCTTCTTGACGGTCGTCGACGGGGGCTCGGGCGTGCTCGACTGCTCGCTGCCCGCCTTGACCATCGACACGTTGCCATTGATCGTGGCGCCATCCTGAACCACCAGGCGGACCGTCTTGATGTCGCCGTGGACGACGCCGCCCTCGAGCACCTCGACGCGGTCGCCCGCGGTCACGCTGCCCGAGATCGTTCCGACCACCACCACCGACTTGCCGTCCACGTCCGCCGTCACCGTGCCGCCCTCGCCGACGGTGATCTGATGCTCGGGGACCCGGACCGATCCTTCGACCCGGCCTTCGATCTCGAGATCTTCGTCGCCCGAAAGCTCACCCTTGATCGAGGTCGATTTCCCGACCTGTGCCACCTGCTTGCTCCTCGGCGACTGGCCGTACGCCCGGCGCGCCTGACCCGCGGCGGCCCCCGTGCGAGCAGGCGCGGCGCCGGAGTCAACGCTGCGCTCGGGTCGCGGCTCTCCTCGCTGAGCGCGCGCCTCGTCGGCGAGCAGGGCCTCATAGTAGGAGACGTCCTTCGCCGGGGCGGGCTTTGTGGCGGCCTCGGGCTCGGTCGGTTCGCCGCCCGGCGGCGGATTCGGCTTGAAGACACCGCCCTCGTCGAGCTTGCCGGTCTTGGACTTGTCACGTCTGCGTCGCAAAGGCATCGGGTCGCCTCCCTCGAAGGCCCCCCCCCGGGCCGAGTCTACTCCAGCCTCGCGTGGAATAGCACTCGAAAACCACCCGCCGGCCCCGTGCTCATCCGTGAGCCTCAGATCGTGGTGGCGCCCGCCGAACCCGCGAGGCCCGCCTTCTGCCGCAGGGCGCGAAATCGCGGTTCGTCGCGGATCCGGGTTTCTACGTCCAACGTGACGATCCGGTTTGCGCGCGCTTCGTATGCACGCTCCAACTCGGCAGGGCGCAGAGCCGGCGGGCGACGTTCACGCCGTCGCCGGAGACCTCGTCCCCGACGCGAACGATGTCGCCCACGTGAATGCCAAGGTGGAGATCGAGATCAGGCTCGTGTTCGAGCGCGTCGAGGACCGCCAGGGCACAACGCACGGCTTCGAGCGCGCTGGAGAAGACCACGAGACACTCGTCGCCGCGCATCTCGACCTGCTCGCCGCGAGGCGTCGATCCGACGGTTCGTCCATTGGCAAAGGATACGTTTGGAGCCCCAGACCCGCGATCCCCCCGCGGGCCCCCGTCGACGGCTTCCAGGAGGCTCTCCCGCTCCCTGCGCCTTGCGTTTCAGCTTCCCCTGGATCGCTCCTCTCGCATAGAGTGGATGCTCCACCGATCGACGGAGGGGACCATGATCCGTTCACGCGCCCGCATCACGACGCTGATCGTTCTCGCAGCCTTGCTCCTGACGGCAGCAGCCTCGACGGCCCACGCTGCGCCTCCCGCCCCGCCCGACGAGCTGGGTCCCTTCGCCGTGGGGCGCACGACCTTCGTCGTGGTGGATCCGAGCCGAGACGACCGGACCCTGACGGTGGATGCCTGGTATCCGGTAGACGCCGAAGATGCGGCGGGTGTCCCCATCTCGGTCTACGACCTCATCTTCACCGGCCTCCCGTCGGAGGTCGCCTTG
>JBDHDM010000391.1:0-4027 GCA_039591515.1 Gemmatimonadota bacterium | reverse complement strand
CGATGTGCGGGGTCTCGTAGAACGTGCTCCCGTACACACCGGCGTCGGTCCACCCCATGTCGTCGATCACGATCATGACGACGTTCAGCGGGGGCGCCGGAGCGGAGCATGCGGGTATGCAGAGGCAGAGAGCGATCGGGAGCAGGGTGCGTCGCTTGCTGGTCATGCGCCAACCTACGCCCGCGCCCCACTCGAACCCAGGTGCGGTCCATTGCGCCTCTGTGCTCGAGCCGATCGATTGCCGCGTATGCCGACCCAGCTCGAGGTGGGCCACGCCCGCCGAGGTCACCGCGACCGCCCTCACCCCCGCCGCCACCACGTCCTGGAATGGACGGCACTCGTCTGGCTCCTCGCTCCGCTCATGGGCGGATCTGCGCTCGCCGCGCAGACCAACGAGGCCGGCGACCGCGTCGTCCAGGTCATCCCCAGCACCTCCGCATCCTTCGAGATGGCGTTTCTCCCTGGCGGATCGTTCCGGATCGGGAGCCCGCCCGACGAGATCGGCCGCGACGACGACGAGGGCCCGCAGCGCGAGGTGACGATCGATGCCTTCTGGATGGGCACCACGGAGGTCACGTACGACGTCTATTCGATCTTCCGCGATCGCCGCCTCGACAGCGGGGTCGGGGCCGTGCAGGATCTCCCCTTCGACGCCGACGCGGTGACGCGACCCAGCCCGCCGTACGAGGATCCATCCCACGGCATGAGTGGGCCCGGGAGGCCGGCGACCGGGATGACACGCGTCGCCGCCCTGCGCTTCGCGCGATGGCTCTCGGAGAAGACCGGCAGGCTCTATCGGTTGCCCACCGAAGCGGAGTGGGAGTTCGCCTGCCGGGCTGGCTTTGACGACCCGTTCGGCCTCGGCCCCGGAGGGCGTGCCGAGCAGGCGCCGACCGCCGCGGTGCTCGACGCCCACGTCTGGTTCGCCGAGAACAGTGGCGGCTCGCTCCGCGACGTCGCGGCCAAGTCCGCCAACAGGTGGGGCATCCAAGATCTGCTCGGAAACGCCGCCGAGTGGACGCTCGATCCGTATGTGGCCGACTTCTACGCGTCGCTGCCCTCCGACGGGTCCGCCGTGAATCCATCCACGGGCCCGTCGGCCCGCGGTCGTGGCGTGGTTCGTGGGGGCGCGTTCGACGACGACTTGCCACGCCTACGATGTGCGGATCGATTCGAGGAGACACCGCGGTGGAAGGACAGGGATCCGCAGATCCCGAAGAGCCGCTGGTGGAACACGGACTCGCCTCACGTCGGGTTTCGGCTGGTGAGCCCGGTGGCGCAGCACTCGCCGGCCGAGATCCGTGCATATTGGGAAGCGCTGCTGGGCACGAACTGAAGACTGACCAACGAATCGGATTCGCAGGAGGACGCATGGACCGCCGACACTTCGTACGGACCACCACAGCCGCCGCGGGTGGCCTCTCGCTCGTCGGCCAGCCCCGCTTCGCTCGGGCACAGCCCTCCGGGAGAGACCCGATTCGTGTTGGACTCATCGGATGCGGGGGACGTGGAACGGGGGCCGCGGTCCAGGCTCTGAGCACCGAGCAGGACGTCCAGCTCGTGGCGATGGCCGACGCCTTCGCCGACAACGTGGAGAACAGCTACGAGACGCTCACGACGCTCGAGGACGTCGATCTCACGCCGCGCATCGACGTTCCTGCGGAGCGCCGCTACTCGGGCTTCGACGCGTACCAGCAGGTGATCCCGCAGGCGGACGTGATCATCCTGGCCACGCCGCCGGGGTTCCGGCCCATGCACTTCCAGGCCGCGGTCGACGCCGGCAAGCACGTCTTCATGGAGAAGCCCGTCGCCACCGACGCGCCGGGCGTCCGGAGTGTCATCGCGAGCGCGGCGAAGGCGAAAGCGAATCGCCAGAACGTCGTGGTCGGCCTGCAGCGCCACTATCAGACGATCTACCGGGAATGGGTCGACCGTCTGCACGCCGGCATGATCGGCGACATCGTACTCGGGCGCGTCTACTGGAACAGCGCCGGCGTCTGGGTCCGTGAGCGGCAGCCGGATCAGACCGAGATGGAGTACCAGATGCGCAACTGGTACTACTTCAACTGGCTGTGCGGCGACCACATCGTCGAACAGCACATCCACAACATCGACGTGGCGAACTGGGTGCTCGGGGGGCACCCGGTCCGCGCGCAGGGCCAGGGTGGCCGTGAGGTTCGGGACGGGATCGAGCACGGGGAGATCTTCGATCACCACTTCGTCGAGTTCACCTACGACTCCGGCGCCACGGTGCTCAGCCAGTGCCGGCACATGCCGGACTGCATGGACCGGGTGACGGAGGCCTTCCACGGCTCCAACGGAACCGCGCCGGAACCCGGTCGCATCGTGTCGGCGTCCGGGCACAAGCTCTTCGACTACGACGACGAGAACGACCCGAACCCCTATCAGGTCGAGCACGACGAGCTGTTCGCCGCCGTGGCCGCGGGGCGCTTCGCGTACTCGGACGGAGAGAACGGGGCCGTGGCCACCATGACGTCGATCCTGGGTCGCATGGCAACCTACTCCGGCCGTGTGATCGAGTGGGACGAAGCGATCGCGTCGGAGTTGAGCCTGATGCCCGACCGGTATGCCTGGGATGCGCCGCCCCCGGTCCTGCCCGACGCGCACGGTCGATACGCGATCCCGGTGCCGGGCTCGTCACGGGTGCTCTGAGCCCCGCCGCCGGCCGGTCGACCGCGCCCGTGATGGCTCGGCTCGGGCGCGCCCCGGCGCACGCCGTCTTGCTGCTGTCGGTGGTCACCCTTCCTTGCATGGCGCAGGACGTCACCGAGGACGCTCGCTACTCGTTCGTATCGCAGCACATGGGCACCAGGTTCCGGATCGTGGCGTATGCCCGGAGTGAAGCGAGGGCTCGGGCGGCGGCCACGGAGGCGTTTCGGCACGTCGACCGACTCGACTCGCTCTTTTCGGACTACCGGCCGGACAGCGAAGTCGCCCGCGTGGCGCACCATGCGGGCAGTGGGCGCGACGTCGTGGTGTCGGCCGAGCTCGCAGAGGTTCTGGTCGAGGCCAGCCGATGGTCGAAGCGTACGGACGGAGCCTTCGACGTCACGGTCGGGCCTCTCAGCAAGCTCTGGCGTTGGTCGGCTCGGAGGGGTGAGCTCCCGGATCCGGAGCGTATCCGCTCGGCCCGGGAGGCCGTCGGGTTCGGGCTGCTCGTCGTCGACACCGTGGAGTCGAGCGTCCGGTTGGCCCGGAGCGGCATGTCGCTCGACCTCGGAGGGATCGCAAAGGGGTACGCCGCGGACGCTGCCCTCGCGATCCTCGCCGAGCACGGCATCGAAAGGGCACTCGTCGATGCCGGAGGAGACATCGCCGTCGGCGCACCACCGCCGGCGTCCACCGGGTGGCTCGTGGCCCTCCCCGACGGAGACTCCCTGCGCCTCGCACGTTCGGCTGTCGCCACGTCCGGAGATGCCGAGCGACACGTGGTCATCGATGGGGTGCGGTACGCACACGTGGTCGACCCGCGTACCGGCTTGGGCGTGACCGACGTCCGGACCGTGACCGTCGTCGCCCCGACGGCGACGAGCGCCGACGCGCTCGCGTCGGCCCTGACGGTGATGGACGCCGGCTCAGGCCGAGCTCTCCTGCGCAGCGTCGAAGGCGCGTGGGCGCGTGCGAACGGTGTGGATCACTGGACCGCCGGCGCCCTGCCCGAACCAGCCAGGCCCCACCTTTGGCTTCCACCTTCTCGACCATGAGCGAGACGAGATGAACCGACGACATTTCCTCGGAGTCGCGGCGACCGGTGCCGGTGCGTCCGCGCTGGGAGCGAGCGCGGCCTGGGCCGATCCGGCCGGCGCCTCGCAGTCCGCGGCGACGACACGGGTGCCAGGGGCAGAGCCGTTCCGCTGCGACTTCGCTCCGCACTTCGGTATGTTCAGCCGCAGCGCCGGCGACGACCTGATCGGCCAGCTCCAGTTCATGGCCGATCAGGGGTTTCGCGCTCTCGAGGACAACGGCATGAAGGGCCGGTCCGTGTCCGAGCAGGAGCGCATCGCAT
>JBDHDM010000390.1:0-4033 GCA_039591515.1 Gemmatimonadota bacterium | reverse complement strand
CTCGAACGTGGTGCAGGCTCTCGTTTTCGGAGGGCTGCTGGCCTTCCTCGTCCTCTTCCTCTTCCTGCGTGATACACGCTACCCGGTGGCGATCGCCGTCGCGATCCCGATCTCCGTGGTGGGTACGTTCGCCTTGATGGAGG
Source organism: Gemmatimonadota bacterium (assembly GCA_039591515.1). Taxonomy (GTDB): domain Bacteria; phylum Gemmatimonadota; class Gemmatimonadetes; order Longimicrobiales; family Gaopeijiaceae; genus UBA2589. Next base: position 3,890 of record JBDHDM010000390.1, on the reverse strand, counting down.
CCGCCGGGGTCAGCCTGAACATCATGAGCCTGGGCGGACTCGCGCTCGGCGTCGGGATGCTCGTCGACAACTCGATCGTGGTGTTGGAGAATATCTTCCGGCACCGCGAGGAGTTGGGGAAGGACGCGGCGTCGGCCGCGGCCGCCGGCGCGGAGGAGGTGCAGGCGGCGATCACGGCCTCGACACTTACGACGATCTCCGTGTTCGGCCCGATCATCTATGTGGAGGGTGTCGCGGGCGCGCTTTTCGAGGACCTGTCGCTGGCGGTGGCCTTCTCGCTGCTCGCGTCGCTTCTGGTCGCGCTCACGCTTCTGCCGTCGCTGGCCGCGCGGTTCGGTCGGGCGACCGAGACCGCCGGGATGCCGGACGCCGCCGACGGGGACGGCACCGGTCATCGGGACCGGGGGGCCCGAGTCGTTGCCCCGGGTGAGGATGGTGGCCCAGGCTCCGGGGTGATCGGACGCATCGGGCGGGGACTGGCTCGCGCGTTGTCGGCGCCCTTCCGCGCGTTGGGCTGGACGGGGCGCTTCGCCGGGGAGCTCGTGCGCTTCTGGGGCTCCACGTTGGGGAGCCTGGTCGGAGCCACGCTTGGGCGGGCGTCGGCGCCCCTGCTTCGGGCGTTCGACGCGGGCTTCGGGCGCTTCGCGGATCGCTACCACCAGGCGCTGGCGTGGTCGCTGGACCACCCGGGCCGGGTGTTGGCTGGCTCCGGGGTCGCGATGGCCGCTACCGTGTTCGCCGCCGGCTCGCTCCCCCGCGACCTCCTGCCCGCGGTCGATCAAGGTGCCTTCACCATCGAGCTCGCCCTCGCCGAAGGTACGGCGCTGGACGCGACGGACGACGCGGCGACGATCGTGGAGGAGGCGGTGCTCGCCGATCCCGATGTCGCGACGGTCTTCAGCAGCGTCGGGCGAGACGTGCGCGCCTACTCCGAGGGGGAGGAGTCCTCGGGTCTACACACCGCGACCTTCCAAGTCCGTCTGCGCGACGGCGCGCCGACTGGCCCGGCCGCGGAGCGGGCCCGGCGGTTGGCCGAGCGCTTCCCCGCCGGCGCGCTCTCCGTGGAAACGGGTCGCGCCACGGCGTTGGGCGCCATGCTCGGGGGATCCGAGGCGGACATCGCGGTGCGTGTGCGCGGTGAGGACCTGGACCTCATGTACGGCGTCGCGGAGCAGGTCGCTTCGCTCATGGGGACGGTGCCGTCCGCCGGCAACGTGAGGATCGGCACGGAGCGCGGACAGCCCCAGATCCAGGTCGAGATCGACCGGGCGGCATGCGCGAGCTACGGCATCGACCCGGGTACCGTGGCCGAGACGGTGGATCGCGCCATGCGGGGAGACGTCGCGACCGAGTTCGTCGACTTCGATCGGAAGATCGACGTCGTGGTCCGCTATCCGGAGGAGCAGCGCTACGCGCGCCGGACACTCGAGGAGCTGCGCATCAACGGGGTGCCGCTCCCGGAGCTGGTCACGATCCGCGATGCGCTGGGCCCTGCCGAGGTGCGCCGGGAAGACCAGTCGCGGGTGATTCCCGTATACGCCGACGTCGTGGAGGGGGGCTTGGATGCCACCATCGTCGCGATCGAGACGGCGCTGGCGGAGCTGGAGCGGACCGCGGACGTGCGTTGGGACGTGGGAGGCGAGAACGAGGAGATGCGGCGTTCCTTCCGTGATCTCGCCTTCGCCTTCGCGCTCGCGCTGGTGCTCGTGTACATGATCCTCGCCGCGCAGTTCGAGTCGTTCGTGCATCCGTTCACGATCCTCATGGCGGTGCCGTTGGCACTGGTCGGCGCGGTGGGGGCTCTCGTGGTCACCGGCCAGGGGCTCAACACGATGAGCCTCATCGGCGTGGTGATCCTTGTCGGCATCGTCGTCAACGACGCGATCGTGAAGGTCGACTTCATCAACCAAGCGCGTAGGCAGGGGAGGGGCCTGCGGGGCGCGATCCTCGAGGCAGGGCGCGTGCGATTGCGCCCCATCCTCATGACCACGGTCACCACCGTGCTCGGCCTCTTCCCGATGGCCCTCGGGATCGGGCGCGGCTCGGATTTGCGCGCGCCACTGGCGATCGCCGTCATCGGCGGCCTGATCATGGCGACGGCTCTCACGTTGGTGATCGTGCCCGTCGTCTACCAGACGGTGGAGCGCCTGATGGGGGCAGAGGCGTGATCCGGCTCAGCCTCCGCCGTCCCGTGGCGGTGGCCATGACGTACACCGCAGTCGCCCTTCTCGGCGTCGCAGCCTGGCGAAACGTCGCGATCGAGCTCTTGCCGGACACGCGGCTCCCCCGCCTCACGGTCGCAGCGCGTTGGCCGGGGTCCTCACCGGAGACGGTGGAGGCGTTCCTGACCGCGCCACTGGAGGCGACGGTCCAGCAGGTCCGCGGCGTGGAGAGGATCGTCTCGCAGTCGTTCGAGCAGCAGGGCACCGGGGCTGCTCAGATCGACGTCGAGTTCCAGCGGGGGACGGACATGGACTTCGCGCGACTCGACCTCTCGGAGCGGATTGCGACGCTCGAGGAGACGCTGCCCCCAGGCGTTCGGAACGTCGCCGTGAGCCAGTACGTGCCGGAGGAGTTCGCGGAGCAGAGCCAACCGTTCCTCCTCTACACCTTCACCGGTCCGTTCACCCTCGAGGCGCTACGGCGGCACCTGGACGAGGTCGTCGCCCCCGAGCTCTCGGCGGTCGACGGGGTGGCCCTCGTGCGCGTGTTCGGCGGGCGTGCACGACGACTCGACATCCAGCTCGACGAGGAGAAGATCGGCGCGCTGGGCCTTGATCCGGTGCGCGTGCAGCGTGCGATCAACGAGCTGGATCTCGTCGGCGAGGCGGGAATCGTGCGTGAGGGTGGACGCGAGCGCACCATCACCATCATGAACCGGCCGGCCAGCGCGGCCGACGTGCGCGAGGCCGTGATCATGTCGGCGGGTGCGACGCCCGTGCGGGTAGGCGACGTGGCCACGGTCTTCGATACCTACGAGGAGCCGAACCAGCTCTCCCGCATCGACTTGAGACCGGCGGTGGGCTTCGAGATCATGCGCGGCATCGGCGTGAACGCGGTTCGGGTGGCCGACGCGGTCAAGGCACGGCTGGCCGAGCTGGAGCGGTTGAACCCGTCGGGTACCGAGATCATCCTCGAGGAGGACATGAGCGAGGAGATCGCTCGCCAGCTCACCGACCTGCGCAAGCGGGCCCTGGTGAGCGCGCTGGTCATCTTCTGCGTGCTGCTCGTCTTCCTGCGCTCGTTCAACTCCGCGGCGCTCATCTTCGCGACCATCGCCTTCAGCGTGCTCATCGCCCTCAACCTGATCTACTTTGGGGGGCTGACGCTCAACCTCCTCACGCTCATGGGGCTCGCGCTCGGCTTCGGCCTCGTGGTGGACAACTCCATCGTCGTGCTGGAGAACGTCTACCGCCGCCATCAGGGCGGCGAGCCCCCGTTCGAGGCGGCGGAGCGCGGCGCCCGCGAGGTCGTTCTGCCCATCCTCGCGTCGACGGCGACCACGCTCATCGTCTTCGTGCCGTTCGTGTACCTGCAGGGGGAGCTACGCGTCTTCTACGTGCCGCTGGCCGTTGTCGTGGCGCTCACCCTCGTGGCTTCGCTCTTCGTCGCATTCACCTTCATCCCGGCGCTGGGTTCGCGCGTGCTGGCGCGGCGCGACGGTGAGGGTCGCCCCGGGGCGGGTGTCGGCTCGGGCCCGGCCGCCCACTCGAGAGCAGGGGAGAGCTCGGCCGCCGATTCGGGCGGGAGCCTGACCGACGCTGAGCCGGCCTGGCCGATCTACCTCCGCTTCTACGCCGACATCGTCGGGCTCACCGTGCGATTCCCGATGGTCGCGATCGTCATGACGGCGATCGTCTTCGGCGGTTCCTACTACCTCTTCGACCGAT
>JBDHDM010000389.1:0-4309 GCA_039591515.1 Gemmatimonadota bacterium | reverse complement strand
ATGCGCCGGAATGCCGACTCAGGGGCCAAACCGCGCTCGCGGACCCGGCCCGACGCGCACCACGGACGTGGTGCCGCCCGTCTATTCTGCGGACTCCCTCAGTGCCTCATACAACCAGGCCCGCGCCACCGCCCACTCCCGCTTCACGGTCCTCTCGGATATACCCAGCGCGTTGGCGGTTTCCTCGACGCTAAGCCCCGCGAAGAAGCGGAGGTGAACCACCTCCGCCGCGCGAGCGTCTCGTTCCCGGAGACGTGCGATCGCGTCGTCAAGCGCCAGGACGTCTTCCAGGGGCAGGCCTCCGCCCACCGCGACGTCTCCCAGCGTGACCTGGATTCGCCCGCCACCTCGTTTGACCCGGCCGCGCTTGCGCGCGTGCTCGATCAGGATCCGCCTCATCGCCTCCCCCGCGGCGTAGTAGAAATGCCGCCGGTCGTTCCACGACGGGCTGTCACCGGCGAGCATCCGTAAGTACGCCTCGTGCACCAGTGCCGTCGCCTGGAGGCTGTGATCGGCTCGCTCGCGTCCGAGGCGCGCCTTCGCCAGATCTCGTAGCTCGTCGTACACGAGTGGCAGGAGGCGATCGAAGATCTCGCGCCGATCTCCTCGCACGGCATCATCGAGGATTCGCGTGATCTCTCCCCGGGGCCGAGACGTCATGGACACCCCACCGTCGACGCCGGGTGGCTGCCCGCCGTGACCAGCAGATACCTTCCGAGATCATCGACCATGCGGCCAACATGCACGCGGGCTGCAGGTGCGAACAAGCCGTTCCGATGGCCCCCGCTTTCGAGATTCGGCGCATGAGATAGTGCAGGCATCGTGAGGACCAGCGCGGTAACGGAAGCTGCGGCATGAGCGCACTGAGCAAGGCTATGGACGACACGGCCTGGAAGCACGCCAAGCAGGTGTTCTACGAGGCCCTCGAGGAAACGGGCCCTGAGCGGGTCAGGGTCGTCACTGCATCTTGCGGAGACGACGTCGAGCTTCGTGCGCAGGTCGAAGCCCTGCTGACGGCACACGACGAGGCGGGGGACTTTCTGTCCGAGGTCACGTTGGCACCGCCGGTCGCCGACTCATCCGCGCCGGTGGCCCACGACCCCGACGCTCGCTTCGCGGCCCTGCAGGCGACGGTCGCCGGCCGCTACTCCCTCGAGCGCGAACTCGGTCGTGGCGGCATGGGTGTCGTCTACCTGGCCCGCGACGTCTCGCTCGACCGCCCGGTCGCGATCAAGCTGCTCTCCGAGGAGCTGGGAGGACGGCGCGAGGCCCGGGAACGCTTCCTCCGCGAGGCGCGCACATCGGCGCGCCTATCCCATCCGAACATCGTCCCGGTCCACGCGGTGGAGGAACACGGCGATCTCGTCTTCTTCGTCATGGGGTTCATCGACGGAGAGACCGTCAGTGAGCGAGTCCAACGAAGGGGGCCGATGTCCGTCGGAGACGTCGTACGGCTCCTCCAGGAGATCGCCTGGGCTCTGGGACACGCGCACGTGCAGGGCGTCGTGCACCGCGACGTCAAGCCGGACAACGTCATTCTGGAGATCGAGAGCGGCCGCGCGGTTGTCACCGACTTCGGCATCGCGTGGACCGAGGCTCCTACCGGGCTCACCAGCGCAGGATCGCTCCTCGGGACCCCCGAGTACGTGAGCCCCGAGCAGGGCCTCGGTAACGACGTCGATGGGCGAAGCGACCTGTATTCCCTGGGCGTTACTTGCTTCTTCGCGCTCACCGGACGGCTACCGTTCGAGTCGAACAGCGTGAAGGGCCTGCTCACGAAGCATCTCAACGAGCCCGCTCCCTCCGTGACGGTCTATCGACCCGATGTGCCGGGCAAGCTCGCGTCAGCGCTCGATCGGTGCCTGGCGAAGGCTCCCGAGGACCGGTTCGAGACGGCGGAGGCCCTGGCCGATGCCGTTTCCGAGGCACGCGCACAAGTGGTGGAGATTCCTCAGGCGATCCGGGCGGTGCGAAGCGCCGCGGAGCTCATGGTCGTGGACGGTGCCGGGTTCGTTGCCCTAGCGGGCGTGCTGGGCTTCATGGTACTCCCGCCGGACCGGACTCCCGACTACTTCAGCCTCTGGGAGTATTCGGCCTACATGATGCAGGCGGCGGCGTTGACTCTCGCGGCCGGGTTCATCGGCGGCCGCGCCGTCCAGGTCATCACCAGATCTCGCGAGGCGGTCGTACAGGGCTTTGGCGCGTCGCACCTGCGCAGCTCCTTTCTAGCGCAACCGGTCGCAGCCGCCGGCGAGGTGGTGGGTACCAGGGGAAGGAGGCTTCCGGCCGGGCTGGAGGCCTCGGCCTTGGCCGCCGCCCTCGTCCTCTCGGCCCTCTTCTGGGTCGTCTACACGTGGCACGCGGATCGGCTGATTCGGGTGGTTGGGGCGGGGCTCCCGATCTTATTGGTGACGATCCCCTTCGCGGCAATACCCGTGCTCGTGGGCAGAGTGGCCGGCGCCCGCATCATCCGGCGGTGGCCGGTGACCCGACGGTGGTGGGCCTGCCTCTGGCAGGGCCGCATGAGCACTTGGGTCTTCACGGTCGCCGGCATGGGCTTCGGTACGACGCGCCAGCCGGTCGCTTCACCCCGACCCACCGAGGCGCTCGTGGCCGCAGCGGCCGCGAGCCTCTTCGACTCGCTGCCGGCCGTCTACCAGACCCGCCTGAACGAGCTTCCGGATCTGGTCGTCAGGCTCGAAGCGGCGGCCGAGGCCCTTCGAGTCCGGGACGGTGAGCTCGCGGGAGCCCTGGCTGCCGTGGGGCCCGTGGCCGCCACCGTGGATCGGGGACGGAGGGTCGATGCGGCATCGATGGAGACGGGCGAGTACGTCTCGGTTCAGGAGCACCGGGCGAGGGTCGTGAACGACATCGATGCAGCCCGGCGACAGATGGCGAAGCGCCTCGCGGCGACGATGGCCGCGCTGGAGAATCTCAGACTGGGTCTGCTCAGGCTTCAGGCGGGTGTCGGTACCCCGGACGAGCTGACCGCGGACCTGCGGGCGGCGGACGAGATCGGGCGGGAAGTCCAGGCGCTTCTGGAAGGGGAGCGGCAGGTCGAAGGAGTCCTGGGCGAGGGCCGGCCGGGCGCGGATCGGGTGCGAGCTGGTGAGGACCCGTCTCCTCAGGAGTCGCCGTGATGGCGGCCGGGAGACCGTCCCGATGGCCATCGGCGCGCGAGCTCCCGGTGACGCTCGCCGTGGTGACGCTCGTAGTGGCATTGACGCTCGGCGCCTGCTTGCCACGGCCAGATCATCCGAACGTTGGACGGCCCGGCTTCGGTGTCACGCTCGATCCCGCGTCGCTCCCGGTCAACAGGCTGAGGGTTAGAGAGGAGGTCAGATTTCACGTATCCCCGAAAGGGGACCTGCCCGTGGTCGAGGTTCGTGTCCGGATCCCGGATCGCGTAGAGCATCTCGGCAGCATGCAAGCCCCGCCCTGGCCCTTTGACATCCCCCTACGTCTAGGGGGTGTGGGGCCGCCAACGTCTCGCTGGTCCGTGAAGCTCGAACCTGAACAAGACTTCGCCACGGTCGTGATCTTGATCAGCCACCCGACCGCCCAGGTCGGCGAGGTCCTGACCTTTCCCGTCGAGCTCGTTCGCAGCGACGGGTCCGTGGTCCGCTGGGACGGCGCTCCTGGCTCCGACCGGCCGACGCCGACCGGGGTGGTGGTCCCCCCACCCACGATCGGGCGCGGAGCTCTGATCGCGGCCGGCTTCGCCGGGGGGTTGTCCCTCCTCGTACTTCTCGTGACGGGGGCTTGGGCGATCCGGCTCAGGGTTGTTAGAGACGCTGAAGCCAGGGATGAATGATCGACGTCCGGCTCCCAAGACCGGATTTGGCACCTCGGCTCAAACCCACGATGCGCGTTTTTTGCGAAACGCGCGTTGGTTCGGACGCGAACGGTGCTTTGACCTCTTATGGAGACCGAAGCACCCTTGGTTGTTCGAACGGAGGGGGTGGGATTGACGTCGCTTCGCTCCGTCGTCTCGGCGAAGTCTTCGAGACCATTACGGCCGCTCGAGTCGAGCCCACGATGCGCGTTTCTGACGAAACGCGCGTGGGTTCGAACGCGAAGGTGCTTCGACCTCTCATGGAGACCGAAGCACCTTGGGTTGTTCGAACGGAGGGGGTGGGATTGAGCTGCGGTCGGCTTCGCCGATCCTCGCTCCTCTCGCAGATCCACGGAAGGCTCTTCGAGACCATTACGGCCGCTCGAGTCGAGCCCACGATGCGCGTTTCTGACGAAACGCGCGTGGGTTCGAACGCGAAGGTGCTTCGACCTCTCATGGAGACCGAAGCACCTT
>JBDHDM010000388.1:0-4054 GCA_039591515.1 Gemmatimonadota bacterium | reverse complement strand
CTTTCATTTTCGAGCCTGCGGATTTCCTCCTGTAGTTTTTCATTTTCTTTTAACAGAGATTCAAAACCATCCGGTCGAGCCGGCAGAACGCCCGGAGCTGAACCGAACGGTCGTTTCCCCCGGGCTCTTCGGTGCGCTCGGCGTGGAGATGGTCGACGGACGTGACTTCAGCGTCGGTGACAACATGGACGCCGAGCGGGTCGCGATCGTGAATCAGCCGATGGTCGATCGGCTCTTCGGCGGTGCCAATGCTGTCGGGCGGCAGCTCCGCGAGGGGCTCGCCGATACGCTCCCACCCCTGACGATCGTCGGGGTCGTGCCGGATCTGCACATGGCCGGCCTCCAGTTCGCCGGCGAGGAGAACGACCCCGCCGGATACTACGTCCCCATTGGCCAGGAAGACCGCCAGTTCATGAGCGTCGCCGTCCTCACGCGCAGCGGGAATGCGATGGGACTCACGGGCGACGTGCGGGCGGCCGTGCGCCGCGTCGATGCCGACCTCCCCATCTACGAGGTCTTCAGCCAGGCCGAGGTCGTCGATCGGCAGGTGTGGTTCTTCCAGGTGTTCGGGACGGTCTTCATCGTCTTCGGTGCGGCCGCCCTCTTCATGGCGACCGTGGGCCTGTACGGTGTGCTCTCCTTCGCCGTGAGCCGCCGCACGCAAGAGATGGGCATCCGGATGGCTCTGGGAGCCGCGTCGCGTGACGTCGTGGGGCTCGTGGCCCGACAGGGAGCGCGGCAGCTCGGAATCGGCGTCACCATCGGACTGCTTCTGGCCTTCGGGGTGACTCGGGTGATCGGGTTGCTCATGTACCAGGTCGATCCTCAGGACCCGACGGTGTTCGGTGCAGTGCTCGCCGTCATCGTCGTCGTCGGCATGTCCGCGGCGATCGTGCCGGCGCGACGAGCGACCGGAGTGGATCCGGTGACCGCACTGAGGTCGGAGTAGCGGCGGGCGGTCACGCCGTGCGGCGTCGGTGGCGCACCGCCCTCGGACACGTCGGCGCGGGGTTGCGTGAGCCGATTCCGTCCGGAATCCTGTGTGTTCCATTGATGGGTGGGGTGGCTGGGCGGATTCATGACTCGGGAGTACCGGAATGGCCGAGACGACGATTCGCAGCATCGCCGACGAGCAGGAGTCTCTGGAGGCCTCGCTCAAGGACGAGATCCTGCGGATGTACGAGGAGGTGGCCGACGACCCGGACGGCGATTTCCACTTCTACCACGGTCGCGAAGCCGCCGAGCTCTTCGGCTACGCCCCGGAGCTGCTCGACCGGGCCCCCGCCAGCTCGGTGGCGTCCTTCGCCGGTGTCGGGAACCCCCATGCGAGGAGTCACCTCGAGGCGGGGATGACCGTGCTCGATCTCGGCAGCGGCGCCGGGCTCGACGGCATCATCTCGGCCTGGGCGGTCGGGCCGACCGGCCGGGTCATCGGACTCGATCTGAATCCGGCGATGTGCCGGCGCGCCCGTGCGAACGCTCGAGATTCCGGGATCCGCATGGAGTGTCAGGAGGGACGCATGGAAGACGTCCCGCTCGACGACGACATGGTCGACGTGGTCATCTCCAACGGGGTCATCAACCTGTCGTTCCAGAAGCGCAAGGTCATCCGCGAGCTCTTCCGGGTGCTGAAGCCCGGGGGGCGGATCTCGATCACCGACATCGTGAGCGCCAAGCAGCTTTCTCAGTCGATCGTCAACGATCCGAAGCTCTGGGCATCCTGAATCGGAGGCGCTCTCCCGGAGGGAGAGATGTTCGACCTGCTCGAGCAGGCCGGGTTCCGGACTGTGAAGTCCGTCGTCGTACCCGGCTTCCGGTTCCGCCACCAGTCGACTCAGAACTCGGCCGAGGCCTACGGCGTCAAGGCAGTGCTCTTCACCGCGGAGAAGCCCGAGAGCTAGCGGGCAGCTCGAAGCCGTGGGTTCCAACCCAGGGGTTGATCGCGGCATCGAAGTATACGATGTATTCCACGCAGCGTGGTATACAGAGTATTCTTCGGAGAAGCGGATGGCGAAGATCGGCGAGTTCGAGCTCCTCGTGCTCCTGGCGATTCTGAGGCAACGGGACCAACCCTACGCGAACCGAGTCAGGGAGGACCTCGAGGCGAACGCGGACCGCAAGGTCACGCGAGGTGCCCTCTACCGCACTCTCGACAGGCTGGCCACGAAGGGGCTCATCGAGTGGGAGCTCGAGCCGAGCAGCACGCCGGAGCGAGGCGGCCATCCCATGCGCCGACTGTCGGTGACGGAGGCCGGGCGTGACGCTGCCCTGAGCTCGCGGGACGTACTGATGCGCTTCTTCGAGGGCCTCGGGCCGGTGAAGTCGGCGTGATCAGGGAGCGCCCGCCCGAGGTTGCGGCTCGATGGCTGGCAAGGGCCCTCGGCTCATCGGCGGCAGCAGCCTCGGTCCTGGGTGACCTCGAGGAGGACTTTCGCATCCGACTGCGACGCGACGGACGTCGGAGCGCGCATCGGTGGTACTGGAAGGAAGCGGCGGGGCTCGCCGTCGAGGCCTGGATCGGACGGGCGCTGGGGCGCCCGCTCATACGTGACGGAGAAAGGGGAGAAACGGGGATGAGGGATGCACTCAGCACAAACGGATTTGCGCAGGACGTGAGGTACGCGCTGCGCGCCATTCGACGCGATCGCGCCTTCTTCGTGTTCGCGACCTTGATCATCGGACTCGGGGTCGGGGCGAGCACGGCCGTCTTCAGCGTCTTGAGTCCCTTGCTTCTCCAGCCGCTTCCGTTCGCCGAGCCGGACCGACTCGTGCTCATCGAGAACGGGGACGGTACGGGTGGGCTGTCGGGCGTGACGTCGCGCACCTCGAACGTACGTGACTTCCGTGCGGAAGCGCGCTCCTTCGAGGCGATCGGCGGCTTCAACGCGTTTTTCGACCAGGCCAGCTACAACCTGAGCGGTGGCGGAGAGCCCGAGCGCCTGCAGGGTGTCGACGTCACCGGGAACCTCCTCGACTTGCTCGGCGTGCGCATGGCTGCGGGACGCAATTTCTCGGTCCAGGAGGGCCTGCAGGACGGACCGAACGCGATGGTCCTGACACATGGCTTCTGGGTGCGCCGGTTCGCGGCCGATCCGGGCGTGGTGGGTGGGACGCTGGTGCTCAACGAGGAGCCGTATACCGTGGTCGGCGTGCTGCCCGCGTCGTTCGACTTCGCCTCGGTGTTCACGCCGACCGTCTCGGTCGACTTCCTCCTTCCGTGGCCGATCTCGGATCGGACCGACGGGAACGGCAACACCACGACGATGGTGGCGCGGCTCGCACCGGGCGTGAGCATGCAGGCGGCCCAAGCGGAGCTCGAGAGCGTCATCGCGGCCCTCGAGCAGGCAGACCCGGATCGATGGGGCCTCGGCGGCCGGGTGAGCGGGCTCCAGGAGCGCATCGCCCGCCCGTTCCGGTCGGGGATGTACTTGCTGGCAGCGGCGGCGGGCCTCGTGATGCTGATCGTTTGCGTCAATCTCTCGAACATGCTGCTCGCGAGGGGTCCCAAGCGGAAGCGGGAAATGGCCGTGCGGCGGACGCTCGGGGCGACGAGGGGACGGTTGGTCCGGCAGCTGCTGGTGGAAAGCGTGCTCGTGTCGATGAGTGGCGCCTTCGTAGGGCTCGTCCTCGCACGTGCGGCGACCCGCTTCGTGTCGTCCAGCACGGGGCTGGAGATCCCGATGCTCAGCTCGATCTCGGTGGATGGAGCCGCGTTGGGCTTTACCGTGGCGGTCGCCGTCATCGCCGGTCTCGCGGTCGGTGCGGTGCCGGCGCTGCAGGTGTCGGAGGGCGGAGAGGCCGCCGCGCTCGGAGGCAGCACCCGTGGAGGCGGTGGAAGCCGGGGCGCGCGTCGCCTCCGAGAGCTCCTCGTCGTCACGGAGGTGGCGATGGCGTGCATGCTCTTGGTTTTCGGGGGGCTCGTCGTCCGGAGCTTCCAGGAGGTCATGAACGTCGACCTCGGCTTCGAGTCAGTGGACGCGATCGGGTGGCAGCTTGCGTCGTCGAGAAGCTTCTACACGCTACCGGAAATCAACGCCCTCTTCGACGAGATCGT
>JBDHDM010000387.1:0-4055 GCA_039591515.1 Gemmatimonadota bacterium | reverse complement strand
AGCCCGCACCCGTCGACATCGGCGTCCTCCAGGTCAACGGCTTCGGCTTCGGAGGCCAGGACGCCTCGCTCGTCGTTTCCCGGCGCTGAGCTCAGCCCCCCGGCGTCCGTGATCGGGCCCGCCTCCGCCCCGGCTGCCGCCGGAGGGCCACTCGTCCGGCGAAAGTCCGGAGCGAGCGCAGCCGATACGGACACGGGATCACGCCACGACAGGATTGACGCCCTTCGCCCGCCTCGGGTCCGCGAACGGTCGACCGCCGACTCGCGAACCATCGATCGGGTCGGGAGTCCGGAGAAAGCCAGGACCCATGCGCCTCCCCCGTGAGACATCCCTGCTCCTGCTCTGCCTGTTCTGTCTCTCACCGGAGGCCCTGGCAGCGAAGCCCGCCGTCAAGGAGATCAACGGGCGTGTGTTCGGGGGCTACCTCTACGACAACATCGATCGCGATACCCAGAGCGCTGGCAACAGCTCGGTCACCGTGCCGGGCAGCAAGGAGGGGGCCTGGCGCGTGGGTGGCGCGGTGACTGCGCCGCTCCTCGACTGGCTGGGGGGGCGTCTGCTCTTCGCCGGCGGGCAGAGCTCGCTGGACATCCAGAGCGAGCCCGGCATCGCGGGATCGACGATCGATTCTGGAGGGATCGACATGAGCGCGACCCTCTTCGCGAGAGACCCCGAGTTCGGCCACGTCGACATCGGCTACCGATTCGGCTGGCAGGACCCGTCCGGCTCGATCGTCGACCGCCGCCTGTTCCACGGGATCGACCTCGATGCCGGGTTCTACATCCCCGACCTGGGGGCCGGTCCGATCGATTGGGACGCCTTCTTCTCCTATGGACGCGCCTCGGAGCGCTCGCCCGTGCAGGGTGACGACGTCGACGAGTTCAGGGTGGGAGGGGCCATGGGCTGGTACCTCATGAGCTCGCTCCGCGTGAGCGGCGGGATCCGTTGGCTCAAGTCGGTTCCCCGGGTCGCGAACTCCAGTCAGGACCTGCGCGGATTCGGGGAGATCGCCTGGCTCCTGCCGTTCGGAGCGCGCCGGAACGTGTCCATCGGCGTCTTCGGAAGCGGTGGGACCCTCGAGAGATCCCTCGATTCGCCCCTCTCGACGACCCGGCAGCCCGTGTACTCCGTAGGAGGCAGCCTGACCTTCAGCTATCCCGGAGCGGCCTCCCTGGTCGAGCTGATTCGCGAATATCACTGAGATTTCGCGTAGATCGACACCGCGTCGCGCTCCCTGGCCACTCTTCAGGAACACGCCTCTTCCAGGAAGCATGTCCACCGGCCTCGCGGGGAGCTTGGCTGGCCGCTGGCCAGCCCACAGAACCCCAGTGGGGGCTCGATTGACGTGCAATCGCGCAGCGGTGGCATGCCACTGGATGGAGCCCCCCCGATGCATCACGTCCCCTACACACGAGAGCCCGTGCGGCGGCGCTCCCTGGAGGTCCTCACCCTATCGGCGCTGATCGCCACGCTGGTCCTCGCCTGCAGCCCCACCGGTCGGAACGCCGGAGACGAGTCCAGCTCCGGCGCGCCGCTCGCGTCCTTCGACCAGGGCACGACGGAGGGCCTTCCGGGTCTCGTCGTGCAGTTCACCGACACGTCGTCGGGCCTCGTGACCTCGCATCAATGGGACTTTGGCGCCGCCGGAACGAGCAGCGCGCGGAATCCCAGTGTCGCCTTCCCCGATGTCGGAACGTACTCGGTGCGCCTGACCGTATCGGGGCCCGATGGTACGAGCAGCGTCCAGAAGGATCAGCTGATCGGCGTGTATCCCCCGGTTGTCGCCGACTTCACCTGCGACGAGTCGATCGGCTTCGCCCCGCTGATCGTCACCTGCACCGACGCGTCCCTGAACGCCGACAGCTGGTTCTGGGACTTCGGTGATGGCACGACCTCCACGGACCGGAATCCGACCCACGTATTCGACTCGGACGTCGATTCCGTCATCGAGCTGGTGGCATCGAACCCGGGCAGCTCGGCCTCGCACTCCGTCCCCATCGAGGTCGGCGTGTTGGAGGTTTCAGCCGATCCGATGACTGGACCGGCCCCCCTCGAGGTCACCTTCACCGCAGATGCGAAGGGCCTCGCGGTGAACCTGTACGCCTGGAGCCTCGACGGCCAGAACCTGTTCGGCGGCCCGACGCTGACGTACACCTTCAGGAAGAACGGGGCGTACAACGTCACGTTGGCCGCGGCGAGTTTCTCCCCCCCGCTGGCCGGGGCGGCGCAGATCGACGTCGTGGTGGGCTACGGCCCGGCTTCGGCCGACTTCCATCCCTCGTCTGCCGGCGGAGCCGGCCCTCTCGCCGTACAGCTCATCGACGACTCGAGCGGAACCGTCGAGAAGTGGGAATGGAGCTTCGGAGACGGGATGAGTTGCGTCTTTCCACCGCCGCCGCCGGCCCAGGAGGGTGAGCCCGACCCTCCGGACGCGTGTGATTCGAGCAGCCCCATGCACGTGTATCAGGCCGTCGGAAGCTACCGCGTGACCCTGACCGTGACCGGCCCCGGGCCCGATGTGGGCTCCGCTCCCGTCACGTCGACGATCTCGAAGCCCGATCAGGTGCGCGTCTACATCCAGGACCCGAGCTTCGAGCTGCAGAGCGTCGGCGCGCCCATCTCTGGCGGCTGGGAGCCGCTGCGACCCGCGACTCCCACGGAGGACGCCGAACACCTCGCTCTCTCGGCGGCGCGGGGATCCGACACCGGATTTCCCTCCGACGGCCAGAAGTGGGCCGTGCTCGATGGCCTCGGCACGGATGGATCGACCCCGGTGACGTCCGTCGAGAACGGGATCCGACAGGAGTTCATCTACCCACCCGGCCGCCCGGTCCTGGAGTTCGACTACGCCCTGCTCTACAGCGAGCCCCCGGCCGGGCCCAGCACCGACGCGACCGTGGCGACCGTCAGCGACGGCTCGACCACGGTCGCGATTCCCAGCTCCTGGGCAGACGTGAAGACCCCCTACGCGGGCGTGTCACGCCGGTACCCGACGCGTGACAACAGCGTCGTCCGGGCGACACCGCGCCGA
The DNA here is from genome assembly GCA_039591515.1 of Gemmatimonadota bacterium. Taxonomy (GTDB): domain Bacteria; phylum Gemmatimonadota; class Gemmatimonadetes; order Longimicrobiales; family Gaopeijiaceae; genus UBA2589. The sequence continues at coordinate 1,024 of JBDHDM010000387.1, read as the reverse complement.
ACCGCCAGCATCAATCTGGCACAGACCTTCCCGGCATCGACGGATCTGACGCGCTTCACGCTGACGGTTCGCACCGGTAACGGGCAGAACGACAGGCGTAGCCCAAGGACGTACGTGGACGATGTGCGCTTCGCCGAGCCGGTGGCCGCGTTGCCCGTCGACTTCTCGGTCGAGACCGATCCGCTCATCGCCGGGGAGATCGCGACGTTCGTGGACGAATCGTGCCCGGATCCCACCATGGGATGCCTCGTGCCGTCGAGCTGGCGCTGGGATTTCGGAACGCACGGTGCCGTGTCCCCTCCGCCGGCGACCGGCTCCGCGGAACAGAACCCGACCTACGTCTTCGAAGAGCCGGGCACGTACGAGGTGATGCTGGTGGGGCGCCTCGCCGATGCAGAGGGCCTGTCCACCCGCACGGTGGAGGTCTTCCAGGGGCCTTCCGCGACCTTCGAGATCGTCACCGCCGGGCCGCACGTGGCGCCGGTCGACGTCGAGTTCCGCGACCTCTCGACCTCGGACCCCGGGGACGCGATCGCATCGTGGAGCTGGGACTTCGGCGGCTGGGGCAGCTCGTCCGCGCAGAACCCGCCGGCCGTGACCTTCCCTCAAGCGGGTGAGTTCCTCGTGACGCTGACGATCACGACGGATTCGGGGCTGACCTCCAGCACCGACATGCTGATCGCCGTGGAGTAGTCGCCAGTCTCGTCTCCCGGCGCCTGGCACCGGCACCACAGGGAGCGGCCCCGCTACGGCTCGCGGCTGCTCGGCCCGAAGATCGGCCCGCAAAGACTCGCCACGAACGCCGCGGAGCGGGTCGATACGGTGGGGCCGGCGAGGCGAACAAGGCGCTGGACTCCGCGCGGGGTGGCTTCAAGCGCCGAGCGAGGTTCCCGGTGATCCTGCGGAGTGTTCAGCGCAGGCTTCGTCGCCTGCGCCGGCGCTGCCACCACGTCATCGCCGGCAGCACGAATGCCATCTCGAAGCCGCGGCCGCAGACACCGTGCGAGCGCAGCTTGTGGATCAC
>JBDHDM010000386.1:0-4072 GCA_039591515.1 Gemmatimonadota bacterium | reverse complement strand
GTGCGTAACGCGCCGTGAGACCGATCACCGGAACGAGGACGATCGAGATGCCGAGCACCACGGCGACCAGGCTCGTGAGGTCGATGGGGAGCATCTGCACTACGTTCCTCCACGGAAAGGGCGAGACCCGGCCCGTCACACGACGAGTCCGGCATCATGGTGACCGCGTCGCTCCGCCGACGCAACCGGCCGGACAGGCCCGCGGGCGGCTTCCAACCCCACCCTGTGACGACCCGTCCAAGTCGGTGTAGGAAGAGGGAGTACGAGTCACGCACCGGCAATCACGAGGCACCTTGGGCGAACGAGTGACGGCGCACTTCGAGACGACAGACGTGAGGCGGGCGGCGGAGGGGGACCACGCAGCCTTCGAGCGTCTGTATCGCGACCACGTGGGGCGCGTTTACGCCCTGTGCGTGCGCATGGTCGATGAACAGTCCGCGGAGGACCTCACCCAAGAGGTCTTCATTCGGGCCTGGAACAAGCTCGAGACGTTCAAGGGTCAGTCGCAATTCGGCACGTGGCTCCATCGGTTGGCAGTGAATCACGTCCTGAGCCGGAGAGAGACGCAGCGCAAGCGCGAAGCTCGCACCGCGGGTGGGGAAGGTCTCCTGGCGCGAGTGATGGCGCCGACCCGACGGTCGCCGGGACACGCGCTCGATCTCGAGCAGGCCATCGGTCGCCTTCCCGACCGGGCGCGTGACGTCTTCGTCCTCTACGACGTCGAAGGCTACAGCCATGACGAGATCGCGGATGCGCTCGGCGTATCCGTGGGGACCTCGAAGTCCCAGCTGCACCGGGCTCGAATGTTGATGAGAAAGCACCTGAACGCTTGAAGACCATGAGCAGGAATCGAAACGAACATCCGGAGTGGACCGAACGTCTCTCCGACTATGTCGCGGGCGAGCTGTCGCCCGACTCCCACGCGGACGTCGAGGAGCATCTAGCCGGCTGTGGTGGCTGCCGTCTGGCGCTCGAGGAGATCCGCATCGTGATCGCCACGGCGGCCGAGCTCGGCGAGCTCGATCCGCCACGCGACCTCTGGGGTGGCATCGCGGCGACCATCCAGGCGCCTCGGCCCTCGGTCGTGGTCGAGGACAAGGTGATCGAGTTCCCGGCACCGGCCCGCACGTCCGCCACGGAGCTCGAAGCGAGCGCTCCACCCTCGGTGGATGCCTGGCGCGTCGCCTTCTCGATGCCCCAGCTGGTGGCGGCGTGCATGGCCCTCGTGGCGGTTTCGTCGCTGGCCACCTGGGCGGCAGCGCCCGGCCAGCGCGGTGCAACGCTGGCCGAGGCGCCGTTGCCCGTTGCCGAGGCCGTCGTCACGGCGTCGACCGGGGCTCCTCCCGTCGCACTGGCAGAGGAGCTCGAGCTTCTCGAACGCGCGCTGGCAGAGAGCCGCGGAGCGCTGGACCCGAACACGATCCGTGTGCTCGAGCGCAACCTGGCCGTCATCGAGCAGGCCATCGAAGAGTCGCGGCAGGCGCTCGCCCAGGACCCCGAGAACGACTTCCTCGTGGAGCATCTGGAGCGCGTGTACGAGCGCAAGCTCTCCTTTCTCCAGGAAGCGACGCGCGTTGCGGAGTGGTCTACGTGATCACCCTCGACCTGCTCGGGGTGGCGGTGGCGATGACGGTTGCCGCCGCGGCGCCGTCCGACACGATCGTCGGGCTCGAGCGAGGAGATCGCGTCGTGCTCGAGAACATCTCCGGCGAAATCTCCGTACGGACGTGGGGCAGGGACGAGCTCGAGGTGCGGGGTGAGGACGAGGAGACGCCCCTCATGGTGCGCCGGTCCGGTTCGACGGTCCGGATCACACGTGACGATCGGAAGGGAAGACGGAGGAGTGTGGAGGCGTCCGTGCGGTTGCCGGCCTGGGTGGACCTGGAGATCGGCGGCAATTCGCTGGACCTGTGGGTGGACGGCGTGAACGGGCGACTGGAAGTGACGGGAGTGAACGGAGACGTGTGGGTGGAGAACGCCGGCGGGCCCGTGCGGGTGCGCACGGTCGAGGGTGAGATCGACGTGGTCGGCGCCCGCGCCGGCGTGGACCTCTCCTCGCAGTCAGACGAGGTCCGCCTGCGCAACGTGCAGGGTCCGGTCACCGTTCACAGCGGCAGCGGGGACCTGCTCCTCATGGACGTCCGGTCCGAATCCGTCCGCGCCGAGACCCAGGATGGCGACATCACCTTCTCGGGGACGATCGCCGACGATGGTGACTACCGCTTCTTCGTGCACGACGGGGATGCGTCCATCGCGATCCAACCGGACGCGAACGCCCGCATCGCCGTGTCCACCTTCGACGGCGACTTCGAGTCCGAGTTCCCCGTGGTGATTCAGAGGTACACGGGCGGTCGAGAGTTCGACTTCACGATCGGCACCGCGTCGGCGCGCATCGAGATCCAGGTATTCGACGGAGAGATCCGGCTGCTGGAGCGGCGAGGATCGAGGTAGGACAGCATGGTTTCCAGACAGAAGAGACGAAACAGGGAGGCGGGGATATGAAGTCGGTGCGTTGGGCCATCATCGCGATGGGCGTATTCGCTGCGACCGCGACGTTCGCGGTGGCGCAGTCAGGAGTGTTCGGGCGGCTCGCCGCCACGTTCGGCCACGAGGACGGGCCTGCGGTGGCAAACCACGGTCAGTCTGGCGGACAGTCCGCCGAGGATTTCCGGTGGACCGGCCGTCTGCCGGACGGGCAGGTGCTCGAGATCAAGGGCGTGAGCGGAGACATCGAGGTCTCGCGCGCCGCCGGCGCGGAGGTCGAGGTCGTGGCGGAGGCCCGGGGTCGGAGATCCGACCCGGCCACCGTGCGCATCGAGCGTGTCGAGCACGGGGGCGGCATCACCTTCTGCGCGGTCTATCCGACACCCGAGGGTGAGCGCGAGAACTACTGCGCCCCGGGCTCCGAAGGGAGGATGAACACCCGTCGCAACGACGTAGTGGTGGACTTCAACATCCGGCTTCCCGCTGAAGCGGACCTCGTGGGCCGTACGGTCAACGGCGACATCGTTGCCCTCGACCTCGGAGGCGACGTGACCGCCAACACGGTGAACGGAGACATCGAGATCTCGACCGAGGGCTTCGCCCGGGCAGAGACGGTGAACGGAGACATCGAGATCGAGATGGGCAGCACTGCGTTCGCCGGCGGGGCCGAGTTCTCGACGGTGAACGGAAGCATCAGGCTCGACGTGGCCGACGGCATCAACGCCAACGTGAGCGCCAATTGGCTGAACGGCGGGTTCGAGAGCGACTTGCCGTTCACCCTCGATGGCGGGCTCCGCAGGAACAGCGCCCGAGGGGTGCTCGGCGACGGCGGGCCCGAGCTCAGGCTCGAGACCGTCAATGGCTCGATCTCGATCCGCTGACCGATACACGACATTGGACCCGCTCCGAGGGCGGGAGGAGAAATCGATATGAGATGGTTGCTAGGGGTGGCGGCGGCGTTGGTCTGCCTGCCCGTGGGTGCCCAGGAGGTCGAGCGGATCTCGGGGCGGGAGGTCGCGATCTACAACATCGCCGGCCGCGTCGAGCTGGTGCGAGGGAGCGGATCGGAGGTCGTGGTTCGGATCGACCGCGCTGGTCGGGACGCAGAGTTACTCAGCATCGAGACGGGCGACGTGCGCGGGCGAGCGACGCTGCGGGTGATCTACCCGGACGACGAGATCGTCTACCCGGAGATGGGGCGCGGCTCGAATACCTCACTCCACGTTCGGGCCGACGGGACGTTCTCCGACGGGGGGAGCTCCCGCGGGGATCGAGTCCGTATCCGTGGCCGCGGTGACGGACTGGAGGCGTGGGCCGACCTCGTGGTCGAGGTGCCGGCCGGGCGTGAAATCGAGCTCAATCTCGCCGTGGGTGAGGTCCAGGCGGACGGCTTGGAGGCCGACGTTTCGATCGACACCGGATCGGGGGCGGTCACCGCACTCGACATCTCCGGCTCGCTCGAGGTCGATACCGGCTCTGGAAGTGTGGTCATCCGCGGCGTCGAGGGTGATCTGATCGTCGACACCGGATCAGGGCGCGTCGAGGTATCGGACGTCCGCGGCCGCGAGGTCGAGATCGACACCGGCTC
>JBDHDM010000385.1:0-4861 GCA_039591515.1 Gemmatimonadota bacterium | reverse complement strand
GATCAGTTCGCTCACGGCCTGAATGAACGTGTCGCCGTGCGAGAGTTCTACGGAGCACTCGAGCACTGGTACTCCATCCTCCGAAGCCTCGCTGGACGTCCGGCGGCTTAGCCCCGGCCCTCCCGGCTGGCTGGGCCCCATCGCTTGCAGATCCGACGAGCCCCGTTGGCTCGATCCCTGAGCCCCTGGCGGGAGTCGTGACCGAAGATGCCCGACTTGTTCGACCGATTTCGCGCGCGACTCCGGGGGTTCCTCACCGATGTCGACGACCTCGATAGGTCGGACCTGATCTTCGTCCTCGCCGGACGCCGCGATCGTAAGGTCCACGGTGCTCGGCTGTTTGGAGATGGCTGGGCGCCGAGACTGGTCATGAGCACCACGAACCCGCAGTACATCGCGAGGGTGCTGACGCGAGAGGTCCCCGAGGATGTGCTGCCGTCCGATCGGACGCGGAGCACGTTACGCGAACTGGCGTCGCAGCCCTATCCGGAGCGGAGCGAGCGGAAGCTGTCGCTGGCGTGCCTCGACGAAGAAGGCTGGTCGGTGTTGCCGACCTCTCCCACGCCCTTTGGCACGCTCACCGAAATGAGGGCGCTCAGCGCCTGGCTTCAGGAACATCCGGCCGTGCGATCCGTCCTCCTGGTCAGCGAGGGCATCCACCTCAAGCGACTACGCTTGTGTTGTCGCCGTTTAGTACCGCCGGACCGATCCGTGCGACTGGTGGCCGCGCCCATGGAGTCGGGGGACGACACGGCGCTAGGGGGCCCTCCGCCGACCGAAGGGATCCGCGACATGGTGGTGGAGTCCTGTAAGTACTTGCTGTACAGTGTGCTCCTGATCCTCGAGTAGGGTCCGAGCGCGTCGGCGTGGCTTCGCCAGTGCCTCGGGACTGTGGATCGTGCAGCCCAGTAGGGGTTTAGACGATTCCTTGCCGGGTCTGACCCACTCGATCTGCGAATGAGATTCCGGGGGTCATCGGGTGGTTCGTGCCGTTGGCGACGACCGGACCAAGCCATCTGTCGAATGGCGATTCGATGACTTCACGCGGTAACCAGGTACATTCAATGAGTCGGACCCAGGCCGCCGTCGGCAGGCGGGCGGTTCGTTGGGGGCTTCATTCCAAGAGCGCGCGGGCTCCAATCGGGAGGGCGCGCGTCGAATCATACGGAGGCGCAAGTGGCGCGACGCACGAACTACGGTTTTGAGAAGAAACAGCGAGAGCTGCGGAAAAAGAAGAAGAAAGAGAAGAAGGCCGAGCGCCGTGGGCTCACAGAGCCCACCGACTCAGCGCCGGCAAGCGGCGAAGCCGCGAACGAGAACGCGACCCAACCGGGACCGCGCGATCGCGACTAGCCGGGGTCCCGATCTCGAAGTGGCCGATCAGGCCATCACTTCGGCTTCCCGGGATGCCCCGGCTCCGGCTTGTTCGGCGGTATCTCCATCCTCGGATCGCGCCTTCCAAGCGGCCAGGGCGAGGTAGAAGCCGAAGAGACCCAATCACTGCTCCGTGTCGTCGGCGTGCAACGGGAACACGACGGCGAGCAGGGGAATGTCGACGAAGCCGGATGTCTGAGCGGCCCGAGGCGCGCGGGCCGGCATCGAACGTCGTCATGGGAGTACCGCTGGGAGGGGGGGATCGGCTTGGTCGAGCCCTCACCTTGCGAACCGGCGCCGGATGCCCGATTCTGCCCGCCCTTTCCCGGGAAACATCTGATCCCCCGGGAAACATCTGATCCTGACACCGGCACTCGGGGGGGAGCCGTGGACGGGCAACGTCGATACAGCGTGGTGGAGCTGCTGGCGAAGGGTCTTTCCGTCGTGGCGCTCCTCCTCATGATCGCGGTCTTCGGCATCTACTTCACCGCTTCCGCGTCGCGCCTCTCCGACATCAGGGCCGAACGGCTCATCTCCGAGCTGAGGCGGGACCTCGAGCGGACGGCCGAACGTCAGGTGCTGCACTTCCTGGACGAGGAGGTCTTCTCGAGCTCCTTCGAGGCGCTCGAGCTCCGTCGCAAGGAGGGCGCCGTCTTCTCGCTCAGTGGCACCGAGGAGGGGTGGTCTGCCACGGCATCCCACGTCGCGCTCGGCACGGACCGCGGATGTGCCGTCTTTCTGGGCTCGGTTCCGGCGCCGACCGACCCGGTCGAGCCGTCGATGCCCGGGCAAGTCGCCTGCACGGACTGAGCCGGCCCGCCCAACGCGCTGCGCTGCCCCTGGGTTTGCTCCGCTCGCGTCCCGCGCTCACACGGGGGACGAAATCCGTTACGGAGAGGGTGGCGGGCCCACCTCGAACGCGACCGTGACCTGTTCACCGCTGCCCAGGGTCACATTCTGTGGAGCCTCCGGGCTCAAGGTGAAGTCCAAGACCACCCCGGCCTCCAGCTCCACCGAGACCTCGTATTCGCCCGCGTGCAGATAATGGAAGGGCGCGACGTAGGTGCCGCCGGCACCGCCCGCTTCGACGAAGGGCTCGCTCTCGGTCCCCGTGCCGTTCGTGAGCGTAGCCCGGAAGTCGGAGGCGTCGAAGCCGGTGGCAAGGCTGAGCTCGACCACGATGCTTCCGGAGAGGCTGATGTCTTCGGCGTGGATGACGGGGGTCATGACCCATGAGTCCGACTGACCCGCTTGGTGGCCGAAGCTCTCGGCGACATCGAAGTCGAGGAGCAGAATCTTGGACTCACCGTCGACGCGAATCGAGCCGCCCGGGAGGTTCACCTTGATCCCGGTCTGGGCGAAGCTGGGGATTTGCAGGCGCCCGTCAGGCGTACCGCACTCATCGAAGTCGTCGCTGGAGGCGTAGGTCAACTCGATCGGGTCGGCCTGCTCCACACGGATGCAGGCCGCCGGGATCACGAAGCGAAGCTGGGAATAGGTGCCGCCGGGGATCATCAAGTCCTCGACCAGTGGCGCGACGTCGTTCTCGAGTGGCACGAGGTCGATGGGGAGGAGGTCTTCTGCCAGGACGACCGGTTGACCGTCGCCAACCAGCTCGATGCGGGCGATCGTGACGATCGCCATCTTCACGTCACCGGCGTCGTCCGTGAGCATGAGCGTCAGCGGGCCGGCGTCGGCGACGGTCGTGGCGTCGTCGCAGGCGGCGAGCGACAGGCTGAGGGCGAGCGCGAGGGGGCCGATGATCTTCTGGTTCATTGGTTCCGAGGTCGAGGAGGGGCACATCGCCCGTCCCCATTGCAACAAGCGTACCCCGAGGGGCCGACTGGCCCGCCGCTCGGCGTGTGACGACCGCCGAATCCAACGACACCGCCCGCAAGCGACCGCTCCTCGGCGACGGCCCCCGGTCACCCGCCGCCGGCTTGTTTGCGCCGTGCCGCTGGCCGTGACAGAATCGTGCGCGAACCACTCCCCTGAGCCATCGTCACATGATTCCGGAAGGCAGCCACCGAAGAACGACGAGATGGACGTGGACAGGTGCCGGCGTCACCGCCGCGTTGTTGATCGTGCTCGCCTCGTGCGCCCCGGAGAGCACCGTGATCCCGGTGACCACGGTGCCGGACACCGTCGTTCTGTCTCCTGAAGCGCTCTCGCTGCAGGTCGGCGATACCGCCACCGTGTCGGCGACTGCGTTCACGATCTTGGGGTATCCGGCCTCCGCGGACATCGTCTGGGAGAGCGCCAGCCCGAGTGTGGCGGCGATCTCGGCGAACGGACTCGTGACGGCGGTCGGAGCCGGCGCCACGCAGCTCTTCGCGATCTCGACTCAGACGTTGTCGTGGCTCACCGTCGTCGTCGCCGAGCCTCCGGAGAGTTGAGTCAGGGCGTACAGCCCTCTCGGAGGAGCACGATGCCTCGGTAGGCGTCGAGTGTGACGGAGGAGACCCGCTCTCCTGCACCACCGGCGACTAGATAGCTCTCCCCGAGATCGAGCGTGCGCGTCGGCTGATCCGGCTGATTGAGCACGACGGTCCCGCACTGGTAGTCCCGTCGGAAGAGTCCGTCGACCGTGTAGCGCACACCATCCGCTTCTCGACGAGGTACCCTTCCCAGAAGTTGTCGGGGTTCATGCGGCTGCGGTCGCCGTCGGCCGAGATCATGTCGTCACGTGCCTTCACGAGGTGGTAGGTGGCGAGCTCGTACATCCACTCGGCCTCGGTCTCGGAGTCGTCGTCCTGCAGGATGACGGAGCCTCCCCAGGCATGGATGCCGTCGATGAAGGCGAGGAAGGTCTCGTAGCCGTACTTGCCTGTCCCACCCCGGATGCCACGATCCGTGGAGCCTCGTTCGAGGCTCACGAAGTCCGCCGCCTGCATCTGCCGCTGCACGTACGGGTCGGTGGCGTCGGAATACCAGATGAGGTTGTGGGCGATCTCCTTGTCGGGGAACGTGGCCCGCACCTGCTCCATGAACTCCGCCAAGTAGCGCCGCCAATCGCTGAGCGTCATCTCGGCCCCCGTGCGCGGATCGAGCGGCGCCACGTGGTCTCCGTTCCCGTCGCCGACACGCCACACCGTGTTGACGTCGTCGATCCAGACACCGGCGTAGCCAGCGGACAGCGTCGCCGCCAGGCGGTCGATCCACCACTGTCGGAACTCCGGGTTGCCGAAGTCGCCCGCGTACTGCGGACACGTGCCGCCCGAGCATCCGTACGGGATGTACAGCGCGTTTCCGTCCGCGTCGCGCAGGATCCAGTCCGGCTGGCTCGTCACCAGATCCGAATCGCGGTAGATCGCGTACGCGTCGCGGTACACCCACGCGTTGGGGTACCACGACAGCCTGGAGTCGAAGTACGGGCTGCTCGTGCGCATCCGGAAGTAGTGGTCCCGCATCCACTCCTGCTGCTCGGCCGTCGGAGCGCGCGTCCACTCATCGAAGCTGCTCGACGCGCTCACGTAGAACTTCACCG
>JBDHDM010000384.1:0-7815 GCA_039591515.1 Gemmatimonadota bacterium | reverse complement strand
CTGGGGTGTCGCCGGAGGAGTCTGCCCGGGCGCCCTTCGGCGAGGGCATCTATACCGCCGAGTGGAACGACCGGACCTACGACGCGTGTCTGGAGCGAGCGCTCGAGCACCTGTTCCGCGGCGAGCGCGTCATCGTCGACGCCTCCTTCCGAGAAGCGAGGCGCAGGCGCCGATTCCTCGAGGCCGGTGTGGCGGCCGGGGTGGGGGTCGCCTTCCTGGAGTGCAGGGCGGCCGACGAGACGGTCCGGGCGCGGCTCGCACAGCGGGAAAGCGGCGTGTCGGACGCCGATTGGGCGATTCACCTGGCGGCGGCTGACGCGTGGGAACCCGACGACGCCGACGATCCGCGCTGGACTTCGTTCCCGATCCCGAGCGATGGGGGCCCGGATTCGACGTTCGCCGTCGCACGGCGAGCGCTCAGGTCCCTGCGCCTCGTTGAGTAGGCCGCCGCCCGCGGCCCACCGAAACCTCGACGCCCCGGCTTCCGTACTACTACAGAAACCAAGGTAGTTTTGGAGGCTGCACGTGGACCTGGACAAGACGCCAATCAGAATGACTCCGGCGTTCTTCTTTCTCATGCTGGCCCTGACCCAGGGACGGCGGCACGGCCACGCCATGGCGCGTGACGTCGAGGAACGGTCGGAGGGCTCGGTGAAACTGGGGCCCGGATCCCTCTACTGGTCACTCGGGCGCCTCGTCGACGTCGGCCTGATCGCGGAGGTCGATGCACCCCCGGGCGAGACCGACGAGCGCAGGCGCTTCTACGATCTCACACCCACGGGTCGCGAGGTGCTCGCGCGTGAAGCGGCGACTCTGGAGCGGATCGTGGAGTACGCTCGTCTGCGCCGCATCGTGTGAGCCGATGTTCGGCCGAGCCTGTTTCCGTGTGCTTCTGCTCCTCTACCCAGCGTCCTTCCGGGACCGGTTCGGGCACGAGATGCTCGCCGAGTTCGAGGCGTCGGCAGAGCGCCACCGGGGGGAGGGCCGGAGGGGGGTCTTCTGGCTCGGCATCACTTCCGACTTCCTCAAAACCGCGCCCCGCGCCTGGTGGCACACATTCGCCGCCGTCGCCGAGACGCTCCGACCACCTACCGAAGGGAAACGACAAGTGCCACAGAATCTCCTGAAGGACCTACAGCTGGCGCTGCGGGGGCTGTTTCGGAAGCCCGGCGCTGCACTCATCGCCATTCTGGCGCTGGGCCTCGGGATCGGCCTGACCGCCGGGATGTTCAGCATCGTCAACGGCGTGATCCTCAAGGGACTTCCGGTCGACGATCCTCAGCCGCTCATGGCGCTCAATCGGGTGAATCCGACCGAAGGGCAGAGTCGACTCCTGACCCGGGTCCACGACTTCCTGGACATGCGGGAGCGGCAGACGACGTTCGAAGGGCTCGCCGCCTACGAGGTCACCGCATTCAATCTGGCGTCGGGCGACGGACCCCCCGAGTTCGTGACCGGGGCCAACATGTCGACGAACGCGTTCCGCCTTCTCCGAACGGAACCGATCATGGGACGAGACTTCGTTGCGGAGGACGAGGTGCTCGGTGCGTCGCCGGTGGTCCTGATTGGTCACCGCTTCTGGCAGGAGCGCTTCGACGGATCACCCGAGGTGCTGGGAAGTCTGGTGCGCCTGGATGGCCGCCCGACCGAGGTCATCGGCATCATGCCGGAGGGGTTCGAGTTCCCGTTCAATCAGCAGGTGTGGAGTCCACTACCGGCGAGCGATCTGTCACTGGAGCGGGGCACGGGGCCGCCACTGCTCGCTTTCGGCCGTCTCGCCGAGGGGGCGACCGAGGAGCAGGGCCAGGCGGACCTCGCCCGCATCATGGGCCAACTCGCCGTCGAGTATCCCGAGACCAATGAAGGAATGTCCGTCGTCATCGGCCCCCTCGTTCAGGAGCTGATCGGGTATCAGATCCCCAGTCTCCTGTATACGATGCTGGCGGCCGTGTCCCTCGTGCTGCTGATCGCCTGCGCCAACGTGGCGAATCTGCTGCTCGCACGGGCAAGCTTGAGAAGCAAGGAGGTGGCGCTGAAGACGGCGCTCGGAGCGAGTCGATCCAGGGTCGTCGTCCAGCTACTCCTGGATGCCGCCCTGATCGCGCTGTTCGGAGGTGTGCTCGGCCTCGGCATCGCCCAGGTCGCGATCGGTGGATTCAATCAGTCACTCGCGACGTTCCCGCAGGGCGTCCCCTTCTGGTTCGCGATCGAGCTCGATCCCCGTGTGTTGTTTTTCGTACTCGTGCTCACGGTCGGAGCGAGCCTGCTGTCGGGCGTGATCCCGGCCGTCCGGGCATCGCGCACGGACGTGAACGAGATCCTGAAAGACGATTCCAGGGGCGCATCATCCCTCAACATCGGGCGGCTGAGTCGTGGATTGGTCGTCGTGGAGGTGGCGTTCTCGTTCGCCCTCCTGGTATCGGCCGGGCTCATGGTGCAGAGCGTCAGGAATCTGGCCAACGTCGAGTACCCGTTCGACGGCGAGCGTGTGTTCACGGCGGCCCTGTCGTTGCCCCCGGAGGACTACCCCGACGACGAAGCCCGGACTCAGATCTTTCGCCAACTCCGGGAGCGCCTGAATGCCGAGCCCGGCGTGATATCGACGAGCCTGACGACGGAGCTTCCCGGCGCCGGGTTCGGGAACGGGCGGTTCCTGCTAGAGGACGGCACGTACCTCGGAGACGCGGACTATCCTAGCGCGCGGATCGGCTCGATCGATCCGTCCTACTTCCAGACGGTGTCGACTGCTGTGCTCGAAGGCCGGGCCTTCGACGCTTCCGACGATGCGCGCTCGATGCCCGTGGCGATCGTCAATCAGAAGTTCGCCGAGCTGTACTACCCGGGTGAATCCGTTCTCGGCCGGCGGTTGCGCCTACACCGAGTCTCACAGGCTGGGGCTGCGGCTCAAGAGCGACAGGACTGGTACACCATCGTGGGGGTCGCGCCCGACTTCTATCTGGAGGGTGACGTCTTCGTCCTGGCGCCCGAGGCCATCTACCTGCCCCTGGCCCAACGACCCGCCTCGGTCGTGAATCTCATGGTCCTCACCCGTGGCGAACCGCTGGAGATCACTGCCCGCGCGCGTGAGATCGTCGCCGAGCTCGACCAGGATCTGCCCATCTCGCAGGTCAACACACTCGCCGAGACGATCCGCGGCAATTCGGCCTTCTTCGGCATCTTCGGGACGATGTTCACGATCTTCGGCGGGGCTGCGCTCTTCCTGGCGTCGATTGGACTCTACGGGGTGCTGTCCTTCAGCGTGAATCAACGAGTCCACGAGCTCGGGCTGCGTGTAGCGCTGGGCGCTTCCCCCGCTCGGGTCGTGCGACTCGTCGTGGCCCAAACCGGCTTTCAGCTCGCGGCTGGGATGGCGATCGGCCTCGGGCTGTCCGTGTTGCTGGGGCGCGGACTGTCGTTCGTTCTCTTCGATGTGTCCGCTACCGATGCGGGCGTCATGGCGGGGGTCGCTCTTCTTCTCGGACTCACGTCGATGGCGGCATGTGTCGTGCCCGCACGGCGGGCCACGAGGGTCGATCCGATGGTGGCCATGCACGGGGACTGAGGGCGGTATCCGCTCCTTCGCGGAGCCCCTGATCCTGGCTGCGAGCTACTCGCTCAATTCCGTGAACAACGCTCGGAGGCGCTCCGCGACGAGTCGATCCTCGCCAGGGCGGAGCTGCCGGGTTCGCACGGTGGTGGTGCCGTCGTACACGACACTCGGTGACCCCTCCCGCAGCAGCCGCTTGAATTCCCGGGGCTCGACCGGGATGACGGATCGATCCCACTCCAGATCGACGTCGGCATACCCTCCGTTGTTCATGGCATACCGAGCCGTCACCCCCGGAATGCCGTCGAGCTCGGCCGCCATCCACCGGGCGGTCGTATTCCAGCGCTCGATCTCGGCGGCCTGGTCGAGCCCCATCGCTCGGTCCAGTGCAACGACAAGGGCGATGATCTCCTCCTTACCCACCTTCATGCCGCGCCCGATGAAGTCGTTGGGCGCGTTCTGGATGCGAGCGGATTCGATGAGATCGGCACGCCCCGCCAGGATCCCCGTCGACTGGGGTGCCAGGATGCCCTTCCCCCCACTCACCACGACGAGGTCGGCACCCAGGCCGATGAACCGACTCAGGTTCTCCCACGGCGGCAGGTCCGAGGCCATGTCGATCATGACGGGCACGCCGTGCGCCTGTCCGATCCGGATCATCTCTTCGGGCAAGATCACGGAGTCAGGCGTCGGCGACGAACGCTCCATCGACCGCGGGGGCGCGATGGGACTGCCCCGCTCCACCGCGGAGAGAGCCGGCAGCATGGCGACCGTATCGTCGATCGCGGCGAGGAAGTCCTCTCGACTCTCCACGTAGACGTTCGTCATACCCGCCGCGCGATACGCGTGGTCGTAGCTGAAACGATGCGGGGTCTGGATGAGGCAGTTCCGGCGCGCCCACGTGACGTCGGGAAGCGCACGGACGCGGTCCATGTCGCTGCCCGCCAGGCAAGCCGCGGAACCGAGCAGTAGAGACGCAAAGCCTCCCGACGTGACGATCGCAGCCTCGGCGCCCATCAGCTCGGCGACCTTTGCCCCCGCTGCCTCGGTCAGCTCATTCATGTCAACGAAGTACTCGTTCGCCTCGACGATCGCCTCGAGCACCTCCGGAGGCATGCGTGAGCCGCCCATGGTCGTGATGTGCTCGTGGGCTCCCACGTGCGGCCGCACACCCAGCAGCCTGGTATAGATGTTGTCTTCGAGACTCGCGAGGGTGTTCGGGCGACCACCGAACGAGGCCTGGGAAGTCGAATTGAGCGGATCGACGCCGCCCGTACATCCCGTCGCTCCCATGGCACCGGCGACGCCTGCCGCTGCACCCGCTTCGAGGAATCGCCGACGAGTCAGAGGGGGGTGGGTCGGGTTGGAGCGGTCGTTGCGCGTGGTCATGAGAGCCCTCCTTCGGGTCGCCTTCCCGGACCAAGATCGAGGCGCGGTTCGGCCAACCTAGACAGGGCCCTCGGGACCTGACAGGGCGAGGGCGGGTCCGCCAATCTGGAACGTCCTGGCACTCTTGTTGCAATTGGCTGGGCGGCGCATCGCGGGCGCGTCCGTGCCAGGTCGGCGACCGAACACCCGGGCGCGCACGATCCTCGCGTCGAGATGAGACGAGGGCCCCAGCCTGAGGTTTGGAGCACAATGAGTCGATCCACCTTCGCGACGGCCGCAACCTGTCTCCTCTGCACCGCCGCCAGCGTCTCGGCGCAGGCGGCTGGTACGGTCGAGATCGGCGGGCACGGCCAGTTCACCCGCTTCGACGAGAACACGACGCTCACGCAGGATCCGTCGTGGGGAGGCGGAGGCTTCGTCGGCGTCTTCGTAGCAAGAAACCTCGCCATCGAGGGCTCTTGGTCCCGAACGTGGACGGAAGACGCATCGCCCGCCGGCGTGGACGCGACCTGGGATGCGTTGCGCGGCCGGCTGGTCTACGGTCTGCCCATCTGGGACCGCGTCCACCCGCTCATCGGAGCCGGCTACGTCCGCAACATGTACGCGGACGGGGTGGACGCCGATGACGATGGCGTGACGGGTCTCTTGGGGTTCAAGGCCTACCTGTCCTATCGGGTCGCGGTGCGCAGCGAGGCGCAGCTCGACTACATGTGGTCGCCGTTCAACGAGGGCGCCACCGTCGGCTCGAGCACGGTCGACGACCACATGAACTGGACGGTCTCGGCCGGCCTCTCGATCGACGTCGGGCCCGGGCGTACGCGCGACCAGGATCGGGACGGGGTCCAGGACAGGCGGGACGCCTGTCTCGGGACTCCTTCCGGCGTCTCGGTCGATGCGACGGGCTGCCGGATCGACGCGGACGGCGACGGCGTCTTCGACGAGGACGACCAGTGCACCGCTACGCCGCAGGGGGTCCGCGTGGACCCTATGGGCTGCCGGATCGACACCGACGGTGACGGCGTCTTCGACGAGGACGACCAGTGCGCCGCCACACCGAGCGGGGTCGGCGTGGACGACACCGGCTGTCGTGTCGATACCGACGGCGACGGCGTCTTCGACGAAGACGACCAGTGCGCCACCACACCGGGCGGGGCCCGCGTGGACCGCGTGGGGTGCCAGATCGACTCCGACGGCGACGGCGTCGTCGACGAAGACGATCGCTGCGGCGCAACGGAGCCGGGCGTTACCGTGGACCAGAACGGATGTCCTCAGCTCTTCGAGCCGGAGACCACGGTCGTCGTGCTCGAGGGCGTCACCTTCGAGTTCGGCAGCGACATCCTCACCGCGTCGGCGATGCGCGTGCTCGACCGCGTGGCCACCTCGCTCCGCGGAAGCCCCGACTTGCGCGTCCGAGTGTCCGGCCACAGCGACTCGACGGGACCGCGGGCTCTCAACATGAGGCTCTCTCAGGAACGCGCAGAGTCGGTGATGCGGCACCTCGTGGCGCAGGGTGTCGCCGCGGACAGGCTGGTGGCCGTGGGCTACGGCCCCGACCGGCCCCTAGCCGACAACCGCACCTCCGCCGGAAGGGCCATGAACCGCCGTGTCGAGCTCGAGCGGATGAACTGATCGCCGGCGGGGCCTCTTTGGGCGTGGCAGGTCGGAGCGAGATCTTCGTTCGGCCGTGTGGGTGAGGCTCGATCGTCGAGCCTCACCCACCGTTCACGACTGCGGACCGAGGAGGTCACCGTGCTTCTGCCCAGCTCATGGAAGGCTCGATGCCACAGTGTGCTGTTCACTGCATCCGCCACCCTGTTCGCGGCCGTAGGAGCCGTGGCCCAGTCCGGCACAGCCATCGTCCGGGTCGAGTCGCGCATGGACCACCCGGACGTCCAACTCAGCTTCTTCGGCGACTTTCAGGGGACCATCGGCATCGGTGAGACACTCCAGGAGTCAGGTCTCGCGGCGGGAGCTCACTCCATCGGCCAACCAGCCCCTTCGCCCTGGCTCACGCTCGTCGACGTAAGCTGCGACGATCAGCCGAGCGCCGTCCCCAGCACCGGCAGCGTCGCCATGCGAGCCGCGAACTTCCACATCGAAGACGGCGAAACGGTGACCTGTACGTTCGTCTACGACACCTTCGAGCGGTTCATGCTGCCCGACGAGCTACCCGCTGGGTTTGGGCAACCCTTCATCGCCCGGGAGGGGATCTGGGGTGTCAGGAACCTCGGGGGAAGCATCGAGTGTCCCGGCTTGATGAATCGAGCGCTCTCGGGAGACGACTACAACAGGGGCACGCTCACCGTCCACGAAGCCGGCGCGAGGCTCTTTGGAGAGGCCCACGACGACGATGCGCAGGACATGATGATGTTCAGGGTCCCCACCATTCCCGGTCGGTACGACGGCTGGGCCGCGGAGACCCACGAGGGCCAGGACGTCCTGGTCCACTTCGTCGTGCAGTTCATCACCCCTGAATGGATGGTCGGGTACGGGGCCGGAGACATGAGGGCCGAGGGTGTCCACTGCAGGCTGTACCGCCCCTTCGAGATGGGGTGGGAAGAGACACTGCCCGACGAGAACTGAAGGTTTCAGGCAAGGGTGCTGACGAGGACGAAGACGGGTACCCGTCCCATCGCCTGCTTCCCGGCCTCATCCGCCGAACGGCCGCTAGATTGCTGCAGAATTGGTGTCAGATGGCCCGGGATGCTGTCCTGACCTAAGATCGCGAGCATGCCAGCCCCGATCGATCCCCTGAACGCCGCCCTCGAGGGCCGCTACCGCATCGAGCGCGAGCTCGGTGAAGGCGGGATGGCGACGGTCTACCTGGCCGACGACCTGAAGCACGAGCGAAGGGTCGCGCTCAAGGTCCTCAAGCCGGA
>JBDHDM010000383.1:0-4125 GCA_039591515.1 Gemmatimonadota bacterium | reverse complement strand
GTGCGCGTGATGCCGGTGGAGAGCTCGTGACGGTCGAGAATTCCCTCGTAGCACCCCGACCACACGACGTCGTTGGTGACCGTGTCGGGCACCGCGAAGCCGGACTCGCATCCGCCCACCGATTTCCACGCGCCGATCGGGATCGATCCACCCGACAGTGTGTTGGAAGGCCCGCCGTACGACGACCCGTCCTGCCGGTTGCCATAGAGGTTGTACGGCACCCGGGTGTCGGTGAACACGTGATACATCTGCGCGATCGGAAGCAGCGGACGGTACCAGTCTTCCCCCCGGTTCGTCGAGATCTTCACGCCCTGGTCGTCGCCGACGATCATCCGGTCGGGGATGAGCGGATCGATCCACATGTCGTGGTTGTCGCCGCCGGAGACGACCGAGTACGAGACGCCCCCGTCCAGTGACTTCGTGTACACCGTCGACATGAAGTGCACCTCGTCGGGGTCGTCCGGCGCGACCGCGAGGCGGGTGTAGTAGAGGGGTCGCTGCGCCAGCGCGTGGTCGGCATTGACCATCGACCAGGTCGCGCCCCCGTCGTCGGACCGCCACAGCGTCCCCTCGTGCTGCTCCAGAGGCTCGTACGCCGAGTTCTGGTTGGTCTCGATCAGCGCGTAGACGCGGTCGGGGTCGGAGGGCGTCATGCCGAGGCCGATCTTGCCGAGTGTGCCGCGAGGGAGTCCCCGGCCCTCCAGCCGAGTCCACGTATCCCCTCCGTCCCGACTGGTCCACAGCGCGCTCTCGGGGCCCCCACTCTCCCTGCCCCACGTCCACATCTGCATCTGCCACGTCGCGGCGAAGAGGATGCGCGGGTTGCCCGGATCCATGACGACGTCGATCGCGCCCGAGTTGGGACCGGCCGTCAGGACCCTCTCCCACGTCTCACCGCCGTCCTCCGTGCGGTACAGACCGCGGTCTTCCTCTTGCGGACCGTACATGTGGCCTGCAGCAGCGACGAACACGACGTCCGGATCGTTCGGGTGAACCACGATGCGCCCCACGCGCCCGCTTCCCTCCAGGCCCATGAGTGTCCAGCTCTCTCCGGCATCCGTCGACCGGTACACCCCGGCCCCGATCGACACGTTGGAGCGGATGAATGCCTCTCCGGTTCCCGCCCAGACCACGTTCGGGTCCGAGGGCGCGATCGCCAGAGCTCCGATCGACTGGACGGGCTGGTCGTCGAAGATCGGCCGCCATCGGTGTCCGCCATCCTCGCTCTTGAAGACCCCGCCCGAGGCCGCGCCGAAGTAGTAGACGTTGGGTTGACCCGGAACACCGACCACGGCGCTGACTCGGTTGCCCACGGGGCCCACGTGACGGAAGTCCTGGTCCGCGAAGAGATCCTGCGGCACATCCGCGGTCGCCTGCGCGGCAACGTTTCCCGCGCTCACCAGAATCAATGGAGCAGCGACGAGCGTTCGAGACAGCAGTGACATGAGACCTCGGAACGAGAGTGGAGACTGGTGGCGGGCAGCGGCGGCGGCGCGGCGACCGCTGAAGCTACCTCGGCCGGTGATTGATCGGCACCCGGTAGGCTGGTACCGTTCGCCGCTCTCCGTCACCCGGGCCGCGACGCGGAACGCCATGCGCGACTTCGTGCTCTTCTTCATCTCGATCTTCTCGATCGTCAATCCGGTCTCCGCGATCCCGACCTTCGTCAGCCTCGCTGGCGACGAGCCCAGGCCCTTGCGGAGGAAGATGATCGGCCAGGCTTCGCTCGCCGTTTTCATGATCCTCTCCGTCTCCTACCTCGCCGGACAGGGCCTGCTGTCGTTCTTCTCCATCCGCGTCGCGTCGCTGCAGGTCGCGGGTGGCTTCCTGATCTTCGCCATGGCGTGGTCCATGCTCCACGCCAGGGTGAGTCCCGCCAAGCAGACACCCGAGGAAGCCAGGGAGAGTACGGACCGCGAGGCCGCCGCGATCGTCCCATTGGCCATGCCCATCATGGCGGGACCCGGCGCGATCAGCTTGATGATCCTCGAGGCAGGCCGCGGCGGGGGCCTGAGCCACCACATCACCGTAATCGTGGCGGTCCTGGCCCTGGCCGTCACGATCTGGCTCATCCTGCAGTCCGCCGGGCCCATCGCGAAGGCGCTCGGCCAGACGGGCATGAACGTGGCGACCCGCTTCATGGGGTTGATTCTCGCCGCCATCGCGGTCGAGTTCATCACCTCGGGCCTCGCCGAGATCTTCCCCGGCTGGGCTGGAGCCTGAGGACTCGGGATGCGATCGCTTCTCGTCACCCTGTCCGCCGCCATCGGGATCGCGGTGGGTGTCCGCGCCGCAGTCTCGATCACCGTCGCGGGACCGTCCGTGTTTCTGCAGCCGGACTTGATACCAGTCGAGGCTCTGGGAATCACCTGGTCGGAGCTGGCCGTCTGGCCCGCCGAGATGCAACGGCTCGGTGTCGGGCGGCTCATGGGCGCCGTCGCGGCCATGGCCGCCGCGGTCATCGCGGTCGCGACCCTGAACGCGGCCACGATCCTCGCGGAGGGGAGCGCCGCGCGTGGACACGAGCTCGCAGTGCGTCACGCGATCGGTGCGGCGCCCTCCCGCCTCCTCGGGGTGCTCCTCCGTGAGCTGAGGGTCCTCCTCCTGGGGTCACTCAGCGTGGGGATCCCGGCCGGCCTCGTGGTGGGTCTGGCCCTCCGCTCGAGCTGGCCGGGCGTCGTGACCGCCGTTCCGTCGAAGCCACCGATCGACGCGGTCGTGGTCCTTCTGTCGATCCTTGCCGTGGCCGGCGCCGCGCACGTAGGCACTGCGTTGCGAGCGACCCGCTCCGCGAGGGCGGTCCGCAACCTGCGGTCGGGCTCCCGCGCCGGGTGGGATCCGTCGATCGTCTTCTTCCGGCGCACCCTCTCCGCCTTGCACGTCACCGTGGCGGGCACCGTGGTGTTGGGCGCATGGGCCCTGAGCCGCTCATCGGCCGTTGCCGCTTCTCACGAGGCCGTGGACGACCTCGCCGTCGTGACCGGTTCGGCTACCCGACCCGATCAATGGGCCAAACTCCTGGAGGAGCTCGAGACCCTCCCCGGCCTCGCGGCCGAGAGCCTCTCGGCACCGGGCGCTCTCGTCGGCCTGGGTGTCCGCGACCTCACCATCACGGAGTGCGGCGCTTGTAGCATCGGCGGCCTGCCCGCCCCGCTGTGGAACGCGTCCGCCGAGGTACACTCGGTCGGGCCGGGCTTCCACGAGCTCATGGGAATCTCCGTCCTCGACGGCCGGGGAGTCTCGACCGCCGACGTCGGCACCGCTCCACTCGTGGCCGTGGTCAGCCGTCGACTGGCGAACACCGCGTTCGAGGGCGGGAGGGCCGTGGGCAAGCGGCTCCGGCTCGGGAACGACGTCACCACGTGGTACACCGTGGTCGGTATCGTCGACGAACATTCGGTACCCGTCCTGGGAAGGGACGGCGGTCGCCGTGGCGCAGTGTACGTGAGCGCACTTCAGCGCCCGCCCCAGGAGGCCCGACTCCTCCTCCGCGGGGACGACCCGGCGGTGACCTCGGCGGTGGAGATCATGCGGTCCCTCGGTCTCCGCCCCGAAGACCCGGTCGGGCTGGAGGCCTACCTGAAGGAGGCCGCCGCCCCCGTCCGTTGGGCGGGCCTGGTCGTGCGCCTCCTCGGTCTCGCTGCCCTTCTGCTCGCCGGGCACGGCGTGTACGTCGCCGCGCTGCACACCACCCGGCGACGCGCTCGGGACATCGCGGTACGCTCGGCACTCGGCGCGTCGAGGGCCGCCATCGTCCGCGTCGTGCTCTCCGAGCGTGCTCGCACGACCGGCTGGGGTCTCGCGGGACTCGTCTTCTTCGGGACATTGTCGGCTGCGGGGATGGAGAAGGCCGGCGGCGTGGGTGCCGCTGGACCTCTGCACTACGCCGTTGTCTCGGCGTTTGCGATGACCCTCGTGCTGACGGCCTCGATCCGAGCCGTCCGCGAAGCCCTCGCGGTCGAGCCGGGCGACCTCCTGGATTGAGGGGTACCCCGCCCTCGGCAATCGCCCGGGGCCGCCGGAACCACGCCCGGACCGCCGGGGTTGGTATCCCGAGCCTGATGCCCGCCACGCCACGGCACCGTGAGTGCCTCCGCCGGAGAGCTTCGATGATCATCCGACGCC
>JBDHDM010000382.1:0-4131 GCA_039591515.1 Gemmatimonadota bacterium | reverse complement strand
CGGGCGAGGTCAACGAAGTGCTTCCCCCGGATGTCCTGGGTGTGTCTCACCCGTTTTCCCCATGCTCATGATCGACTTCTCTCGATGCCCGAGGCCGTCCGTACCGGGCCTCTGCTCCATTCTCGTTCTCGTGGCCGGTGCCGAGCTGTCGGCTCAGCAAGCCGGTGCTGTCACGTCCACCCCCGGGATGGAGCCCCTCGGGCCCCCCGTCGCGAACCCCCAGCGAACCGAGGCACCGCCGGTCGTCGACGGTGTGCTCGACGAGGCGAGCTGGATGACGGCGTCCGTGATGGTGGACTTCGTCCAGCGCGAGCCCAGCGATGGCTTCCCGGCCTCCGAGAACACCGAGGTCCGGATCCTCTTCGACAACGACGCCGTGTACGTCGGCGTTTGGGCGTGGGAGCTCCACCCCTCGCAGATCGTGCCGGGGGAAGCCATTCGCGACTACGAGGTCACGGACGCGGACGCGGTGGTCATGATCTTCGACACGTTCAGGGACGGGCAGAACGGCTTCGTCTTCGGAACGACGCCGGCGGGGATCGAGTACGATGGCCAGGTGGCCGCCGCCGGCAGCGGGGGCGGCTTCTTCCTGGGCGGGGGCTCGAACAACCAACGCCGCTTCCAGGCGGGAGCGGGCGGCGGCTTCAACAAGAACTGGGACGGAAGCTGGGAGGTCGCGACCACGCAGGACGACGGCGGATGGTACGCGGAGTTCCGCATTCCCTTCAGCACGCTCCGGTACGCCCCGGGCGATGCCTTGTGGGGCTTCAACATGTCTCGCCGGGTCCGCCATCTGAACGAAGAGGCGTTCTGGTCCGAGGTGCCGCGCGAGTTCAACCTGTACCGGCTCGACTTCGCCGGTGATCTACAGATCGAGCCTCCCACACGCCGTTCGGCCACCGTTACGCCGTACCTACTGGGCTCTACCGCGCGTGACTACGCAGCGGGCGATCCGGAGTTCGATCAGGACGGCCAGATCGGTGGGGAGGCCAAGATCCAGGTCACGCAGGGGCTCACCGGCGACCTCACGGTCAACACGGACTTCGCGCAGGTGGAGGTCGACGACGCTCAGGTCAATCTCACGCGTTTCCCGCTGCTCTTCCCGGAGAAACGCCCGTTCTTTCTCGAGAACGCCGGGTTCTTCACCGTCGGAGGTGGGGGAGCGGACCTCTTCTTCAGCCGCAAGATCGGCATCAGCGAAGGGGCTCCCGTGCCGATCAAGGGTGGCGGCCGGGTATCGGGGCGCACCCTCGGGCTCAACGTAGGGGGGCTCTACATCCAGACGGACGGGGTCCTCGAGAATCAGAGCCGGAACGCGTACGGCGTGGCACGGGTGGCGAAGGAGCTGCCCAGTCGTTCCAAGGTCGGCGCGCTCTTCGCCGATCGCCGCAGCAACCTCGACGGTGACGAGAACCAAACCTACGCCGTCGACGGGCAGGTCGGGATCGGGGACCAGGTCACCATTAACTCCTACCTGGCCAAGACCGAGACACCCGGCAGGACGGAGTCCGACGTCGCTTGGGATGTGACGGGGGCCGTCACGACACGGAGCTTCCGCGGGAACGTGACCGCCCAGCAGATCGGTGAGGACTTCAACCCGGAGATCGGTTTCGTGCCGCGCCGCGGCCACCGGTACTACCAGGTCTTCGGTATGTACAACTACCGGCCCAGCAAGATCTTCCGTGAGTTGCGGCCGCACGTCTCCTACTTCACGTACCGCAACCGTTCGACGGTTGCCAACGAGGGCTTCGAGATCTCCTCCCGCTTGCACGTGGACAACCATTGGCAATGGGATTCCGGGATGGAGCTGCACACCGGAGCCAACTGGACGCGGGAGGGGCTCTACGAGCCGTTCCAGATTCCGGGCGCGGAGGACCCCAACGGTGACCCGATCATCGTTCCGTCGGGGCTGTACGACGGGTGGGAGGCGGTGATCGTCTACATGACCGACCAATCACGAATGGTGTCGTTCAACTCCCGCTTCAACTGGGGGGCCTTCCTCTCTGGCGACAAGAGGACGTCGAGCGCGGACGTCACCTTCCGCTACGGGGATCGCTCGAGCGCGACCGTCGCCGCCACCTACAACGACGTGGAGCTTCCCGAAGGCGATTTCACGACGCTACTCACGAGCGTGAAGCTCGGGTACTTCTTCACGCCCCGGATCTACGTACAGGGCCTGGTCCAGTACTCCGACCAGGTGGATCAGTGGTCGACCAACCTCCGCTTGGGGTGGCTCAACACGGCCGGGACCGGCCTGTTCATCGTCTACAACGACGTGCAGGGCTTCGACACGCTCCAGGGCCCACAGGGGCGCTCCTTCATCGTCAAATACACGAAGCAGTTCAGCGTCTTCGGCATGTGAGCCGAGCGGACGGGGAGTGGGGACCATGGCACCCGTGGGGTGCTGACGAGTAGCTTCCGGATCATGAGACGCGCGAACCGACTCTACCGGACGACAGTGGCGACCCCGCTCGCGGTGGTGCTGCTTGCGCTGAGCGTGGCGGTGCCGGTCATGGAGCGCGCGGACCTCACGCACGCGCCGGTGGTCGAGTCGGAGCACGAGCCCGGCAGCTGCCCCACGCCCCACGACCACACCATCTGTACCCAGGTGGGCGCGAGTCATGCGGCGCCGGGTGGGGACTCGGCCGTGCGTTCCATCGAGGTCGCGCGCCACGTCCCCCGGGTGAACGATGCGGGCGATGTGCGGGAGAGCCGCTTCTCGCCGCCCGTATCCGCGAGGGCGCCCCCTCGAGCATGACGTTCGACACAGGGTTCTCCGCCGGGCGCGCCGACGTCCGGTGAACGTCATTCGTGGACCGGCGCCGACGGCGTCCGTCCGCCAAAAGAGGAGTCGGATCGTGAAGACGATCTCGTTCGTACACGCGGTGACCGGATTGGTTGTGGCAGGTATGCTGCTCCCACAAGGCCGGGCCGCGGCACAAGAAGGGCGTATCGAAGGCGTGGTCGTGGTCGGTACCTCGACCGTCGGCGACGCGGACGTGGTGATTCCGGGGCTCGGGCGGCGCGTCAGGGTCGACGGGGCGGGACGGTTCGTGTTCGACCGCGTTCCTCCGGGGAGGTACCTCCTGGAGGCCCAGAGCGTTCGATGGGGTCGGGGCTTGGAGTCCGTCGTGGTCGAGGCCGGCACGACCGTGGAGGTCACGATCATGGTGGAGGCCGTGTTTCACCTCGACGAGATGGTCGTGTCCGCGGGCGCCGGCTCGACGCGTCGATCCGAGGCGTACCAGCCCGCGAGCGTCATGACGTCGAGGGATCTGGTGATCGGTGCCGAGGCGTCGCTCGGGGAGACGCTGTCACGCGAGCCAGGCGTTTCGTCCACCTATTTCGGTCCAGGATCGAGCCGGCCCGTGGTACGCGGGATCGGTGGTGACCGGGTCCGCATTCTCGAGGCCGGTATCGGAACCGGAGACGCGTCGAGCACGAGCCCGGACCACGCCGTTGCGGTCGAGGCGCGAAACGCGAGCCGGATCGAGGTGATCAGGGGACCCGCGACGCTGCTCTACGGGAGCTCGGCCGTGGGTGGGGTCGTCAACGTGCTCGACGAGCGAATCGCGCGGGAGCCTCCGACCCAACCGTTCTCCGGATACGTCGAGGGACTGGGAGGCTCGGTCGCGAAGGAGCGCACGGGCTCGGCCGCGGTCAATGCACGCTTCGGATCGTTCGTGGTTTCGGGATCGGGGCTCTGGCGTGAAACGGACGACTACTCCATTCCCGGCTTCGCAGAGGCGAACCCGGAGCCCGGGGAGGAGCTCAAAGAGGGGGTCCTCGAGAACTCCGCCGTCTCGAACCAGAGAGGGAGTGGGGGGCTTACGTACGTCAGCGAGCGCGGCTACCTCGGTCTCGCGATCACGGGCCAGCGCTCCGAGTACGGCGTTCCGGGTCACGCACACCACGAGGAGGAGGAGCCCGGAGCGGAGGAGGAAGACGAGCTCGTTTCCATCGACATGGAGCAGAACCGCTTCGACCTGGAGGGCGCCCTGCGTTTCGGTGGTCGTGCGTTCCGGAACGTGAAGGCCCGACTCGGCTACACGGACTACCAGCACGCCGAGCTCGAGGGTGCCGAGGTCGGCACGGAGTTCTTCAACGACTATTTCGAGGGGCGCGTCGAGA
>JBDHDM010000381.1:0-6597 GCA_039591515.1 Gemmatimonadota bacterium | reverse complement strand
GGCGACCACCGAGCCGGGCAGCTCGACCAGCCACTGCGTGGCCTGGCCGAGCTGCCCGATCGCGATGGAGTCGCCGACCGGGAATGACACTCGTACGCCGTCCGGCGACCAGACGGGGTTGCCGTCGGGGGTGCCGCCCAGCCTTCCCAGGAACACGTCGACCAGGGCACCTGAGTGGCCCTCGATGATCTCGATCGGCCCTGTGAATGAGCCTCGCACGTACGCGACGTGCCGACCGTCGGGCGACCACCGAGCCAGGAACCCTCGCTCGCCCCCGTCGGCGTTCATGACCCCGATGTCGTCGACGTCATCGAAGAGGATGCGGGTCCCGTCCGGATTGAATCGAGAGGGCCAGCGTGGATAGCGGTCGGTCTCTGCGAGAAGGGTGAGATCGGCGTCTGTCGCACGCACCTTCAGCACCCCGACTTTCGCGTCCGTGTCCTCGCCCGAATGCAGGATCCAGATGCCGTCCGGTGACCAGGTCGGGTGCCCCGCATTGCCCGCCACCGACGTGATCTGCCGGCCGTCGGTCCCGTCCCGACGGACGATCCACATCTCTCCGCCGAAGGTCGTGAACACCAGTCGACCATTGTCGGGAGCCCATGCGGCCCCCGATACCCCATGTGCCACGTCGGACACCTTCGTGAGCCCCGCACCCGTCGAGTCCACCACGTAGAGGTCGATCGCGGCCGGCGTGCCGGGAGCGGTGTCGGTCGCCGCGATCATCGCGATCCAGTCAGCCCTCGGAGACCAGAGAAGCGAGCGGATGCTCAGGGCAGTGTCTGACACGAGTGTCTGCGTGGCGCCATTCGTGCGTCGGATTCCGAGTTGCCCATCTGCGTCGGCGAAGGCGAGAGGGTGGTCGACCGAAGGGGTGAGTGGACCCGGTGGGTAGCTTGGAGACGGCGAGCCGCCGGGCTCGGTCGGGACGGCGTCGGAGCCACAGCCCCACGGCACGATCATGATCACCACAAGAAGAACGAGCGTGCCCGGTGTCACATCGCGCATGATCGGTGCGATTGAGAGGAGCCCAGGAGGCGGCGAAGTCTTCGCGCCGTCCGTTGATCCGGCAACCCCGGAGCGACGAGGCTCTCCGTAGAGTGCTCGCCGTCCCAGAGCCACCTCGGCGGACGCCGCTCGCCATTCCAACCTTCACGTTGTGAGCGCCATCATATCGAAGTACGATAGGTCGAAGTTCGACATGTCGATTTTCGATAGGTGGGTCGATGGACGAGGTCAGGCGGGTACTGCCACTGTCGCGTAGCCTTCTGCATCTGCTGCTGGCGCTCCAAGAGGGTGCCCGGCACGGCTACGCGGTGAAGAAGCGCGTGGAAGCGTTGAGCGGTGGGGTGGTGAAGATGGGGCCGGGAACGCTGTACACGACGATCCAACGCGCCGAGGAGCTGGGTCTCATTCACGAGGCGCCGGAGCGCCCCCCCCAGGAAGAGGATCAGTCGCAGCGGCGCTACTACGAGCTGACCGAGCTCGGGCGCGAGGCGTTGGCCGCGGAGGTCGAGCGTCTCGGCACTTTCGTCGACCACGCCCGTGCGGCTCTCGGGGGCTTGGCCTGACCGTGTCCATTCGCCCACCGGGCGAGGGCCTGTACCGGGTGCTCCTCCGCACGTATCCCCGACGGTTCCGTCGGCGCTACGAGGCCGAGCTCCTCCACGCCTTCCGGACGCAATGGCGCGAAGCCGACTACCGTGGGCGGGGCGGTAGGGCCCGGTTCTGGCGGCACGTTCTGGCCGACTGGGCGGGGACCCAGGTCGCTGCTCGGCGGTCGGCACGAGGCCAGGGTGAAGGAAACGAAGGACGGACGGGGGCGGCGGGCCCCGCGGTTCCGCAAACCGGACGATGGGAGGTGGGGATGGACACGGTCAGGCAGGACTTTCTCTTCGCGTTTCGGAGCCTGACCCGGGCTCCGGGATTCGCCCTGGTGGCGATCGCCACGCTCGCCATCGGGATCGGCTCGAACGCGGCGATCTTCGGCGTCGTGCGTAGCGTGCTCATGGAGCCACTGCCCTACGGGGAGCCGGACGGTGTGGTGACGATCTGGAGTCGCTGGCGGGGCTTCCCCAAGTCGTGGGTCTCGTTGTCGGAGTACCGGGCCTACCTCACGCAGTCACGCTCGTTCGAGGACCTCGGGCTCTGGAGCGAGACGAACGTGACCTTCACCGACCCGGAGAACCCGGAGCGTGTCGGCGCCGTCGCCGCAACCGAGAACCTCGTGGACGTTCTGCGCGTCGACATGGAGGTGGGGCGCTTCTTCACTCGTGAGGAGGCGTCGCGCGCCGACAGCCTGCCCACGGACGTGATCGTCGTGTCGCACGACGTCTGGGTCCGGCGCTGGAGTGCCGATCCGGGGATCGTCGGCCGGAGCGTCGAGATGAACGGCCGGCTCCGTGAGGTGATCGGGACGTCTACTTCCCGCTGTTCGTGCCTCGAACGATGGTGACCGACTTCCCCGAGGGGGGCGGCTCGCACGGTTGGCACATCGTCGGTCGTCTCCGAGACGGCGTCGGGGTCGAACAGGCCCGCAGTGACGTCGAGGGAGTCGTCGCTCAGCTTCACGCGGAGTTCGGCGCCTACCCTGCCGAGCGTGCCTTCAGCCCGCTGCTCTACGGTGCGGCCGACGACGTCTTCGGAGCGATCCGCCCGGCTGTGATCGCGCTCCTGGCCACGGTGGTGTTCGTCCTCCTGATCGCGTGCGCAAACGTGGCCAACCTGATGCTCGCCCGGAGCGAGGACCGCACCGAGGAGCTGGCCGTGCGCGCCGCACTCGGTGCCGGACGAGCCCGCCTGATCGTCCAACTCCTGATCGAGAGCGTCGTGATCGCCGTTGCCGGTGGTCTCGCAGGGGTGGCGCTCGCAACGCTTGGGGTCGACGTCTTCAAAGCGCTGAACCCCGGAAATCTCCCCCGCGTCGATCAGGTCGCTCTCGACGCTCCGGTCCTGGTGGCGACGGCCGTCCTCACGCTGGGCACGGCCATCGCGTTTGGTGTGTTGCCCGCGGTGCGCCTCACGGGAGACGGCTTGAGAGCGCGCATGGGCCGAAGGTCGGAGCGGGGTGTCGCGCGCTCGGGCTGGCAGGGCACCCTCGTCGCCGTGGAGACGGCGGCCGCGGTGGTGTTGGTCGTCGGAGCAGGCCTCACGGTTCGGACCTTCGGTGCACTCACGTCGATCGAGCCGGGCTTCGAGTCCGAGCGTACGCTCACACTCGCGCTCAGCCTCCCCACGACACGGTACCCGGACGGGGACGCCTCCGCGGACTTCTACCGCGAGGTGCTCCGACAGGCGGAGGCCCTCCCGGGTGTGGTGAGCGTCGGAGCCATCCGGTCCCTGCCACTGGGAAGTGCCATCGGTGACTGGGGGCTCGACGTCGAGGGGTATGACGAGAGCGTGCAGCCGCGCGCGGCCGGTGACTGGCAGATCGCCTCTCCCGGCTACTTCGAGACGATCGGGATCCCGATCGTGGAGGGGCGCGCCTTCGACTGGAATGACGACGGGGCGGCGACCGCCGCGGTCGCCGTCGTGAACGAGGCGTTCGTGCAACGTTACTGGCCGGATGTCCCTCCGCTTGGACGCACGTTCAGCATGGGAGGGGGAGGCCGACAGTCTGTGACCGTGGTGGGTGTGGCCGGCGACGTCACTCACAACGGCCTGACCGCAGAGATCAAGCCGAAATTCTACATCCCGGTCGCGCAGTGGGGTCTCGCCGTCGGAGGCAACCCAACGTCCCTGCGACTCGTGGTGCGGACCGTCGGAGAGCCCGAAGAGCTTGCCACGGCCGTCCGGGGCGTCGTCCGAGCGCTCGATCCTTCGCTGGCTGTGGCGGAAGTGCAGACCGTCGACGACGTGCTCGCGGCGGCCGTGGCCCAACCGCGTTTCGTCATGGTACTCATGGCCGCGTTCAGCTCGATCGCGCTCCTGCTCGCGCTCGTGGGCGTGTACGGCGTGGTTTCGTACGGAGTCGGGAAGCGAACCCAGGAGATCGGCCTGCGCATTGCGCTCGGAGCCCGCGAGGAGGAAGTCGTAGGGCTCATGGTGCGGAACGGCGCGACGATGATCGCGGTGGGGCTCGCCTCGGGCATCGTGCTGGCCGTGGTTCTCAGCCGCTACCTGGAGGCGCTGCTCTACGGCGTGACCTCCACGGATCCGGTCACGTTCGTGGTCGTGGCCGTGGGCTTTTCCGCCGTCGCGCTCGTCGCGACCTGGCTTCCCTCACGCCGCGCAGCCCGGATCGATCCGATTCAGGCCCTCAAGTCGGAGTGAATCGGATCGGTCGGGGAGGCCGTCCCGTGGGGCGGCCTCACCGACCGATCCGTCACGGCACGTCGGCGACCGGCATCCCGGCTTGCTCCCGCACCCAGCGTGCGGCTTCCTCGTGTGTGCCGAACCAGACGCCGCCCTTCGCCTGCATGTGGTCGATGAGCCCCTCGAGGGCGACGATGCGAGAACGGTGCCCGATGACGTGCGGGTGCATGGTGAGCAGGAACATCGTGCGCTCCTCCCACGCTTTGTCGAACTCGTCGATCCAGACCTGCATGACGTCCCGCGGGTTCATGTAGCTGTTGCCACGGGGGTTGAAGAGGGGCGCGTCGTCCAGGATCCACTCCACGGGCAGCTCCACCATTCCGGTCGGCTGCCCGTCCTGGACGAGCTCGTAGGGCCGGTCGTCTGCCATGAGCGAGCTCTCGTAGATGAAGCCGAGATCGCGCACGATACGCAGCGTGTTCGGACTGTGGTTCCACGAGGGCGCTCGGTAGCCCACTGGCCGTGTTCCGGTGATCTCTTCGATGGCGTCGACCGCCTGACGCAGGAGTCGCTCCTCTGTCTCTCCGTCGAGGGACGTGTTGAGCTCGTGGATCCAGCCGTGCACGGCAATCTCGTGCATCCCCGAGGCCTGGATCAGCTCCGCTTGCCCGGGCGCGAGCTTCAGGCTCCACGCGGGGAAGAAGAAGGTCGAGGGAACGTCCTCCCGGTTCATCAGCTCCACCACACGCGGCAGCGCGACCCGGGACCCGTACTGGCCCTGCGAGAGCGGCCCGATGCTCACCTGCCCGGTGCGCAGTCCCTGAACCGTCTCGTTGTCGACGTCGTAGGAGAGCAGCACGGCCACCCGGGCTCCACCCGGCCATGAATCCGGGTTCAGGTCCCGACCGGCGCGCACCTGGTTCACCGCCGCGCGTACGGTTTCTTCGGACCAGTTCCACGGCTCCTCTTGCAACTCGCCCGTGCTCTGGGCTGGGGACTCGGGTGGGGTGCAGGCGGCCGCGTGGAGGACGACGAGCGCCGCGAGCGGCATCGAGCGGGTTCCGGCGTGCGACTTCATGAGACCTCTCCTTGGAGTTGCCTCAGCCTACCTTCCGCGTCTCGTCCAGACCAGAACGGCTCCGGCCCCGCCGAGCGTGCCGTAGTAGGTGGTCGCCTCTATTGGCTCGAGCAGGGCGATGCTCTCGATCCCTTCGGGGTCGATGTCGAGCGCGCCCACGCCCGACATGGGAATGCCGTCCAGAACGATGAGCGCGCACTGGCCTCCGCCGTCGGCGGTCCTCACGCGGTAGAGGGACACGCACAGCCCGATGTCGGCGCTCCCCATCGTGAGGTTCTCGGGGCGGGTCACGCGGATTCCTGCCTGGGCCGTCCGCTCGAGGATGACACCCATGTCTCTCTTGACCGGGATCGCGTCGATCTTCTCCCGATCGATCCACCGGTTGCCGAGCGCATCGGCGGACAGCCCCATGCGGGAGAGCTGTTCGACGGCCTGCTCCTCGACGGAGATCTCGAGGCCCTCGAGGCCGATCGGCTCCGGTGCGATCATCAGATCGAGGGGTGCCTGGCCCTCCGTCGACAGCGCCAGAAGCGGTGAGCGCGTCTCCAGGTAGCCGAAGCGGTCGGTCACCAGAAGGAACTCACCGGCCTCGGGTGGCTCGATCACGAAGCGACCGATGGAGTCGGAGAGCGCGCGTGCGCGTCGCTCTCCCGTGCGGGCGATCAGCGAGACGAGGACCCCCTCGACGGGCTGCTCGTTCACCTGATCGAGGACGCGCCCGAGAATGGTCTGCGCGCGCAGCTCGCCTGCCGGAGCGAGCCCGTAGAGCGCGCACACGAGGGTCATCCGCCGGAGCCACGTCGACATGCCCATCATGCCCAACGTACGCAGGGAGGTGAGTGGCGTTTCGAACCCGGCCGTCACTCGGGGTCGGGCACGACCATGGTCCCCCGGCTCACCGGTACGGCGCTGCCGCCGACGCGGACCGAGGACGTCGTGCCGCCTGCACGGTCGGCTTCCACGTAAAGGAGGCTCGGACGGCCGATCTCCAGGCCCTGCTCGACAGTCCACGAGAGCGTTGCCTCCCCCCGCCCGTCGGCCTTCGAGAGGTAGCCCCCGAGGGCGGCAGCCGCGGATCCCGTCGCGGGGTCTTCGGGGACCCCCGAGCCGGGAGCGTACATACGCACGTGCACGTCGACGTCGGCCCCTTCACCGTCCATACACACCAGATAGACGTGATGCGCCCACGCGTTCGCGAGCATGCGTTGCCAGCGCGCCGTGTCGAGCGCCGAGCGCCGAGCGGCCTCGAGCGTCCGAACCGGAAT
>JBDHDM010000380.1:0-4185 GCA_039591515.1 Gemmatimonadota bacterium | reverse complement strand
GATCCCGGTGAGAATGAACTTCAGCCCCGACGGCGACTGGCTGGCCGCCGGGGGGTGGCACGGACTGCACAAACTGTGGAACGTGGACGGCTCGCCTTCGCGTACGCCTGCGGGGCACGGAGACGACGTGGTGGTCCACGTCCGGTTCAGTCACGACAGCAAGCTGCACATCAGCGGGGGCGATGACGACGTGCGTGTCTGGAGGCTGCCCGAGCTGAGCCAGGTGCGGCAGTTCGACCCGGACGGCGAGGTGCTCCCTATGAGAAGCGCCATGATCGGCGCCGATGG
Organism: Gemmatimonadota bacterium; assembly: GCA_039591515.1. Taxonomy (GTDB): domain Bacteria; phylum Gemmatimonadota; class Gemmatimonadetes; order Longimicrobiales; family Gaopeijiaceae; genus UBA2589. Next base: position 3,897 of record JBDHDM010000380.1, on the reverse strand, counting down.
AAAGCTGCTGCAGAGCGAGCCTCTCGAGGACAACAGGTACCGGTTCAGCCTGCTGCCGATCAGGGGCGGCGAGGCCGAAGAGCTGGGGGTCGTACCCCGACGGCTCTCTGGCATGGAAGGCCGGACAGGCGTCGATCGTGACGGCGAGTGGTTCGTCTACACCCAAGACGGAGCGGGCCTGTTCGCGCTTCCGCTCGAAGAGCTGGAGAGCGCGACCCCGCGCCAGATCGGGTTCGGTGACGAGGAGGTGTGGTTCTTCAGGTTCCATCCCGACGGCAAACAGGTCGTCACCGTCGCCGGCTGGGCTACGATCCAGTTCTGGCCTTTCCCGGAGGGGTCGGCCGAGCCGTTGCGTTCCATCGAGGCCCAGAGACCTTGGGGACGGCATCTGGGCTTCGACGATGCGGGCAGGTGGCTCGCCACGCTCGACAATGAGAAGCAGGGCGCCTCCGTCTGGGACCTGCAGGCGCCTTCCGGCACGCCGCCGCTCGTGTTGCGTCGAGGCGAAGTCGCCAATGCAGGCCTGGCCGTTCACCCCGCGGGCAGCTGGATCGCGGTCGGGGCCCCGGACACCGTCTCGATCTGGCCGCTGGGCGGGAGCCACACCCGGGTTCTGACGCGGCAGGAAGACTTCCAGATGAACAACCAGTTCAGCGGTGTCGTCTTCGACCCGGACGGCGAGTGGCTCGTCACATCCTCCAACAACCACCAGATCCGTTTCTGGCCTCTTGCGCCCGATGGAGGCGAGTCCGGCCGGATCCTGTGGTCCGATCGAATGAGCGGATTCTGGGGTGCGCTGAGCGTGGCTCCGAACGGGGAGTACGTCGTGGCCCAAATTGACGGCGTGGTCCTGGTCGTGCCGGTATCGGGTGGAGAGCCGAGAATACTGCGAGGTTTTGGTGGCGTGAACGCCACGGCGGTCGATGGCGACAGCCGCCGCGTCGCGGCGGCGGGTGGCGAGACGTATGCCGAGGACGCCCACGTCCGCATCTGGGATCTGGAGAGCGGGGAGGAGCAGGTCCTGGATGCCGGAGACGGCAAGCTCATCTGGAGCCTGGAGTTCACGGTGGACGGGCGCCTGCTCAGCTCCGGTACGTTCGGAATACGGCTCTGGAGTCCGGACTCCGGCGAATCCGAGCTCCTGCTCGAGGGCGCCGCATACGGGAGGCTGAGCCCCGACGGGAGATCCTGTTTCGGCATGCGGGCGGCGGCCCCGGAGGATCTCGAGGGGCCGGCGATCGCGTTCGTTCTCGACCTCGAGGATCGCGTGATCCGGGACCTGCCCTGGCCCGACCTCCGGATTCGCGGGACGAGTTCGCTCGCACATGGCTTGCGACCGCTCTCCTGGCACCCGTCGGGAGAGAAGATCGTGTTTCGGGATCGCCTGGGGGTTATCCAGGTGGCTTCCATCGGGGGCGACGAGCCCCATCGACTCGTCGGGCACGAGGGAGCGTCGGTCCTGGCCGTCCACCCCGATGGGCGGATGATCGCTTCCGGCGGCGCCGACGGAACCTTGCGCCTGTGGCCGATGCCCGAGGGCCGGCCCCGGCACACGCTGCCGCGCGAGGAGTTTCTCGACAAGCTGCGCTCGTTCACCAACTACCGCGTGGTGGCCGACGCCGAATCGATCACGGGCTACCGGATCGAGTTCGGGCGCCTGCCCGGTTGGGACGAGGTTCCCGGCTGGTAATAACAGGGGAGGGCCATGAGACGCGGAGCACCTCCAGACCGCGGTACGGTGGCCGCGGGGATCCATTCCATGAATGGTGGAGGCGGCGGTTTGGTCCGCTGTTTGTCGCACGGTCCTTCATTCCGTGGTTAGCGTGGGTGATGCGGGCGCGTCCTGGCGGAATCAAACTCTTGCTCGACCGCGTATGAATCGGGGCGACGAGGATTCGGGGCGCGACCAGAAGTCGCTACTTGGTGGCAATCCGCAAGGCGTTCTTCGCGACGTCGGGATAATCTCTCAGTGATCGATCTCTTTGTCGTCGCGGATCACCGTCACGGCTTCGATCTCTCGGGGCCAGGCTACGTTGCTTTCTCGCGCAAGCTTCTTGAAGTAGTCGATTGCGCTCGCGCAGGCGTCCTCGGAACTGCTGGCGGACAACTCCACATCGTGCGTGAACTTGCGACGGGCTCCGGCGACCGTTTCCGAGTACCGAATGCGGACCGAGTAGGTCTTGTCCATCGTTGGAAGGTCACCGTGGGGCGGTGTTATTGGCGGAGCCGACGGGACTTGAACCCGCGACCTCCGGAGTGACAGTCCGGTGTGCTAACCAATCTGCACTACGGCTCCGCAGCCTGAACCTGGTGGGCGGTACCGGACTCGAACCAGTGACCCCCTGCTTGTAAGGCAGGTGCTCTAGCCAGCTGAGCTAACCGCCCGCAGTACCAACTCGCTGATTATAAACAACTTGCGAGCTGAGGTCGAGGGGTTGCCCGATCCGGAACCGTCGCAACAAGCCCGGGCATATTAGCGCGGGGGGTTCCGGGCGGCAAGTGGTGCCCATTTCGGACACCTTTGTCCGCTGGCGGCGAAACCCCGGCACCTCGGGAACGTTCCAACTGGGAGAAGATGGGAGATGTCCGCCCGCCCGTGGGGCCCGGAGGAGTCGCCGATGTCGTTCAGAAGCCGGCCTGGGTCCACCGTTGCAGCCGTCGCCCTCGTTGCCAGCATGGTCGTCTTCGCGCCCCCGTGCGCGACGTCGGACACGCCGCCCTCAACACCAGAGTCCCGGACACCAACCACCGGGGCGACGCCCGACCTTCCGTGGCCGCGCTCGACTCCCGAGGAGCAGGGCATCAGCTCCCAGAATCTCATCCGCGCCCTCGGCAAGATCCGCGACGACAACCTCGACGTCCACAGCGTCATCATCATCCGGAACGGCCACGTCATTCTCGAGGCCTACGTTCACCCCTACGGCCCCGACGATCTCCACAACGTCAAGTCGGTGAGCAAGAGCGTCATCTCGGCCGTCGTCGGCATCGCGCTCGAAGAGGGCATCCTCGAGAGCCTCGACCAGCCGGTCTACGACTTCTTCCCGCAGTACTTCACCGACGACGGGGACCCGCGCAAGAAGAAGATCACGCTGCGCCACCTGATCACGATGACGGCGGGGTTCGATCTCGACGAGAACGGTCCGAAGATGCGGCGCGTCTTCCAGAGTGACGACTGGATCAAGACGACCCTCGAGACCGAGCTTGCCCACGACCCGGGCACTCGCTTTCTCTACAGCACGCCGTTGACGCACACGATGTCGGGCATCCTCACCGAGGCCAGCGGCAAGAGTCTGCTCGAGCTGACCACCGAGCACGTCTTCGAGCCGATCGGCATCGCCGAGGTCCGGTGGTCGCAAGGGCCGAAGGGCTACTACCTCGGCGGCGCCGAGCTGTTCCTGACGCCGCGCGACATGGCCAGGTTCGGGATGCTCTTTCTCCGGGGCGGGCGATGGGGCGACGGCCAGGTGGTCCCGGCCGCGTGGGTGGAGGAATCGACGGCCAACCGGATCGCGGACGTCGAGACGAGCCAGCGGTACGGCTACTGGTGGTGGCCGGCGGACGACGGTTACAACGCATCGGGCTGGGGCGGGCAGGGGATCGGCGTGCACCCGGCCCTCGATCTGGTCGCGATCGGCACGGCCGCCGACCCGGGGGCCTCGAACAAGATGTTCGGGGGGCTCGATCCGCCCTCCCCCGACGTGACGAAGCTCCCACCGGACCCCGAGGCGGTCGCGAAGCTCGAACAACTGGTCCACGACCTCGCACACCCGAAGCCCCGGCCGGTTGCAGAGCTACCGAAGACGGCAAGGAAGATCTCCGGGAAGACGTGGGTCTTCGACGAGAACCCGTTCGGTCTCCAGGAGTTCTCGCCGGTGTGCAAGCGCGGCCTGAACACCT
>JBDHDM010000379.1:0-4277 GCA_039591515.1 Gemmatimonadota bacterium | reverse complement strand
CGGGACATCTTCGACCTCCAGATCGAGGACGTCACGAATGGAGTGCCGAACACCGAGTTCTACATCCCCGGCTCGATCCTCCGCCTCGAGCTGGACGGGTCGAGTGAGATCTCCGACGGCATGGGCCCCGAGACGGCCGCCTGGTATTGGCGATCGAGCATGGCGTACGAGGTTTCGGACCCGAGGGTCCGAGTCGCCGCACGGTATGGGTCGGGCGACCCTCTGCTTTCGGGGTGGGTGCTCGGCGGATCGCTGATCGCGGGTCGCCCGGCGATCCTCGAGGCGGAGCTGGGCGCGGGCTCCGCGGTTCTCTTCGGCTTCCAGCCGAACTACCGTGCCCAGACGATGGCGACTTGGCCGCTGCTATTCAACGCAATCCGATGATGACCGAAACGAGCAAGACACTCCCCTGTCCCCAATGTGGTGAGCCGGCCAGCGGCAACTTCTGCCGGAGCTGCGGCGCGGCGTTGGGCGGCCGGTTCTGCAACCAATGTGGCAGCGAGATTCGCGCAGGCGGGAAGTTCTGCAGCGAGTGCGGGGCGAAGGTCCTGGGTGCGGCTGCGACATCCGGCGCATCGGGGGCACGCTCTCGATCGGGGGGGCGCGCGGTCGCTCGAAGCGGTCCCGCGGACGAGCGGAAGGCCGCAGCGGCCGAGGTCGTCGGGGGACAGAACCTCGCGTGGTGGATCGCCGGTGGAGCGATGTTCGCATTGATCCTCGTGGTGGGTCTGTCGATGGTGCGTCCAGGGCCGGGCCCCTTGCCGACCGCAAGCGGATCGGCCTCCGGGGCCGCCGCGTCGGGTGGAACCCCCCCGGACATCTCGCAGATGACGCCCATCGAGGCGGCTGACCGGCTCTTCGATCGTGTCATGCGGTCGGTCTCGGCCGGTGACTCCGCTGCGGCCCAGCAGTTCCTCCCGATGGCGATCGCGGCGTACAACCGCTCTCGCCCGCTCAATCACGACGGGCTCTTCCATCTGTCGATGCTCAACCGGACAGCGGGGAATCTCGAGGCTGCCCTCGACAATGCGCTCGAGATCGTGGAGGAGGACGGCAATCACCTGCTGGGCCTCGCGGCTGCGGCCGAGGCCGCCGTCGAGCTCGGCGAATTCGACGAAGCCGAAGTCCACTACCGTCGAATTGCCGAGATCTACGACGAAGAACGTCAGCGGCCGCTTGGCGAGTATGAGATGCACTCGCAGATCGTGATCGCCTTGAAGGACGACGCGGAGCAGTTCCTGGCAGGGCGCTGACCGGCCGGATGTCCCTGCCGATCTCCGTGGTCCCCGCCGAGATCGCTTAGGGTGCGGGTCTTTCTCACCGGGGGCACGGGGCTACTCGGATCGCATCTGGCCCAGACGTTGCGCGCGGGGGGTCACACCGTTCTTGCGCTGTGCCGGCCGGGCGCGGAGAGGGGCTTTCTGGAGGGGCTGGGATGCGAGGTCGCAGAGGGCGATGTACGGGAGTCCCCCGGCGAGCTCGGCCCGAGAATCCGCGGCTGCTCGCACGTCGTGCACGCTGCCGCTCTCGTGTACGAGGGAGGAAGCTGGGCCGGGATTCGTGCGGTGAACGTGGAGGGCACCCGCAACGTGGCGGAGGGCGCGGCGGCTGCCGGGGCCCGGCACCTCCTGCACGTGTCGTCGGTCGCGGTGTACGGCACGGCAGAAGGAGCGCTGGACGAGGAGCGGCCGCTCTACGCCGATCTGCCCGTGGACGATCATTATGCCCGCTCGAAGCGCGAGGCGGAGCAGGTCGCCCGGGCCGTCGAGCGGTCCGCGAGTCTGCCGGTCACGGTGATCCGCCCCTCCGCCGTGTACGGGGAGCGGGATCGACTGATGGTCCCCGCGTTGGCGAAGCTGGTTTCGAGCCCGTGGGTGCCCATCTTCGGACCGGGCACCAACAGCCTACCTGTGGTATATGCGGGGAACGTCGCCGAGGCGATGGCACTCATGATGGAGGCCGGAGAGGGCGGGCCCGCGGCCACCTACGACGTTGGCCTCGATTACCCCTTGTCTCAGCGGGCGCTCTTCCATGGACTCGCCCTGGGTCTCGGCCGCCGTCCCCGATTCGTGCCGGTGCCGGCAGCGCTGGTGCGAAGCGGCGTGGCCCTCCTTTCCCGGCTGGGGGTCGCTGCACCTGGGGCGAGGCATCTCCCGCTGAAGCGAGTGGCGCGACTGGCGCTGGGCGAGAACCCTTACCCGTCCCGGCGGGTTCGAGACCGACTGGGGTGGAAACCGTCGCAGCGCCACGCGGAGGCGCTCGAGCGGACGGGTCGATGGTACAGAGACGCCCACGGACAACACGGAGAGTCGTATGGACGATGAAGCTTTCGATCCGGGTGCAGACCCGACGCTGCCCTTTCCCCACGACCGGCCGACCGAAGACGAGCGACTTCTCGCCAACCTCGAGGAGCTCGACGAGATCGGCCGCGATGCGTGGCGTGTCTTCCGGATCATGGGTGAGTTCGTCGAGGGATTCGAGGAGATGGGGGATATCGGAACAGGCGTTTCGATCTTCGGTTCGGCCCGGACTGCGCCCGGCGATCCGACGTACGACGCGTGTGTGGAGACGGCGAGGCTTCTGGGTCTGGCCGGCTTTCCCATCATCACGGGGGGTGGGCCGGGTATCATGGAAGCGGCCAATCGTGGGGCTCGTGAGGCCGGCGTGCCTTCTGTCGGATGCAACATCGAGCTCCCGTTCGAGCAGAAGAGCAACGCCTACCTCGATCACTCGATCGACTTTCGCTACTTCTTCGTCCGCAAGACGATGTTCGTGAAGTACGCCTGCGCCTTCGTGATCTTCCCCGGCGGCTTCGGGACGATGGACGAGCTGTTCGAGGCCCTCACCCTGATCCAGACGAACAAGGTCCGAGACTTTCCGGTCGTCCTGTTCGACAGCGGGTACTGGCGCGGCCTGCTCGACTGGGTCCGGGAGACGATGCTGCCGCAGGGGAAGATCGCCGCGGCAGACATGGACCTGATGTTCGTGACGGACGACCCGCGGGCCGCGGCCGACCACATCGCGTCCCGCCACGCGCAGTTCGTGGGCCGCTCACGAAGCCTCTTTCGTCGTCCCGAGAGGGGCTGAGTCGCGCACCCCGCCGACTGGGGCTCACCCCTCGAGTCCCTTGTGAGCCCTGGCAGGTCACGCTTTTTTTCTATGCTCTGCCGGAAACCCGGTGGATCACGTTGCGTTCGAAGCGGTGAGAGTTCGTGACCATAAACACCGACACGCCCAAGGGATACGCGCCGACCGGAAAGGACTCCGGTGTGGTCAAGCCCAAGGGCACATCCAAGATCCGGGCTCACGAAGGCCTCGACACGGTCGACATCCGTTCGAGGAAGCCGTCGTGGTTGAAGGTGCGTTCGCCGGGCGGCGCGAACTACATGCGCCTCAAGAAGATGATGCGCTCGGAAGGACTTCACACCGTATGTGAGGAGGCGGGCTGTCCCAACATCGGTGAATGCTGGGAGGCCGGTACGGCCACGTTCATGATCCTCGGCGACGTCTGCACCCGAGCCTGCAAGTACTGTGGTGTCGCGCACGGGATGCCCACCGAGTTGGACGAGGACGAGCCCCGTCGCGTGGCGCAGACGGTCGGGGAGATGGCGCTCGAGCACGTGGTGATCACGAGCGTGAATCGAGACGAGCTCCCCGACGGGGGTGCCGCCATCTATGCGGAGACGATCCGCCGGGTTCACGAGACGGTCCCCGGGTGCTCGGTCGAGGTGCTGATCCCGGACTTCAAAGGGGACGAGGCTGCGTTGAAGACCGTGGTGGACGCGAAGCCGGCCATTCTCGGTCACAACCTCGAGACGGTCCTCCGCCTGCATCCCGACGTGCGGCCCGGTGGCCGATACTGGCGCTCCATCTCGTATCTGGGCGCCGTGAAGCGGCTGGACCCGGCGATGCTCACGAAGACGGGTATCATTCTCGGGATGGGTGAAGAGGAGCATGAGGTTCGCCAGGCCATGGAGGATCTGAGGGAGGCCGCCGTCGACATTCTGACGCTCGGTCAGTATCTACGGCCCTCAGCCATGCACATCCCGGTCGCTCGTTGGGTCACTCCGGACGAGTTCGGCATGTGGAAGGAGGTCGGCGAAGGCGAGTATGGCTTCAAGCACGTCGAGTCCGGACCCCTCGTCCGATCGAGTTATCACGCCAAGGAGCAGGCGCGTGAGGTGGAGGCCGGCGGCCCGGGAGCCATTCAAGACGTGATGGAAGCGGACATTCCGGCTCCTGCGGAGGTCCGGCTGGATCTGGTTCAACTCGAGCTC
>JBDHDM010000378.1:0-4287 GCA_039591515.1 Gemmatimonadota bacterium | reverse complement strand
GCGGATCGTCCGCTTGCTTCGGAGCTTCCGGTTGTATCGGACCGCGAACCGGTGTGCCTCGTCCCGAATGCGCTGGACCAGGTGTAGCGCCCTGTTCCGCCGATCGAGACGGACGGGCGTGGGCCGCCCGGGCAGGAACACCTCCTCCTCCTTCTTCGCCAGCGCGATCACCGCGACGTCGGCAAACCCCTCCACCTCGAGTGCTTGCGTTGCCGCCGAGAGCTGTCCTTTCCCTCCATCGATCACCACGAGGTCCGGGATCTGTCGCCCCTCATCCCGGCATCGGCGAAAGTACCGGCCCACGACCTCGCCCATCGATCGGAAGTCGTCGTTTCCCCAGTCGCCCTTCACCCTCATGTGGCGATAAAGCGCCCTGCGGGGCTCGCCGTTCTCGAAGGCGACCGCGCTCCCGACCGTCTCCGAGCCCTGCATGTGTGAGATGTCGAAGCAGACCATGAGTCGCGGAACGACCTTGAGATCGAGCTCGTCCTGGAGGCTGTACAGTGCCTCCTCGGCGCGATCCCGCGCGTAGGCGAGTGCGGTGACCCGGTCTTCGAGCACCTGACGGGCGTTCTGCTCGGCCAGCTCTACGAGTCGGCGCTTCTCGCCGCGCTGGGGCACGGTGACTCGAACCCCCCGACCGCTCTGCTCGGACAGGATCTCCTCGAGCAGCCCTCGATCGGCGAAGTCGCCGGGCAGGAGCACGCTCCGCGGCAGGTCGGCGCTCACGACCTCTCCACCGCTCAGGTAGTGTCGGGAGACGAGAGAGGCCAGGAGATCCTCATCGCTCTCGTCCCGGACTTCGGCGAAGCGCTGGGACGAGCGTCCGAGCAGCAGACCGGAGCGGACCTTGAGCACCACCCCCGCTCCGAGATCTCCATCTCGGGCGATCGCCACCACGTCGAAGCTGCCTCCTTGAGCACGATGGACTCGCTGCTGTCGAGCCAGAGAGTCGAGCCCCGCGACGACGTCACGGAGGTGGGCCGCGCGCTCGAAGTCGAGGGCCGCGGAGGCGTCGCGCATCCCCGCCTCGACATCGGCTCGGAGGCGCTCCGTGTCCCCCTCGAGGATCCGAACGATCTCGTCGATCATCGAGCCGTACTCGGCCTCGCTCTGCAAGCCGACACACGGGGCCTTGCAGCGACCGATGTGGTAGTCGAGGCACGCACGCTCCGGTCCCTCGCGGGGAAGGTCGTACCTGCACGAGCGCACCGTGTGCAGTCGCTTGACGAGCTCGAGCGCCTGACGCATCGGCCCCACCGAGGTGTAGGGCCCGAAGTATCGGCTGCCATCGTTGCTGACCCGGCGCGTCACGAAGACGCGCGGAAAGGCCTCGCCGACGGTGACCTTGATGTAGGGGTACTTCTTGTCGTCCCGGAGCAGGATGTTGAACCGCGGTCGGTGCTCCTTGATGAGATTGGCTTCGAGGATGAGCGCTTCGCCCTCACTCCCCACGACGATGGTCTCCAGGTCGGCGACGAGCTTCATCAACTCGCGGTTCTTGGCCGAGAGGTCCGCCTCCCGGTGGAAGTAGCTGCGCACCCGGGGTCGCAACGACTTCGCCTTGCCCACGTAGAGCACGTCCTTGCGGTCGTCACGAAACAGGTACACACCCGGTCGCGTGGGGAGGTTGGCCAGTCGCTGGCGGTCGACGGTCACGCGCGCCGCCGCCGGATGGGCAGGCCGTGGCCGAGCGCGGACGCCACGCCCACGTAGACGACACCGAAGGGGAGGAGGGTCGCCAAGGCCGTCGGCACCGGATGGACCGGCGGCATCCACAGCTGGATCAGAACGCCTGCCAGCCCGCCGAGCGCGGCCGCCAAGACGAGGTGGAGCACAGACCGGGTCGACGCCCCGTGACGGCCGATTCGCCGGCGGAGCGCCCGCCGCAGGAGTGTGTATTCGAGCCAGGCCCCCGCCGTGGAGCCGAGCGCCAGGCCTGCGGCCCCGAGCCGCAACGTGGAGAAGCCGATCCGATCCGCGGGGAACATGAGCGTCAGGCCGATGACCACCGCGAGCCCGACGCGAAGGTATGCCAGCCGTGCCGGTGTGCGTGTGTCCCGGAGGGCGTAGAAGGCCGAGGAGAGCACCCGTGAGCTGGCCGACGCCGGGAGTCCGAGCGCGTACGCCGCAAGCACGCCCCAGGTCACTAGGGTCTGCACTTCACCGAATCGGCCCGTCTGGTAGAGGGCCGCTACGATCACGTCGCCGAGCACCAGGTACGCGACCGCGGACGGGACCAGAAACCAGAGCGCCCGCTCGAGCGACCCCGCGACACGCTCCGCGAGCACGCGATCGACCCCACCCCGCATGCGGGACATCTCCGGCAGCTCGGCGGCCGCCACTCCCGTCCCGAAGAGCGCGATCGGGAGGTTCGAGAAGGTCTGGGCATACCCCATGACGGCCACCGCACCCGGAACCAGGCGACCCGCGAGGATCATGTCGATCCAACCGCTCAGGTTCACGACGCCCCGCGCCGCGACCACCGGCACGAAGTTGGCGATCGCCTCCCTGACCCCGGCCACACCCCGGCCGAGCGACAGGCGCATGCCTTTGGCGTGACCGCGGAGAAAGGGCAGCTGGACAAGGAGCGTCAACGCGCCGCCGATCAGCGCGCCCCAGGCGAGCGCGACGACGAGCGAGCCCCCCTCGAGCCCGAAGAAGAGGGCCCCGCCGATCATCGCCGTGATCATGGCGAGGTTCCAGAAGACGGGCGCCACGAACGATACGAAGAACTTGCGGTGGCTGTTGAGGATCCCCAGCGCCCATGCGGAGATCACGAACAGTCCCGTCATCGGGAAGAGGATCCGCACCAGGAGCACGGTGAGCTCCCTCGTAGCCGGCTCCCACCGTGGAAAGAAGACGGCGACGAGCACCGGTGCAGCCGCCATGCCGATGAGCGTCAGCGACGCCGCCAGGGCGGTCAGGATGCCGAGAGCGGCCCCCGCGAAGCGGGCCGCCTCCTTCTCGCGTCCTTCCTCGAGGAACTCCGCGTACACGGGGATCATCGAGGCCGACAGCGTCCCCTCGCCGAGCAGGTTCCGGATCACGTTGGGCATGCGCAGGGCGGCCCACCAGGCGTCTGCGTAGCCCGTGGATCCGAAGTAGTGCGCGAAGACCCGCTCGCGGATGAAGCCGAAGATCTTGCTTAGGAAGATCCCGGCACCTACACGAGCTGCGGCACGTCCCCCGTCGCCTGAGCGCACACCTGCGGGGGCGGCGACGCCCGATGGCTCCACGTCCGCGGCTGCTTCGCCCCCCGCTCCCGAGCGCGAGCGCGCCGGGTCCTCAGCCGGGCTCGTCACCCGGCGGGAGCTCACCTCCGGTGCTCTCGACGCGTTCCGTGAGCAGCTTCTGAAGGAACTGGCCCTCCTCGTCCAGCCGCATCACTTCGCTCGCCAACCGCTCCACCTCCGTCTCGAGAAAGGCGATTCGCTCGGCCGTGATGTCCGCGGGCGCGTCGAGACCGCGACGCTCCAGGCGGGAGGCGAGCGCCCTTCCCACCTGAGAATCGAGAACGATCGCCAGGAGCGGGATCAGGACGACGAGGACGAGGATGAGCTGCAAGAACATGATCCAAGGTAGAAGCGAAGCCCGGGCTCTAACACCCTTCTCATACCATACGATCGTGTCTCACTCGAAGTTCACTTCGAACGCCTCGTAGAGGCGGTCCACGAAGGTGCTGCCGTAGCGCGTCAGGAAGTACAGTGGGCCGAGTACGCGCTCCGCCGGCTTCCCGCCGGGATAAAGATGCAGCTGCGCCTTCGCCAGCTGAGCCAGCGTGACCTCACTCTCGCGCTTGACCGCGGCCGTGACCTTCTTCTCGACGTCGTCCAGGGCCGAGAACGCCGCGCTGCGGAAGTGCTGCACCGTGCCCTTCAGGGTCGGGTCCACCCCTGCTGCGCTCTTCTGAAGCTCGGCAACGCCCGAACCAAGGGCGCCCCGGAGCTTGCCGATCGCAGCACGAACGTCGTCGGGCACCTCCTCTCGGGCGATCTCGGATGAAAGCTCGTGGAAGGGCCGATCCAGATCGCCGACATCGACGCCGAATTTCGCCAGCACCTTGGAGATCTTGGTCTCGACCACGGTCGCCGCCCACCGAGGGAAGACGATCGGCATCTCCAGGCCGTGTGCGTCGAAGTACGCGCGCAGCTGGGCGAAGTAGGCCATCTCACCGGGGCCCCCGACGTAGGCGAGGGTCGGAAACACGGCGCTCTCCACCACCGGCCGAAGCAGCACGTTCGGGCTGAGGCTGTTCGGATCGGCCCCCACCGCGGCCACGATGTC
>JBDHDM010000377.1:0-7579 GCA_039591515.1 Gemmatimonadota bacterium | reverse complement strand
CCTCGCCCGGCGGTTGCAGGGCGCCGAAGGCAACGCACGTTACGGGGCGGGCAGACCGGGCCGCGTCGGCGCTGATCTCCTTGGGCCGCTGCAGGATGCCGCGCACGTTGTAGAATCCCGTGGAGGGATCCGTGAGCCCCTGCTCTCGGACGCGATCGACCTCTTGCTTGGCCTTGACCAGGGTCTCGATCCGGAGAATCAGCTCGTTCGGATCTACGGGGTGGGTGAGCACGTCCCAGGCACCTGCACCGAACGCCTCCAGGCGATCCGCTCGCCCGACCGGCACGGCCGAGGTCGCGAGGATCGGCGTCGTCGGATGGATGGTAGAGCTGTCGCGGAGCTGTCGAAGGAGCTGGACGCCGTCGATGTCGGGGAGGTGCAGGTCGACGAGGATCGTGTCGGGGCTCACCTTCGAGACGAGGTCGAGCGCCTGCCGGCCCGAGTAGGCTTTGAGCACGACATGCCCTTTCGGGCGGAGCACGCTCTCGATGGATCGCGCCGTCGCCTCCTGGTCGTCGACCAGCAGCAGGAGGGGTGTCGGGGCGGCAGCTACGAAGTCCATTGCGCCACGGGTTCGGGAATGAGAAAACTTGTAGTAGCCGGGTCGCGCCGGTCGTCGGTGTGACGACGCTCCATCCGAACGCAGTTCATGTCACCGCGCCTGGTTGGAATAACATGAGATTCCGCCATGGTGACCAGGTCTGAGACTCCGAGCAGACCGTCCATACCCTTTAAGCACTATACATTCTACGGCGGATCTTTACCATCTGCGCATGAGACAATGACCCCACTTCATCGAGTTGGGCTCGTCGTGGTCACCGTGTTCCTCTCCGCCGTTTCCGTCACCGGGCAGCTGCCGCCCGAGACGAACGCGGGCGGATCGGTCCGGAGTCGGGAAGACCTCCAGGAGCTGTTGCAGTACTACGAAGACGCCCTCCTGTCGCCCGCGTACTCGGAGGAGGTCAAGGGCTCCCTCAGCGCTGAAGCCGCGAGGATACGGGCTCGACTTCGTGACGGCGACTTCAAGCTGGGCGATCGAGTCGTGCTCGAGGTTCAAGGCGAGCCCGGGCTCCCGGATACGATCCCCGTAGAGGTCGGACCCAAGATCAACCTGCCTCTGTTCGGAGAGATCCCGCTGAACGGGGTGCTCCGCTCCGAGGTCCAAGCCCATCTCACGGAGGCCCTCTCCCTGTACCTCAGGGACCCGGTCGTCCGTGCAGAGGGCCTCATGAGGTTGTCTGTCCAGGGCGCCGTGAATCAGCCGGGCTTCTTCGTCGTGCCCGCCAGCACGCTGTTGAGTGAGGCGTTGATGGTGGCCGGCGGTCCGCTCCAGAACGCGGACCTCGCCGACCTCCGCGTGGAGCGGGGGGGCACCTTGTTGTACGAGCGGACGGAGCTGCAAGAAGCGTTGCGCGAAGGGCTGTCGCTCGATCAGCTGAACCTGCAGGCGGGGGACCAGGTCGTCGTGCCGGAGTCCGGTGGTGGAATCGGGGCCAACGTGCTCGTGCTCCTCGGTGTTCTGAGCACGATCGTCATCATCGTGACGAACATCTCCCGTTGATGCGGCGCATCGCGACCTGAGCTCGATCAGGGCGTGAGCATGGACCGCACGCGCTCGTGCAGCAGTCCGTTGCTGCTGATCCCCGAGCCCCCGTGCACGGTCGCCTCGCCTCCGAGCGTCGTGAACTGTCCACCTGCTTCGGTCACGATCGTCAGGAACGGACCCGCGTCCCAGGGAGCCATCACGGGGTCCACCTGGGCCTCGATTCGACCGGTCGCGACGAGGGCGTGCCCGTAGCAGTCACCCCACGTCCTGGAGAACGACGCCGACTGCTGAAGCGCACGCCATCCTCTGCCCTGCGGACGCGAGAGGATTCTCTCCACGTCCGTCGTACAGACCACCGCGTCCTCGAGCCGGTCCACGGCCGAGACACGACAAGGGTCCCCGTTCCAGGTGCACCCGAGCCCCCTTCCGGCGGCGACGGTCTCCGCGAGGGGCGGAAAGTGGGACACGCCGACGGCGCTGGCGCCGTCGATCTCGATGCCGATGAGCACGCCGTAGAGGGGTACCCCCCGCATGAAGGAGCGTGTCGCGTCGATGGGATCGAGGATCCAGCGTACCCGCGCCCCGGCATTCGACTCCCCGTACTCCTCTCCGAGCACGGAGTGACCCGGATACCGGGCTTCGATGCGGCTTCGGATCAGCTCCTCGGCCTCGCGGTCCGCGATGGTGACCGGAGAGCCGTCGCCCTTCGCGTCGTGAGACACGACGCCACCGAAGTAGCGTAGGGTTACCGCGCCCGCCTCCTCGGCGAGTCGGGTCGCGAACGCGAGGAGCTCGCGGATCTCGTCGGCCCCTCGGATCCGGCTACCCTCCCGCGTTCAGCTCGGCGTGTCTCTTCGCCTTCGCCTCGTACATGTCGGCGTCGGCGGCGCGGAAGACGTCGTTGACCGTGGCCATGGTGTCGGGGTCGAACTCGGCGCAGCCGACGCTGATCGAAATTCCGAACGACGCGAGGACGTCGTTCTTTGCGACCTGCTCCTTGACGCGCTCGATGTAGAGACGTGCGCCGTCGAGTCCCGTCTCCGACAGCACCGAGACGAACTCGTCCCCCCCGTACCGGGCCACGATGTTCATGGCGCGGTTGGCGTGGGAGAGCTCATGGCTGACCGCCCGGAGGATGTCGTCCCCGGCGATGTGGCCGAACGTGTCATTGTAGTGTTTGAAGCGGTCGATGTCGAATACGGCGATGGAGACAGGTCGGCCTCGCCTCGCCGCCGCCACCTCGTGCTCGAGATGGATCTGGAGGCGTCGGCGGTTCGGCAGGCCGGTCAGGGGATCGGTGAGCGACAACGCGTGGAGATTCGCGTGCATCCGGGCGTTCGCGAGCGCCACGCACGCCTGGCTGGAGAGTCGCTGGAGTACCGCGATGTCTTCTCGATTGAACTTCCTGGGCTGCCGACTTCCTGCGGTCAGCACACCCTCGAACCCGTCCCCGAGGATGAGGGGCACACCGACGGCGGAGCCTCCGGTGAGGTGGTCTGCGATGTGATCGGGCAGCGTGCTCAGCGGTGCCGCCAGGTTGTCGAGTACGATCGGCTCGTGCTTCTCCACGAGCGCCTCGAACAGTTCGCCCTGAAGCTCCCATTCCAACCCGATCGGGAGAGCGATTTCGCCACCGGAGTCGACGATGCGGCAACGCCCCGGTGTTCGGGGCTCCCTCAGCCACACCGCGACGCCGTCTACGTCGAGCACCTCGGATGCGGCCGAGACGACCAAGCCGACTACATTTCTTCGAGCTCCTCCGCCTCCCTGCGGCGGCGCTCCAGCTCGGCGAACTGCTGGGAGTTGTAGATCGCCACGGCGGCGATGCCGGCGAGCCCCTCGAGCATCTCGAGGTCATGCTCACCGTAGGTCTCCTCCTCGTAGCTCTGTGCGCTGATCGAGCCCAGGACGCGTCCGTCGTGCAACAGGGGGGCGACGATGGCCGATTGCGTCGGCCGCGAATCCTCTTCTCCGAGGGAGAGAAGCGCTTCGGCGGCCATTCCGCTGGTGACGATCGAGGCCTTCTGCTTGGTGATGACCTCGGAGTCGGATCCGCGGTACGGGACGTCGATGTGTTGACCTCGGCCCTCCTCGGCGTAGTACACCACCCGGGCGAGGTCCCGTCCCTGATCGTGGATCGCGAGGAAGAAGCCCGGAGCCTGAATCGCCTTCGCCGTTTCCCGGTAGATGGCCTCGTACAACTCGTCCGGGCTCAGCTTTGCGCCGAGCGTGCGGCTGGCCTCGAGCAGGATGCGATAGCGATCCGTGCTATGGGGCGGCGCGTCCGGAAGATCTGATAGGGGCATTGGGAGGTCGAGCGGAGCGTGCCGAGTCGTCCCGGCGTCAGGTCATCCCTGAGTTCCATAATGCGGCCATCGGCGGCGGCTCACAACAATCCGATGTGGCGGGAAGCCACGTCATACGGGCGGCCCTACGGTCCTTCACGGTCCAGGAAATGACCGATCTCGTAGCCGATGGCGGCCAGAAGCCGGGTTTCGCGAAGGTCGGGCTCGGCCCGGGTGATGATCGTACGCAGCGTCCGCATCACGGCTTCGGTCTTCCTGGCCTTGTAGAAATCGATGCGGCTCAGGCCTTCTTCGACGGCGTCGAACATCTGTTCCAGCTCTTGCTGGGTCGGGGGGCGCATCGCGCGACGGCCCCGCGGCAGATCGGGAAGCCCGCCATCGACGACCAGGAAGATCTCGTATGCGAGGACGAGCGCGGCTTGCGCGAGATTCAGGCTGGAATACTCGGGGTCCGTCGGGATGATGGCGACCGCATGGCACTGATCCAGCGCTTCGTTCGTCAGGCCCCGGTCCTCACGACCGAACAGGAGCGAGACCCGGCCCGGCGGATCCGTCAGAGTCGCCCGCTCCGCGACGAGGCGGGCGGCGTCGCGGGCTCGGGCGTACGTACGCCCAGCGGTCCGGGCTCTCGCGGTGGTGCCGACCACGTACGTCGCGTCGGCGATCGCCTCGTCCAGCGTGTCGTGGATCGTACATGCCTCGATGAGGTCCGCCGTCCGGTGCGCGATCCCCTCCAGTCGGTAGGCGTCGAACTCGTCGGGCCGGACGAGGCGGAGGTCGTCGAGTCCGAAGTTCTTCATCACACGGAGCACGCCGCCGATGTTGACGACGTCCTTCGGGTGGTCGAGGACGATCGAGACGTTCGAGAGAGCGGCGGCGCTCAGCGGTCGCCCTCGTCCTCCGAGTCGTCCTGCGGCGCTTCGAGCTCACCCTTGAAGTTGCGAATGCCGCTCCCGAGCCCACGAGCGAGGGCGGGGAGCTTCTTCGCACCGAAGAGCAGCGTCAGAATCGCGAAGACCAGGACCGCTTCGGCCACCCCGAAGGTGATGGCGAGGCTGGACGTCAGCCCGATCATCATCGCAAGAGCGCCTTGGCGATCGTCTGCTTCTGCATGTTGGACGTGCCTTCGTAGATCGTGCCGATCTTGGCGTCCCGGTAGAACTTCTCGACCGGGTACTCCTTCGTGAATCCGTACCCACCATGGAGATCGATGCACGTCGACGCCACCCTCTGTGCCGCTTCCGAAGCGAACAGCTTGGCCATCGCTGCCTGCGTGACGAACGACTGGCCGGCGTCCTTCAGACGCGCGGCGTTGTACACGAGCAGGCGCGCAGCCTCGATCTCGGTGGCCATCTCGGCGAGCTGGAACTGAACTCCCTGAAACCGTCCGATCGGACGGCCGAATTGCTCCCGCTCCTGCACGTAGCGCACGGTATGGTCGAGCGCCCCCTGAGCCAGCCCGAGCATCTGCGCCCCGATCCCGATCCGACCCTCGTTGAGGGTCTCGATCGCGATCTTGTATCCGACGCCCACCTCACCGAGCACGTTTTCGGCCGGCACGCGCACATTCTCGAACACGATCTCGGTCGTCGACGACGCCCTGATACCGAGCTTGTCCTCCTTCTTTCCCACCGAGAAGCCGCTGGACTCCCTCTCCACCAGGAAAGCGGTGATCCCCTTGTAGCCGGCTTCCGGGTCTACGTTGGCGAAGACGATGAACAGGCCTGCTTCGCCCCCGTTCGTGATCCAGAGCTTGTGGCCGTTGAGAACCCAATCACCTCCTTCCGGCGTGGCGCGACACGCAAGAGCGAAGGCATCCGACCCGCTACCCGCCTCGGAAAGTGCGTAGGCGCCGACGGTGTCAGTGGCGAGACCCGGGAGGAATCGCGCCTTCTGATCGTCCGTCGCCCAGCGCAGGAGCGCGTTGAGGACCAGCGTGTTCTGCACGTCGACCAAGACCGACACGGCCGCATCGACCCGGGAGAGCTCCTCCACGATCAGGATGGAGGTGAAGAAGTCGGCCCCGGTGCCACCGTACTGCTCGGGTATCTCCACGCCCATGAGGCCCATCTCGAACAACCCCTCGATCAGCGACGGGTCGATCTGGGCGCGGCGATCCATTTCCATCACCTTGGGCGCGACCTCCGCGGCAGCGAAGTCGCGCACGGCTTCCTGGAACATCCGCTCCTGCTCGGTCAGGTCCGTGAGCGCGGGGCGGGCAGAGGCGAGAAGGGTCGACATCGTGAAGTCCGGCTCCTGGGATCGGTCTTCTGCGGGTTCTAGAGAATCTACACCCCCCGGCCGGCAGGTAGGAGGCCGTTCGTGGACGCTCCGCCCGAGTCAGGGTCCCTGCTTGGCGCGGGCTGCCGCCCACGCCCTGAGCCCGGGTGGCAGATCGATGGCGGCACGCCGCTCGTCGAGCTCCTCGGGCGTTTGGACCCCGGCCTCGGTGATGACGGCCGAGACCGACGTCATCGGGACGGTTTCGAAATAGTTGTTCCAAACCCGAACGCCGGGGGGCGCGTCCCACACCTCCGACGGGGGGCGCTCGTCGTCGAGCGTCTGCGGGAAGCCTCGAGGGAGCACCTTCGTCTGGTCGGCGAGGACGTAGACGGGAACCGCCGCTGCGCGGGCCGCGGCCGCGACGGCAGCGGAGCCGAGCTTGTTGATTACGCCGAGGTCTCCCACGGAATCGGCTCCAATGATCACCGCGTCACACGAGGGGACCAGAAGGTGGATGGCGGCGTCCACGGCGAAGGTCACGTCGACCCCGGCTTCGGCGAGCGCGGCGGCCAGGACCCGCCCTTCCCGTATCGGCCGACTCTCGAAGCAGAGCACGCCGATCCCTCTCGGGGCGGCCTCGGCCTCGAGAAGTCTCCTCACCGTGGCCGAGGACGAGATGGTCGCGACCCGGCCGCCCACGGGGAGGACGGTGCGGGCGGCCTCGGCCACCGCCCGTGCGCGCTCCTCCAGGTCTCCGCGGAACCGGTCGGCCGCGCGCGCGGCGGCGTGCCTTCCGTGCTCCAGCGAATCGGCCTGCTCGACGGCCACGAGAACGTCCCGCACGAGCGTGACCATCGGAGCCATCGCGGGCTGGGCGTCCAAGATTCTCGTTGCGACTTCACCGAGCCCCCACCTCAACTCCTCCAGAGAACCGGCTTGGAGGCGCACCGAAGCGCGCCGCAGGACGTCGGCGGCCCGCCGTGCGAGCACCGAAGCACCGGACTCGACGTCGTCTCGGAGCGGTGCCACGAGCGCGGCGAAACGGGCGTCCGGTTCCATGAAGTGGCAGTCCGAAACAGGGTGAGACGAGGGCCGGAAGGGCGGAAAGTAGGAGCCTTGACCGACGCTCAAAACCCCGTATCGTCAGGCTCGCCGCCGCGGGCGCCCGGGCTTTCGGCGTTCCTTGGACCGTGCACGCGCGGCTCCGAAGCACTCGTTGGAGGAGACGATGTCCGACATCCCGAGCGACCTGTACTACACTGAAGAGCATGAGTATCTGAAGGCCACCGACGAGGACGGGGTCTTCGCTGTCGGCGTCACCGACTACGCGCAGGGAGAGCTTGGAGACGTGGTTTTCGTCGAGCTCCCGGATGGAGGGACCAGCTTCAATCGGATGGATGTCTTCGGAACCATCGAAGCCGTGAAGGCCGTGAGCGACCTCTACTGCCCTCTGCAAGGCGAGGTCGTCGCCGTCAACGACTCACTCGACGACGACCCCTCGCTC
>JBDHDM010000376.1:0-4292 GCA_039591515.1 Gemmatimonadota bacterium | reverse complement strand
ATGACCGGCAGCGGCTCCGTGGGTGAGGCCCACGAGATCGAGTCCGTATACACGCAGGTGTACCCGTACGCACATCCACCCGACTGATTGATGTTCTCGATACACAGCTGCATGGACGGGATCGGCGTGTCCTGCCCGAACCGCTGAGCGTGCATCTGGTCGAGCGAGGTGCCGACGTAGACGTCGGATCCCTCGGTCTGCTTCGGATGAGACTGCGTGAGGAACACCGCACTGGACCGGAAGTGGTCACCCCCGATCTCCGGAGCCTGGAAGGCCTCGGCCATCCGCACGTCCGTGTTGCTGACGATGGTGAGGTGGTCCCGCCACGACTCGAGGGGCTGGAGGGCGCTGGAGGTGAGGTCGAAGCCGCGCCCCACCGAGGCCGGTGCCCACAGATTCTGGGTCGCACCCCATTCGTTGCACCCGGCCGCACCGTGCACCATCTCGATGGCCACGAGCCGTGTCGGATCCACCTCGGCGCGCTTGGCTGCAGAAAGACGACCCGCCGGGACCATCGCGTCGAAGAACGGAAGCGCGATCGAAGCACCCATTCCCCTGAGGAATGTGCGGCGCTCCAGGTGCTTGCCGGTGATGAAGTTCATCGTTCGTCGATCTCCTCTGAGTCCGGGAATCCCGGGGTCGGTCTTGGTCAGTTGTCCGCGTCGGCCACCGGACCCGCACGCTGCATGCGGAACGCATCGCTGTTCACGACGCCGAGAACGAAGGACGACATCCGGTAGTCGTTCTCGGCCGCCTCGCGGACGATCGCGCGGATGGTGGGCTGGTCGAAGTACTCGACCCGCCGGCCGATGGCGTAGGCCATCAGGTTCTGTGTGAAGGTCCGCACGAGCGGAGTCGGACGCTGCAGGAGCGCCGCGTTCAACTCGTTGGGCGTGGTAATGGGTGTCCCGTCGTAGAGCTCACCCCGCGTGTCGAGCGCCACGCCGTTCTCGCGAATCCGCCAGCGCCCGGTCACGTCGTAGCTGTCCAGCGCGAGGCCGATCGGATCGATGAAGCGGTGACAGGAGTTGCAGGTGGGGTTCTGCCGGTGCTGCTCCATCCGCTCCCGCGTGGTCAACATCCGACCGTCCGCCGCACCTTCGGTCTCCTCGAGCGTCGGAACGTTCGGGGGCGGCGCCGGTGGCGGCGTGCCCATGATCACCTCCATGACCCACTTCCCCCGGAGCACGGGCGACGTGCGACCGGCGACGGAGGTGAGCGTCAGGATGCTCGCGTGTCCGAGAATGCCACGCCGAGACTCGCTCGGATACTCGACACGTCGGAACTCCTCACCCACCACACCGGGGATTCCGTAGTGCCGCGCCACCCGCTCGTTCATGAACGAGTAGTCCGCGGTGTAGAGATCGAAGACGCTCGCGTCTTCCCCGACCAGGTTGGCGAAGAAGATCTCCGTCTCGCGACGCAGGTCGTCCGCGAGCCTTTGATGGAAGTCCGGGTAGAGCAGTCGATCGGGGTGGACCTTGTCGAGGTCGTCGAGGCGGAGCCACTGCGCGGCGAAGCGCGTCGCCAGCGCCTCCGAGCGCGAGTCGGCGAGCATCCGTCGCACCTGCGCCTCGAGGACCTCGGGCTCGGAAAGACGTTCCTCGGCCGCGACCTCACGGAGCTCGGTATCCGGGGGAAGGCCCCAGATGAAGAACGAGAGGCGCGCCGCCAGATCGGCATCGGTGATGGCGTAGTTGTCGCCCTCACGGACGTCCCGAGGCGCCTCCTCCATACGGAACACGAAGTCGGGACTCGCGAGCATCGCCTCGATGGCCGTGCGCACGCCCACCTCGAACCCACCCTCTTCCACCCCGAATTCGTAGAAGCGCATCAGAGCCGCTTCATCGTCCTCGGTGAGCGGTCGACGGAACGCCTGCGGGCCCAGTCGGGAGACGATCTCACGGGCGCACGGCCGCTCCTCGTCCGACGTGGTCGGACGGCACGAGAAGATGCGCGCCCGCGAAGGTGTCTCCGAGACGCCGGTCACGCCGGTCGGCCCCGCCACCACGAGATCCTTGAGGTGGCCCAGCGACGTGATGCCGTACCCACTCACCCCGATCTGCCGGTCCGAGAGGGACCAGTCGTGCGGGGACATGAGGTCGTCGACGGGACCCTCCGATCGCTTCAGGAACGCCGCGGTCACGCGGCGAGGGCCCGCACGAACGAAGATGGGCTCCGTACGCATGTTGACGCCGTTGGGGTCGGCGACGCTCATCCAGGTGTCCATGTCGAGCAGCGCGACCCGCTCGCCGTCGATCGAGACCTCGATCTGCTCGTGGCGAGTCACGGTGCCGAAGTAGCCGCCCGTCGTCGTGTGCTCGAACGCCAGCCGGAACTCGTACTCCCCGTCCGCGATGAAGTTGTGCACCACCGAGATGCCCCCACGCGTCCCGTACGGGGCCCCCTCGACGCGCTCCCACTGGGACGCGTAGCCCGGGTTGGTATACGTCGCAGAGCTCGGGGCAGCCTGAGGATCCCCGACGGCCATCCGGCTGATCGAGGCCGCGGCGTTGAGGTACGAGTCGAGCAGCGTCGCCGACATCAGCTGGGCGTCGGCGATGTTGTCGAAGTTCGCACTCTTCGTGTCGAGTGGGAGGAAGGCGCCGGCGTCGATCTCGAGCCCCAGCAGGTCCCGGATCGACCGCTCGTACTCGACCTGGTTGAGGCGTTGGAAGGTGCGACCACCCGGGTTGGGGTTCCGGGCCGCTTGCTCGTCGATCCGCGCCTCCAGCGCTGCGACCAGCGCGACCAGCGTGTCTCCCGCGGGGCGCGTCACCCCCGGAGGAGGCATCATGTTGGCCCGGAGCTTGACGATCATCTTCTCCGCGACCTCGGCCGAAAGGTGCGGCTCTCCGGCGTCGAACTCCTCGAGCGAGAGGTTGCCCCGGAGCCTCCGCTCGTTGTGACAGCGGACGCAGTACTCTCCGATGACCGCGTTGTCCTCTTCCGGCCCCGCGCGTACGGCCGACGAGACCGCCTCGTTCGAGGGTCCGGAGCCCGCGCCTAGGATGGGGAGAGCGTGCGGCGGGGGTGCATCATCGGAGCCCGCCAGGGCGAGGGCGACCCCGAGAATCGCCAAAGAGACGCTGAACGACTTCATCAGGGTACAGACCCCGGTCTGCGAGCTAGGTTTCCCAACGCGCCTTCCGCAAGGCACTCAACTACTTATGACCCCTCTACGGCCCGCTTCGTTGAGACTTCGGGTCGCGGTCGGGGATGCTCGCAGTATACCGGGCGCGCCCGCCGGCGGAAAGCCAAACCGGAGGGCGGCCGCGGCCTGCCAGACCGCAGAGCGCCTAGTGATCGTCGTGATTCAGCTCGTACTCGCGCTGGGCGTGCATGCGCTCCTGACCCTGACGCTGATCTCGGGCCTTCGCGGCCCGCATCGCCTTGTTGTGCGTCCCCGACGTGTGCGCCGTGGGAAGCGAGAACTGACGCTCGAGCTCCGTGCTCTCGCACTGCGGGCACGCCGGCACGGCGGAGCCACGGACCAGCGCCTCGAAGTCGTTCCCGCAGCCTTGGCAGGAGTATTCGTAGATCGGTATGATGGTACCCGAAGTCTGGAGTGCGACGACATCCGCTACACGGTACTAGACTACCGACCGAGCCGGAATGTTGGTCCCTGCCCACTCCGGCACGTCACGGAGTGTGTGGACGGCAGCACGAAATGAACCATCGAACGATGACCAGGCGCACCACGGCGGGCGGGCTCCTCCTGCTGGCCCTGACGCTCGCGGCGGGCGCGAATCCCGCTGCGGCTCAGAGTGACGAGCCGATCACCCGGGAGCGGCTCACCGAGTTCGCTCGCGCCCATCTCGCGATCAACGAGATCCGCGACGAGTTCCACGGCGAGGTCGCGCGCGTGCACGATGCGGAAGGCCGTGCCCGCGCACGGGAGCAGGTCGAGGGGAAGATCTCGGCCGTCCTCGAGGAGTACGAGATGACGCGCGAGGAATTCGACGAGATCACGCTCCGGATCAGCCTGGACGGTGAGCTCCGGGTGATGTTCGACGAGATCCTCGTCGAGATCGCCGAAGAAGGAACCTGACCGCGGTCCTCGGCTGACTCGATCGTCAGCGGCGAAGGTTCGCCCTCAGCAGGCCACGCAGTTGTGGTTGTTGACGGCGCCGAGACTCTCGAGCAGCGCGATGGTCGCCGGGAAGGGGCTGATGCGCTGGACGGGCCCGTTCGCCATGTCGACCGTCGTCTGCCCGGTGCGCGCCACGACCATGACGTCTCCGCCCTGCTCCACCAGGTACTCGATCAGCTCGTTGTCCCCGCGGGCGGCC
>JBDHDM010000375.1:0-4340 GCA_039591515.1 Gemmatimonadota bacterium | reverse complement strand
TCTCTCCGCGGCGGTCGTCTTCTACAGCCAGTGGATCCTCTCCGACCCGTTGTTCATCGCGCTTACGATGACCTCCCTGTGGTCGTTCGAGCGGGCCGAGAGAGTCGACGGTGAGATCGAACGGGGCGGGTTCGCGGCGGGCATATGCCTCGCGGGGCTCGCGTATTTCACGCGCTCGGCGGGATTGCCTCTCGTCGTCGCCGTTCTCGGATGGGCCGCCCTCCGCCGTGCGTGGACACATCTGGCCGTGGCCGCGTGCGCACTCGGCGTCCCGATGTTGGCATGGTGGCTCCGAGGGCGCGGTGAGGGCGTGGCGCAGTACGCGACCGAGTTCTGGATGGTGAACCCCTACCAGCCGGCGCTCGGGACGATCGGAGTCTTCGGGCTCATTCCGCGGATTGTCGAGAACCTGGGTGCGTACGCGCTCAGGCACGTTCCGGCAGGTGTGGTCGGGCAGGACGGGACGCTGCTCGGTGTGCTGGGGATCGTGCTCGTGGCCGCGACCGTCGGCGGGTGGGCGGTTTCGATCCGGAGCCGCGTCGGGGTCGCGGAGCTCTTCCTCCCGCTCTACGTGGGGCTGATCCTGGTCTGGCCCACCGTGTGGGGAGGCGACCGTTTCGCCTTGCCGCTCTTCCCCCTCGTGTTCGTCTACGGGGCAACCGCGCTTCGGGCCGTGTCCAATCGACTCCCGGCCGGCGCGGTCGGTCCGCTGGGCGCCGCCGCCATGCTCGTGCTCGCACTCCCCGCGGCGGGGACGTGGCTCGACTCGAGCCGAACGGTCCGGGAGTGTTCCTCGCGATCACGCGAGGCCGGCGCGTGGGCGTGCTACGGGCCGCGGATCGGGCACTTCGCGGCGGCGGCCAGCTGGACGTCACGGGGCCTCCCCGGGGGCTCTGTGGTGATGTCGCGCAAGCCGCGCCACTTCTACGCGCTCAGCGGGCATCCGAGTCGAGCGTTTCCATTCGTCGAGGAGCCGGACGCACATCTGGCGCTCGCGGACGAGCTCGGCGCCCGCTACGTGCTCCTCGATCAATGGGACGGGCTCGCTGCCCGGTACGTGGGTGGGGCGGTACGTGCCCGCCCCGAGGCGTTCTGTTACGTGCGGGGCTTCGGTGCG
The DNA here is from genome assembly GCA_039591515.1 of Gemmatimonadota bacterium. Lineage (GTDB taxonomy): Bacteria > Gemmatimonadota > Gemmatimonadetes > Longimicrobiales > Gaopeijiaceae > UBA2589. The sequence continues at coordinate 3,223 of JBDHDM010000375.1, read as the reverse complement.
CCGGCCGAGGGTGGCGCGCAGCTTCTCGGGATCCTCCCGCCCGAGAGCCGCAGCCGCTCGGAGATCGACGCCGGGGGCGGGATCGTATCGTGCCCTGACACGTATTACGCCTCCGGCGACGAGGTCGCGGAGTCCTACTCCTCGTCGAGCAGGATCCCGTTGCTGGAAGATCTCGACTCGTAGAGGAGCGCCAGCGCGATGCCGAACACCAGATGCTCCAGGTAGGCCCGTTCGTGGTCCGCCAACCCGTCCAGGAGCTCGCCGAGCACGGGGAGGTGGCGTTGCGGCACGTGCCCGTGGAGAAGCTCCGACAGCCCCCCGAGCGGGTCCGTCAGGAACTCGGCCGATCCGTAGAGCGAGCCCTTCACGAGGGCCGGGCCCGGAAGGCGTGGCTCGACCAACGAGCCGTAGATCAGCCCCTGGCCCACCCCGGCGAGCATCCGGTCGACGGTGCCTCGGTCGATGGTCGGGAGATCGCCCCTCCCGGTCACGAGGGGGCGCAGCAGGTCGACCAGGAGCGACGCGGCCGCGCCGGAGGCTCCGGCCCGCACGAGGCTCGTGAGGCGGGGGGGGTGTCGCCCCGTCCACACGGAGAGGGCGCGGTCGACCGCCACGGCGACACCGGCGGACAGAAGCTCGTCGGCGTCCGGGATCGACGGCGGGGTTCCGGGGTCCCGTGGCGCCGGCTCCTTTCCCGCCCTGCGTTCCGCGAGACCAGGGACCGCGCGGTCGCCAGCCGGCGCGGGCCGTGCTCGCTCGAGGGCGTGCCCGAGGTGGTACCAGAAGCTCTTCTTGCCGGCCATCTGCAACGCGGTTTGGGACGGGGGGCCGAAAGATGGGCCCGAGTCGGACGCCTTATCAAGCGAGGCGCCCGCGCATCGACCGCGGCGCTGGCCGTGGCGAGCGTCGTGTGGGTGCCACCGCCGCCGTTGCTCGCCCAGGCCCCCGACGAGGCGTGGCGCACGATTACGACCGAGCACTTCCGCGTGACGTTTCCCGAGCGACTCGAAACCCTGGGGCGACAGGCGGCGGACCGCTCCGAGCGGGCCTGGGAACTGCTCGCGGAACGCTTCATCGAGCCTCCCTCGGGGAAGATCGACGTTCTCGTCACCGACCACACCGACACCTCGAACGGCTTCGCGCAGGTGACGCCGTCGAACCGCATCACCGTGTTCGCCCGCCCCCCGGTTGACCAGATGTCCATCGGGCACAACGACGAGTGGTTGGAGCTGGTGATCACCCACGAGTTGGCGCACATCGTCCACCTCGATCACGTCACGAATCCGATCGGCAAGGCTGCGCGAGTCGTTTTCGGTCGCGTCTCTCTCGATTGGCCGTTCTTCCCCGGGCTGGGCACACCCCGGTGGCTCATCGAGGGTCTCGCCACCTGGTACGAGTCCAGCCTGACGGACGCCGGTCGGATTCGCGGCTCGTTTCTCGAGATGCAGCTCCGCACCGCGGCGCTGGAAGGTCGATTCGAGGACATCGGGCAGGCATCTGGAAACTCCCCGCTCTGGCCCGGGGGCAACCGGGCGTACGCGTACGGCTCGCTCTTCTTCGAGTACCTGCTCGACAAGCACGGCGAGGAGAAGATGGCGGACCTCGTCGACGCGATCGGTGGCCAGTGGGTGCCCTACCGTCTCGACGCGGCGGGGCGGCACGCGTTCGGAGTCGCACTGAGCGACGAGTGGAAGGCCTGGACGGACTCGCTGGAGGCCGAGTACGCCGACCTCGATCGAGCGCTCGAGAGAATCGGGCCGATCACCGAGCCCGAGCGCCTCACGGAGGGTGCCCGTTGGGGTCTGTATCCCACCACCTCGCCCGACGGCCGCCTCCTCGCCTACACGCGGTCCGACGGCCGTTCGGACGCCCAGCTGAAGGTCCGGGACCTCGTCACGGACGAGGTCCGCTCGCTCGGACGAACGAACGGGCTCGCCACGTTCGGCTGGACGCCCGACGGACGGCTCCTGGTGAGCCAGCTCGAGCTGGACGATCCGTACCGGGCTTATGGGGACCTGTACTTCTTCGGTCTGGATGGCTCCGAGCGCAGGCTGACCCGTGGCCAACGGTTGGGCCAGCCGAGTGTGTCGCCGGACGGCGCGCAAGCCGTGGCGGTGCGGCAGGGAGACGGAACCAACGCCCTCGTGACCGTCGACCTCGAGGGCGGAAACCTCACGACGCTTGTCGATGCGGAGCCGTCGGTGCACTGGGCCTTCCCTCGATGGTCCCCCGATGGACGGTGGATCGCCGCGACCCGGTGGGTTCCCGGGGCGTACCACGATGTCGTGGTGCTCGACGCGCGGACGGGGAACCTCGTGCATCGAGTCACGGAGGACCGGGCAATGGACCTGGCGCCGTCGTGGAGCCCCGACGGGCTGTGGCTCCTGTGGTCGTCCGATCGCAGCGGCATCTTCAACGTCCTGGGCGCGAGGGTCGATGCCGAGAGTGGGCGGACATCGGAGGTGGTCCTCTTGACCAACGTCCGCACGGGCGCGGCCTATCCATCCGTGGATGCGGAAGGCGGGACGCTCTACTTCTCCGGGTATCACGTCGATGGTTGGGAGGTCGAACGGATCCCCTTCCGTCCTGCGACCCAGCCCGCGGCCGAGCCGGCGATCGAGCGGTTCACCCCCACGGCGGCACGAACCGAGCGGGGCGAGCGACCGGAGGCGGTGGAGCCGTACTCGGCGTTCCCGACCCTCTGGCCCACGTATTGGGAGGTGTCGTACGGCGATCCGATCGCGGTGCCGGAGGTGAGGGGAGAGGACACCTTCCTGCGGCGGCGTGAGCTCCTCGGCTTCGGCCTCGGTATCCAGACCGGAGGCCACGACCTCGTCGGCCGGCACTCGTGGGGTGCCTTCGGACGCGTGACCACCAGCGGAGGCAAGTTCGAGGGTGGAGCTTCGTACGCGTTCGCCGGGCTCGGAAACCCCGTCTTCTCCGTTTCGGCCGACCAGAGCTATGACGACGCCGGTCAGTTTGTGGTGGAGCCGGATCTGGACACGCTGATCGTGCTCGAGCGAGAGCGGTCGGTCAGCGGTGCCATGACCGTTCTGGCGCCGAGTTGGCGGCGCGCCCTGTCGGTTACAGTGGGCGGTGGCATGACGTGGCGGAATCGGCCGCTCCTGGACGAGACGCTTCAGCCGTCTCAGGACTTCTCGCTGAACCGCGAAACGCCCCGGCTGGCCAACTATGGGGCGTCCATCAATCTGAACTCGACGCG